>NZ_JBSHML010000024.1:0-71142 GCF_053645335.1 Dietzia sp. NPDC055340 | reverse complement strand
TTTAACCGGCCCATACTAGTTGCATACTAGTATGATGCGTGTATAATGGAAGTAGAGCGGGCCACAAGGCCCCTCACCCCGAACCCGAAAGGAGCCAACATGGACCACCTAGTCTGCACTACCTGCCTCGTCGGCCTGGTCAACGACGACTGGGTCGCGATCGAGGACAACCACTCGGCAATCGCCACCGCCGAAGCGCTCGGCATGGTCACCCACACCGGCAGCGAGAACCACGGCGTCTACCGCTGCACCGTCTGCGGCGACGACCACTACGGCCGCGCCGAGATCGTCACCGCCGACTGACCCCCACCGCCCCCGCCACCCTGCGGGGGCGGCCCACGGGCGCACGCCCACCCTCGCCAGCCAGGAGAACACCATGAACGCCAGCCCGAAGAAGACCCGCACCGGCTACTACGAGCCCACCGCAGCCAACGCCACCCACCTGCTCGACAACCGCGAGCTCGTCACCCAGGTGCGGTCGGCACTTCATATCACCCACGAGATCGAGCGCCACGACGCCGCCGCCCTGCTCAATGGCCACAAGCGATTCCTCTATCCCCAGATCAGCCGAGTAGCCATGCGAACCCACGGTCTCTACCTCGCCCACAGCATCCCCCAACACCGGGACGACTACAACGGCGACCTGCTCGTCACCGGAGACCGACTCGCCCCCATCCCCAGCCAGGGCTAGTCGACAACCGCCCATCGCCGAGAGGCAGACGGGAAAACCGCAGGTGAGAACCGAAAAACCCCCCACAAGCCACTTGCATACTAGTATCATGCGTGTGCGATAGAAGTAAGCAGAGCCGGAGAGAAAGGTAGAGCAATGGACGATCAGAACTACGAAGTAGAGGATTCCCGCCTCTACAACGGCGACCACATCGCAGGAGTCGCCATGCTGGCAGCGAAGCTCGTCGACGAGCGGCTGCACCCGGGCAGGGGAGAGGACATCTACAGCATCGCCTACATCACCGCGATGACGTTCCGCTACCTCATCAGCGACCCCCGCACCCAGGGCCTCCCCGCCGAGAACGCCCTCGCCGAGGGTGTCACCGTCGACGACATCATCCGCGAGACCATCGCCTCGACCCCGGGCGTTGCCGAGGCGATCATCGCGACCCACTCGACCTCCCCCGTCGTCGATCTCGACGAGTTCGACTACTGACGAGACGCCGCCCATCGCCGAGAGGCAGACGGGCACCACCCGAAAGGGATCTTTCGATGAGCATCACGGTCTACACCAAGCCGCAGTGCGTGCAGTGCGGCGCCACCATTAAGGCCCTCGACAAGGCCGGCATCAGTTATGAACTCGTCGACATCACCGCTGACGCCGCCGCCCGCGACTACGTCATGGCCCTCGGCCACCTCCAGGCCCCCGTCGTCGTCACCGACACCGACCACTGGGCCGGCTTCCGCCCCGACCGCATCAAGAACCTCGCGGCCCACGCCGCCTAAGCCACCCACCAGCAGGGGAGGGGACATCACAATGCACACCATGACCGAGGACCCGCAGGCCACCGCCGACCCGGTCGACGTCGACGACCTCGCCGCCACCGACGACGCCCCCACCGTCCCCGAGCTCGACCCCGAAGCCGCCCTGCTCTGCGCCCTGCTGCACACCACCGACACCGCCGAGGCCCGCCACATCGCCCGCCACCTCACCGCCGACGACTTCCTCACGCCCCGCTACGGCGAGCTGTTCGCCGTCATCGCGGACCTCGTCACCGCAGACGAGCCCCATCACCCGACCCGCGTCCTGGCCGCCCTGACCAGCGCCGGACGCATGGCCGGCCACCACGGCCGACTCCTGGCCGACGCCCTCCAGACCGTCACCCTGCTCGGAACCCCCGCCGTCGGGCTGACCACCCTCGCCGCCGACGTCCTCGACGCCGCCTACCGCCGGGCCTTCGCCGCCACCGCCCACACCCTGACCCGCGCCAGCGCCGAGGCCCCCACCGCCGAGCTGTTCGAGATTCTCCTCGCCCAAGGCCGCGCCATGCGCACCGAGACCGAGCGCCGCGCCTCGCTCACCGCAGGCCCGACCGCCGCCCAGTAACCGTCGGCGACCGACACCACCCAGAAGGGATGATCAGATGCACTCACAGGCCCAGCTCGAGCACCAGGCGCACGACGCCCTGGCAGCACTTGGAGCCACGATCGACCCGGGCACCGTCTCCGACGCCGTCGACCTTTACCTGTGCAAGCACGAGCGGTCGACCGGCCAGCCCGTCGACCGGGACGCCATCGGTGCGGCCGTCGCCGCCGAGGCGATCGAGGCTGCGACCTCATGGCTGCTGACCCTCGACGCGCCGCCCCAGGCGCCCCCGGCAGGGGCGACACCCGTACAGCCGTAGCACCGGGCACGATGACGACATGTACTTGATCGGGACCGGGCCGAGCGAGCTGCACGCCCACATCGACCTCGACCGCCGCAGGCGCGCCCTCGGCGGGGTCGAGGCGTCCGTGGTGTCGACCGCCCACGAGGGCGGGCACTGGTCAGTCGTCGCCGAGATCCGACCCGACACAGCGGGGGAGGGGCAATGACACCCGACGAGGCCCGCTCACTCGGCCGCGCCATCCGCGCCGTCCGCCTCGAGCGCGGACTGTCCCAGCTCAAACTCGCCGTCGCCGTCGGCGTGAAATCCCCCTGGATCAGCGCCTGGGAGCGCGGACAATCAAAGCCCACCGCCCACGGGCCGGCCGCGTCGCCCAGCGCCATTAGCAAAGACCAGCTCGCAGCACTCGCCGAGGCCCTGGACTGCAGCGTCAGTGACATCGCCGACCGGGCGGCGCTGTCGGCCAGCACCCGCCTCATGTTCGGACTCGAGCCACTTGGCGCGGCTCGCACCGTGATCGGTGGCCAGGAGTACGACCTCACCGACGCCGAGGCCGACAAAGCAGCCGCGTTCGTCGCAGGTCTCATCGCCGCCCGCGACCTGCACTGACCGCCGGTGTCGGAGGCCCCGGTTACGGTGCCGGCGTGGACGAGCTGGTGGACCGAATCAGACACGCGGCCGACCAGACAGGCGAGGCACACTTCCTCGAGGTCCTGCGCTGGCACCGCGTCGTCGCCGGCCTTCCTGAGCTCGACTGGGGCGCCCGCGGCGCCTACCGGATCGCCATCACCGAACTAGGAGAGGGCCGTGCCGCCGAACTGCTCGCTGACCTACGACGGCTGGCCCGGAACCCCCGCCGCTACCGCAACGGCGCCGACGGCAAACCCCGCTACCGAGACGGAACGACCAGCGCGCGCCGATACGGCTCCCGGTAGCGCGCCCCCTCCGCTCAGGGTCGGCGCGTACAGACGACACGGCCCCTCGTGCTGAACCCAGCACGAGGGGCCGTGGCGATTCGGTGCGAGGTGTCGCAGATGGCCTGTCAGAGCCAGCCGGAGACCGTCATGTCCCGAATGAAATCGGGGATCCACCAGGCGTCCCCAAAACCGTTAGCCCGAAGAATCTCGAGGTTCGTCCGATTAATCTGCTGCACCGATCCCTGAAAGCCGGGGATGGAGTTGAGCGCTTGAGTTACCGGGTCCATCGTCTACCTACCTGTGATCTGCGAGAACGTCGACGTGGAGGTTACCGGCGGTGACATGTACGCGGGGGCCTCACCTTTGACCACCCGAATATCCATGCGGTGTCTAGGCGAGCGGTTCAATCAGACTGGGGTCAGTGCGGTCCAAGGTGCGCACGTTATTGACCGCCCGGGACACCGGACGGGTTCGCAGGGTCGCCGCGACCGCCCGGGACTCGACGTCGAGCAGGTCGAGCAGATCGGCGGCCTGCTTCTTGCCGATCTTCTCGGGGGCGAGCCAGGTGTCCCACGCGGCCGGGGTGAGGAAGACCGGCATCCGGTCGTGGACCTCGCCGGCCGCGTCCTCGCCGGTGCGGGTGATGATCGTGAACGTCGTCCGCCACTCGGCGTCGTCACCCTCCCGGTGGAAGGCCAGTAGGCCGGCGGCGAGCAGGAGCTCGTCGCCGGGGGCGTGGACGTAACTCGGGTTCTTGACCTTCTTGCCGTTCTCGACGGTTTCCTGCCACTCGAAATACCCAGTCATCGGCACGAGGGCACGCGCCGAGGCGAACGAGGAGCGGAACATCCCGTTCGTCGCCACGCCCTCCAGGCGGGCGTTAATCGGCCGCGGGCCCTTCTCCTTGGCCCACGACGGACGCAGCCCCCACGTCGGCAGGAATCCCTCGCGCACCCGCTGGTCGTCGATCAGGCGATCGCGGATCACCGGCGCCCGCGTGCGAGGGGCAACCGAGTAGGCCGGCTCCCACTCGAACCCCGGATCCGTTCCGTCCAGATCGAGGACGTCGACCAGGTCTGCGCCGGATACGGCTACCGAGTACCGACCACACATGCGGGAGACAGTAGCAAGCGAGAGCGAGATCGGACGCTGACCTGCACAGTTGACGGAATCTGACATTATCGGCACACGATCAGTCGGGAGCCGTGGAACTCACGAATGCACGCGTTTGGCACAGTCTCACAAATCCAGATTGGGGGAGGCGAGCCGTTGTAGCTGACGAGATTCGCCGCAACCACCGAACTGACTCAAAGTAGACGCGCCGGGATCATCGCGTACTTCGAGCCGAACTTGTCGTAGAGCGACTTGATTGAGTCGCTGTCGGCTGCCGACTCGTAGACCGCTCGCCGTACCGCTGGGTCCTTGAGGTCCAGAGCGAGCAGCTCGCCTTCATCCTCGACACCGACGGCGATGATTCGAGCGAATGCACCGCCGTGCTCGTCGGCGTACTGCACCAGAGCCTTGAGCTTGGGAGCGGAGTCGCCCAGGTGTGCCCCGTGCGGGTCGATGATCGACGGACGTAGCTCACCTTCCACGTCGTTGACGAACACGAAATCCGGCTGGATTGACTTCCAGGCGTCGCCGGCCTTGTAGGCCACCCGCAGGGCGTGTTTGCCCGCTGACGGGTTCCGATACCAGCCTGCAAGCGAGTGGTCAGCTATTTCGTGGTCAAGCACCGTCAGTTCCCAGCGGTTTCCGGCCTTCTCCGCGGTGCCGGCCATCTTCTGGTCCAGCGGGTAGGCGCCGGCATCGGTGGATAGCACGTGCTTGCCCACCAGCGGGAGTTCGTTTCCGTCGGTGTCCACGGTATCGACGAGCTCCTCCCGCTTGATTTCGATGTCGACCGGCTCGACACCGCGAGCCATGCCACGGATCTGCTCGTAGATCGATTGACGTGTATCGGGGAGCTTACCGATCTGGCGTGCGTTGCTGATTAGCCAATGCCGAGTTAGGGAGTCAGCCGCGTCCTCGACCACCCTTCGCACGTCGACATCGATAAAAGCCAATGCTGCCACTGCTGCACGCACCGCGGTGATGTCTGTTATGCCCGGCTCGCCAGCCTCGTACTCGGCGTCGATCGCGGCCTGCATGTCGCGTTGCAGGTACCGGTTGACCACCGAAGCGCCTAGCTGCCGACGAAGGTGCCGCAGAGCGTCCTCGACCGTGGCCGCGTCAGCGTCGCGTGAGGTCGTCTCCGACGTGGCTCCGTCGTCGCCATGCGCGGCGCGGATTCGCCGGATGTCGGCGGTCATGATCTGCTTGGCCTCCTCGGCCAGTGCGGAGGCGTTCTCCTCTACCACCATGTCCAGCACATCGAATACCGTCTCGTGGGCGATCTTGTCGGCACCAGGTACCAGGTCATCCTGTGCGAACGCCTGTGCGGACTTGAGCAGCCGTTTGATCGGCCGCGGCGTTGCAGCCGGCTTGCTCTGCGACGGCAGCGACTCGATCAACTCGACCACGGCTTCGTCGACGTGCGGGTTACGCCTCAGCATCACCGGCTTGCGCATCACCTTGCCAACCGCCGCGCCGCGCTGGCCCGAACGCGGTTCGCGGATGCCCATGATCTCCTCGGCGATGATCTTCGCCTTGGCTTTATCGAAGTACGGTAAGTAACACGAAGCGCTGTTGAGCAGTTCGTCGCTGGTCGAGCGGGCCAAGGGGGTCCGCACCATGCGGCCCAGCAACTGGGTCACGTAGGTGTCATTGTCCCCGCTGCTCGGGCGCAGCGAGACGAGCACCTCGGCGCGAGGGCAGTCCCATCCTGTCGATACCGCGTCCTTGGCGACGAGCACTCGGATCCGGTGGTCATCCTCGATGTCCTGCGGAGCGACACGTGGAACCACATATGCACCCACCTCGATCGTCGACCGGTCGCCCAGCACATGCGCCACGCACTGCTCGGGCATATCCGGCCAGTTCTTGCGCACCGTCTCCAGCAGTAGGAGGATTAGTTCATCCTCCTCGCGGCGACCCTTCTCGGTGTCCTTTTCGCCGGCGGCCTTGTTCGGGATCTGGATCACCAGCAGCGGCAGGACCGGCTCGATATCCTGGTCGGCGCAGTAGGCATCCCAGCGCTCGCATATTCCCACGAAGTCCTTGGTCGCATCGCGCACCATTGACGTCATATACTCGCCGTCTTCGTCGGGGATGTCGAGGGTAAGCGTGCTCTTGAGCAAGCCCGAAGCCTGCACGTCCTTCGGGTCAATCGTGACGTTGTCAGGCCTGGTGAACCCGGATGCCTTGTCCATCGCCTCGTCGAACCGCTTTACCGTCGCTGAGATACCCAGAACGATCGGCATTGGCGGGTTGACTCCGTTGCCGGTGATGATTTTTTGCACGATCGTCTGCTCGGTGTTGGACGGTTCCTTCATGCCTTCGTGCGCCTCGTCGAGCACCATGTACAACGTCTTGTCCGGATCGTTAATCGTGTTCGCCAGGATCTCCCAGAACGTGTAGCGCCGCGAATTGCTGTGCTTGACGAAGTCGGCGGATTTGGTCAGCTTGCTGGGATTGATGAAGTAGACCCGGCCGGGCTGCAGTGAGTCCTCCGTGTAGTTCTTGTCCAAGAGCACCATGTCGCCGGGTGCGATGTCGTCGACACAGGTGATGAACCTGCTGCGCGTCTGCTCGTTAAGTGACGGGTCTTTAGAAACCCACAACACCACGGCAGTGGGGTCGGCATCGACGTCGAACTCTCCGCTGCCCCGAAGTAGCGCCTCGATCACTGTCGCCGCAACCACGGTCTTGCCGGAGCCGGTTGTTGCCGAGAGGGCGAATGCGGTCCGGCGACCGCGCTCGTGCCAGTCCGTGCGTGCGTAACCAAGGTCGGTCAAGATCTGCTTAACTGCGCCGACCTGATAGTCCTTCAGCGTCAGCTGCATCAGTCAGACCCTCCCCGTGTTGATCTCGAACGTACGCAGGTACGACTCGTACAGCCTCACCGACTCGACCCCGTCTGGCAGCTGGCCGGCGATCGCCTGATACTGCATTTCGTCATCGGTGACGATATAGGCGACCCGGAGGCCACTGGCATCGGCTACCGCCGACAGGAACGGCTTGGCGGCATCGACGCTGAACAGCACGGCGTAGCGTTCAGCCAGATCGAACATCCCGTTGCGTTCGGTGATGATGCGGCCTTGCGCCCCCGCGCGCATCCACAGCAGCGGTGAGATCTTCCCGAAAGCGAGGTCCAACTCGACCAATGCTGGGTTCTCGTAGGTGAGAGTGAAAAACTCGACGTTCTCCTCGAAGCCGTCGGCCATGGGAAACTCGTCGGTGAATCGGTACTCACCCTTGATTGGCACGCCTTCCGGAGTCTGGCCGGTCACCGCGGCGGCAATCCGGGGCTTTGTGACGCGCTCGCAGATGCCTAAGCAGTCCCACTCGGGATCGCCGGCGCGCAGCCCGCGCTTGAGCAACGCCTCTTCCTCATCGTTGACTTCGTTGTTCGTCACCGAGATGGATCGCCGACAACCACCGTCCTGGCGATTCAAGCGCATGACAGCGTGCGCCGTGGTCCCTGATCCCGAGAAGAAGTCAACGACCAGGGCGTCGGGCTTGTCGCCGATGAAGAAGCGCAAGGCGTCCTCGACCGCGTATAGCGACTTCGGGAACGGAAACTTTCGGCCGGGCAAGATCGCTTTGAGGAGATTGGAGCCGTGCTCTGTCGCATTGTGGCTCTCCCGGTTCCACACGGTCTTGGCCGGCAGCGTGCGCGCTCGCTCGGGGTTGTACTCGATGTTCAAAAATCCCCGCTCGTTCATCCCCTTTGAGATCAGCTCGCCCGACTCCAGACGTTCCATCTCGGCGTTTCGGAGGTAATAAATCGAGCGGGCACCGGTCCGCTTGTTCGGATCGCCAGCTCGGACGTATCCCCGCGAGCGCCGGAACTCGAAGGTGGAGGTATTCAGCTCCCATCGACCTTCGATGCCTCCGCGCTTGAGCGGCCAGACGGCGTCCAACCCAGCAGGCGGTGTGTACGTCGTCCGATCTACATCGAGCGGCAATGCCTCACCGGCGCCGACGACGACGCCTGTCTTCCGGTCGACAAGCACCGGGTAAAACTTCGACGGTGAGTCCGCCCTCAGCGGCCCAGAACCTCCTCGCAACATGCCGCGCCAGATAGGCGACCTGTTCGCGTCGGGCTCGTAGCCGTCAGTAAACAGCATGTCGTTCGAGTACTTCGCGGGCGTTGCGTCTCCGAACTTGACGAAGAACACGTACTCATCCACCCGCGTGAAGGCTGCTACCCGCGAGGCCCCGCCGGGGTTAATCACGCTGCTCACCATCTGAATCCGGGCTTCTGGGAACAGCTGCTCCAGCAGCAGGCCCAGCCTCAGATACTCTTTCTCGTCGATCGTGACGATCAGCACCGAGTCCTCTGGGTTCAGTAGCTCCCTGGCCACTTTGAGGCGACGCTCCATGAACGCTAGCCACTTCGAGTGCGCGTACGAATCACCGGGATCGACGTAGTCGTTGTTGTACTTCCAGTCGTTCGCGCGGGTGTTGTACGGCGGATCGATGTAGATACAGTCGACCTTGCCTCGATTAGTGAAAAGCATGGCTTCGAGCGCGTGATAATTCTCGCCATTGATCACCATGCTGTACGGCTTGTCGCCTCCGCGCTCGACCCTGCCCGTTGACACCAGGCCCGGGTAGATCGGATCGCGGAACTCCGCGATGTAGATCAAGTCCTCGACAGCTCGCGAGACCTCTTCCTTAGTCCGGGGGTCCAGCAGCGAGGCAACTCTGGCCTTTTTCGGGCCAGTGATCCCAGTGACGACCCATGTCGTGCTCGACTCGACCTCGGTCTGGCCGCGCTCGGGTAGGAATCGCGCTTTGTCGCCGACTAGGAGCGGCCGACCGACAAGCGCCACCGATTCCGGCGTGTGGCGCTCGAAGTTGAGGCCGTATTGCCGCCGCGACTGTAGTACTTCCACATGCTTCCGCAGTTCTTTGGCCGTGCCGGGGTCGCTGCTCGCCACTCGGTCGAGAAGGGCCTGAAGTTCGTTGCTCACAAGGCGTAACGGTACTTCGGGCCCGACTGGGGCTGGCGAAGCAGAGGGCGTCATTCCCGAACCGTCGGAGCTCCCCGCTATCCAGGCCAGTCAACTCGGCTTCACCGACCGATTGCTGTTGCACTGAAGTACACCCGTGCGGGACGATACGCCGCCAACCATCGCTGCTGTGTCACAGGGTCCATTGTGGTCGTTATGAAACGTATGACCGTCGGGTCTAGGATCTATTGATACAAATTCCGGGCGAAGGGGTCTTTTCGATGGCTGATCGGGTCGGGACGTTGCTGAACCGTTCTGGTGATGGTGGCGAGGAGGTGCTCATCGTCAGCCGCGGGAACGTGCGGACTCGGTTCCGTCGCCGGGACGAGCTGGGGTGGAACTTCCGGGTGGAGTCGACGGACTCGGAGAACGTCATCGAGCGGAAGCCAAAGCTAAAGCCGGATCCGAAGCCGGGTCGTGAGGCCTCGCGTCCGCGTGGACAGCGGGTGGCGTACGTGCGCGTGTCGGCCGCCGATCAGAACGAGGCGCGTCAGCTCGAGGCGGTGGGGGAGTGCGACCAGGTCTATATCGAAAAGCAGTCCGCTCGCTCGCGTGCTGATCGCGCGAAGCTCGAAGAGTGCATCAGGTATCTGCGAGACGGTGACGAGCTAGTTGTCGCGTCGATGGACCGCCTTGCCCGTTCCCTGGTCGATCTCAAGCAGATCGTCGGTGAAATCACCGCCAAGGGAGCCAGCGTGGAGTTCGTCCACGAACGGGCAACCTACGCCGCCGGCGCCCAGGATCCTCGCGCCGACCTGATGCTCTCTCTACTGGGGGCGTTCGCCGAGTTCGAGCGGGCCATCATCCGTGAACGCCAAGCCGAGGGCATCGCTATCGCGAAAACGAAGGGCAAGTACAAGGGGCGCAAACGCGTCCTGACTGACGAACAGATCAACGAGGCCCGGGCCCGCGTTGAAGCGGGGGAGGGGCCGTCGGCGATCGCCCGCGATCTCGGTGTTGGACGATCCACGCTGTACCGCGCTTTGCAGCGCGTGCACACAAACTGAGGGGCGGTTCGCGCTGTGGTGATCGAGTGTCGGACCCCTGCTGTAGCTTGCGAGAACGCAATCTCCGACCAGGAGGGACCAGATGAGTTCGAGCATGTACCGCAGGCAGCTGGAACAAAAGCGCAAGCAGCGACGAGACGCAGAATCCAAGGTCGGGAACTACAGGACTAAGGAATCGGCCGCCAGGGCAGCCGCCGCCAAGGCCCGCGGTGCAGCGGCGGCCACCAAGAGCTTGACCACCATGAAGAGCAAGATCAGGGAGGCGGAGCGTAAGGACAAAGAGGCGGAAACGGCAGGTAAAGACGCCGCGCAGTGGCAGAAGAGAGTGGACAGCTACTCAAAACACGAGCTGGATCTCCAGGCGAAGTTGGAGCGAACACAACAGTCAGAGCTTGAGGCTGCGGAGCGTAAGCGCAAGGAGGCAGAGGAAGAAGCTGCGCGTAGGGCTGCTGGCGAAAAGCAGGCGTTCAGCTCGCGGCTCAGTCAGGCAGAAGATGCGGTAAACGAGGTAATGCGCTCAATGCCATCGCCCAAAGCGGAAGTCCTCAGAATTTTACTGCTTGGCGCCGCATCCGAGGGGGACCTGAGGATCGGCCGAGAGCAAAAACGGATTCGAACTGCAGTTGAAGCTGCGCTTCACCGTGATCAAATTCAGTTCGACGCACGGCCCGCCGCTACTACTGCGGACTTGATGGACGGAATCACTAAGTTCCGTCCCCACGTCGTTCACTTCTCAGGCCACAGCAGCAGTGCTCTCATCGTCTTCGAGGGAGACCGAGATGAGCAGCACGACGGCGTGATAGTGACTGCACAGGCATTCGCCCGAGCCATGCAAGCCACTGACAGTCCACCCCTGCTCGTTCTCTTGAACTCGTGCAACTCGGCTCCGCAGGCTAACAACCTAGTTGAGGAGAAGATCGTCCCCCTCGCCATCGGAATGGCAGACAGCATTGCCGACACCGATGCCATCAACTACGCCGCACAGTTCTATGCAACCATCGCCAATGGTCAGTCAGTTCGTTCTTCGCATCTAGCAGCTCGGGTAAGTCTTGAGCTTGACGGTCTTGAGGGCTACGAACTCCCTACCTTGACTTCCGCCGACGGCGTAGATCCAGCCCAGGTCATCCTCGTCAAACCGACCGAATAGCGCTGCTATATCGATTCTTCCACTGCGCAATCCCGGGTTCGTGACGAATGCATGTACCGCGAGTGCCTTGGATCGAATCCGGCTGCGTACTCGTGGGCACGCAGGCTGCAGGTGATTGCGGTTTCCCTTGCTGGGTGGCTGCTAGCTGGG
Organism: Dietzia sp. NPDC055340; assembly: GCF_053645335.1. NCBI lineage: Bacteria > Bacillati > Actinomycetota > Actinomycetes > Mycobacteriales > Dietziaceae > Dietzia > Dietzia sp. NPDC055340. The sequence continues at coordinate 59,466 of NZ_JBSHML010000024.1, read as the reverse complement.
CTTAAGTCCGAGTCTTGCGTGTCGCTGAAATACTCCGACGTCGACACGGCAACTTTACGTAACGTCTGGATTCCGGCGCAAGAAAACCGGTGGGAGCCTAGCGATCCGCCGGTGCGGCCTTTTGGCGCGGGCGGGTCAATCAAGATTTGAGTACTGGGGCCGTGTCGAGTGCGAGTGCCATGCTGAGCAGCTCGACGGCCGCGGTGATCGCGAGGGTTGCTGGATTGTCGCTATCCCAGAGGTTGGACTGCTCATGGCTGGGGAAAGATCAATAGCATTAAGCCGTGCGCGGACACAACATCGCCCCCCGCCTGCCGTTCCCGGCTGGGTGGGAATGCTGGGCGGGGGGCGTGCGGGCACGGCCGGCGGTGGGGCGTCAGCCCTGGTCGGTCGCCAGCTTCCTCAGCGACTCGGTGGGGGCGAAGCGCTCGCCGTACTTCGCGGCCAGTTCCTCGGCGCGGGCGACGAAGCCTCTGTAGCCGGTGGCGACCTTGGCGCCCGGCTCGGAGTAGTTCTTCGCGTACTGGCGGGTGCCGCCGGTCCACGCCGGGAAACCGATACCGATGATCGAGCCGATGTTGGCGTCGGCGTCGTCGGTGATCACTCCCTCGTCCACGCACTTCTGCGTCTCGAGGACCTCGGCGAAGATCATGCGGTCGACCAGATCCTGTAGCGGCGGGGCGTTGTCGGGAGAGGTGTTGAACGCCTCCCGCAGGCCCGGCCAGAGTCCGCCGCGCTTGCCGTCGGCGTACTCGTAGAAGCCCGCGCCGGCGGCGCGCCCGGACCGCTTGATCTCCTCGACCATCTTCAGGACGACGCGGTCGGAGGAGTTGGGGACGTATTCCTTGCCCGCGGCCTCCTCAGCCTCGCGGGTGGCCTGACGGATCTTGACCATGAGGTTGAGGTTCAGCTCGTCGGAGAGCTGCAGCGGCGCCGCCGGGTAGCCGGCGATCCGCCCGGCCTGCTCGATGGTGGACGGTTCGATGCCCTCGTCGAGCATGCCGATCGCCTCGTTGACGAAGGTGCCGATGACGCGGGAGGTGTAGAAGCCGCGCGAGTCGTTGACGACGATCGGGATCTTGCGGATCTGCAGCGTCAGATCGATGGCCTTGGCCAGCGTCTCCGGCGTGGTCTTCTCGCCGCGGATGATCTCGACGAGCTGCATCTTGTCGACGGGCGAGAAGAAGTGCAGGCCGATGAAATCCTCCGGCCGCTTGACGCCGGTGGCCAGGTCGGTGATCGGCAGCGTCGAGGTGTTGGAGCTGAGCAGCGCGTCGGGCGCGACGATGTCCTCGATCTCCTGGAAGACCTTCTTCTTGAGATCGGGGGACTCGAACACCGCCTCGATCACCAGGTCGCAGCCGGCGAGCGCCTGCGGGTCGGTGGTCGGGGTGATGCGGGCCAGCAGCGCGTCAGACTTCTCCTGTGTGGTGCGGCCCCGCTCGAGGGCCTTGGCCTCGAGCTTCTCGGAGTACGCCTTACCCTTGTCGGCGGAGGCCTGCTCGACGTCCTTGAGGACGACCTCGATGCCGGCCTTGGCGCAGACGTAGGCGATGCCGGCGCCCATCATGCCCGCGCCGAGGACGCCGACCTTGGTGAACTGGGTGCGCGGGATCTCGGAGCCGTCGGCCGCCTTCGGGCGGGCGCCACCGGAGGAGCAGTGCTGCATGTCGAAGAAGAACGCCTGGATCATGTTCTTCGCGATGGGGCCGGTGACGAGGGAGACGAAGTAGCGCGCCTCAATTTTCTCGGCGGTGGCGAAGTCGACCTGGGAGCCCTCGACGGCAGCGGCCATGATGGCCCGGGGGGCGGGGGCCGGGGCGCCCTTGGTCTGTTTGCGCATGTTGGCGGGGAACGAGGGCAGGACGCCGGCCAGCGCGGGGTCGTCGATCGTGCCGCCGGGCAGCGTCCAGCCCTTGCGATCCCACGGCTGGGTGGGCTCGGGGTCGGTGGCGAGCCAGGCCTTGGCGGCGTCGATGAGCTTCTCGGGCTCGACGACCTCGTCGACCAGGCCGGCCTTGAGGGCCTTGTCGGGCGCGAAGGAACGGCCGGACATGAGGATGTTGGGCACGGCCTGGGCGAGGCCGAACATCCGGACGGTGCGGACGATGCCGCCGCCGCCGGGCAGCAGGCCGAGGGTGACCTCGGGCAGTCCGACCTTGGCCCCGCGGGCGTCGGCCATGACGCGATGGTGGCACGCGAGCGCGAGTTCGAGGCCCCCGCCGAGGGCGGCGCCGTTGATCGCGGCCACGACGGGCACGCCACAGGTCTCGAGGGCACGCATGCGGCCCTTGATCCCCATCGACCGCTCGTACAGTTCGTCGGCCTGCTCAGGGCCGGCCTTGATCATGGACTTGAGGTCACCGCCGCCGAAGAAGCTCTTCTTGGCGGAGGTGAGGACGACTCCCTTGATGGAGTCCTTCTCGGCCACGATGCGGTCGACCGTGGCGGAGAAGTCGTCGATGAAGCGGGAGTTCATCGTGTTGGCGCCGTGGTCGGGGTCGTCCATGGTGATGGTGACGATGCCGTCGCCGTCCTGATCCCACCGGAACATGTTGTCGCTCACTGTTCTTGTACTCCTGTATCGCTGTGGTATCGGTGGGTCAGACGCGTTCGATGATGGTGGCCACACCCATGCCGCCACCCACGCAGAGGGTGATGAGGGCGCGCTTGCCGCCGGTGCGCTCCAGTTCATCGAGGACGGTGCCGGTGATCATGGCGCCGGTCGCGCCGAGCGGGTGGCCCATGGCGATGGCCCCACCGTTGACGTTGAGCTTCTCGTCGGGGATGTCCATGTCCTTCTGGAAGCGCAGGACGACGGAGGCGAAGGCCTCGTTGAGCTCCCAGAGGTCGATGTCGTCGGCGGTCAGGCCGGCGGTGGCGAGGGCCTTCTTGGCGGCCGGGGTCGGCCCGGTGAGCATGATGGTGGTGTCGGCCCCGGAGGTCGCGGCGGCGACGACCCGCGCGCGCGGGGTCATCCCCATCTCCTGTCCGGCCTTCTCGGAGCCCACGACGACGAGGGCGGCGCCGTCGACGATGCCGGACGAGTTGCCGCCGTGGTGGACGTGGTTGATCTCCTCGACCCAGTGGTACTTCTGCAGCGCGACGGCGTCGAAGCCACCCATGTCACCGACCATGGCGAAGGAGGGCTTGAGGCCGGCGAGGGCCTCGACGGTGGTGCCGGGGCGCATGTGTTCGTCGTGGTCGAGGATGGTGATGCCGTTGATGTCCTTGACGGGCACGACCGACTTGGCGAACCGGCCCTCCTCCCAGGCGCGGGCGGCGAGGCGCTGCGAGCGCTCGGCGTAGCGGTCCACGTCCTCGCGGGTGAAGCCCTCGAGGGTGGCGATGAGGTCGGCGCCGATGCCCTGGGGCGAGAAGTAGGTGTCGTAGTTGGTGGCGGGGTCCATCGCCCAGGCGCCACCGTCGGTGCCCATGGGGACGCGCGACATGGACTCGACCCCACCGGCGAAGACGACCTCGTCCCACCCGGAGCGGATCTTCTGGGCGGCCATGTTGATGGACGTCAGCCCCGAGGCGCAGAAGCGGTTGATCTGCACGCCGGCGACCGTGTCGGGCATGCCGGCGGCCAGGGCCGCGATGCGGGGCAGATCCATCCCCTGGTCCCCGAGCGGGGTGACGATGCCGAGGATGATGTCCGAGATGCGGTTCTCGTCGAGATCGGGGAACCGACGACGCGTCTCCTCGATGAGGCCGACCACCAGGTCGATCGGCTTGACCCCGTGTAGGGCACCGCCGGGCTTGCCCTTACCTCGCGGTGTCCGGATGGCGTCGTAGATGAATGCCTCGGTCATGGGTGGGCCACGCTCTTTCTCTTAGCGAACAGGTTCGTATTCCAGTCAGGTTGGTAGCGACCCCATCGGGCTGTCTCTGTGAAGTTCAGCGCTGACGTGATGAGGGTTGTAGTTGTGCGAGGTGAACGCGCTCGCGGTGGCTGGGTCAACGCTCTAGATCAATTCCCGTGCCCGAGAACGCGAGTAACACAGATGGTGGATATGAGGCATGGCCGCAGTTCGAGTTCTATCTCCGATGATGGGCTACTGCCGCCTGTGCCCCCGGCCCGGGTGGGCCGGGGGCACGTATAGCTGGAAGATCAGGGCGGGCACGGTCATGTCCTAAGACTGCTCCGTCGCTCGATATGAGCGTCGATCACCAGCTGGAGTAACCCGGAGCGACTGCCGACCACGGCGTTTTGGTCTCGATCTGTCCGGCCAGACGCAGGAGTATGTCTTCGCGGGCGTAGTCAGCGGCGAGCTGAATCCCGACAGGTAGCCCGTTGTCGTCTGCCCCAGCGGGTAGGGAGATCGCGGGTTGACCCGACACGTTGAACAGGGAGGTAGTAGTGGAATAGGTGGCAGCACGGGTCCAGAGAGTCTTTGGGTCTGTCACGTCGAGATACCCGATCTCGGGGACGCTGAGAGGTACCGACGGCAACAGCAGGACGTCGACGCCGTCATCGCCGAACAGAGTTCCGAGTTGCCAGCCGATGCGCTGCGCGGCCTGAAGGTCGAGGTTGAGGTTGGCCGCAGTCAGTCCGCGCCCATTGTCGAGGATGGTACGGGTGAATGGTTCGAGGTCGTCGTCACGGAGTTCTCGGCCGAGTTGGGCTAGTCGTTTGTCGACGGTTGCCGACATCTGTGCCATCATGATCCGTCCACTGACTGTGATCGCATGGACGACGTCGATGCCTAGGTCGACTTCGTAGAGCTCGTGACCGAGCTCTTCCAGCAGCGCAGCTGTGCGGTCCACGACCTCGGTGATTACGGAGTCTGTGGGGAAGGGTTCGGGTGCTGCCCGAACGATTCCGATCCGTAGCTTCCCCGGATCGATGCCGACTTCGTCGAGGAACGGCCGGACTGGAGTCGGAGCTCCGAAGGCGTCGCCGGGCAGGTGTCCGCAGGTTACGTCCAGCAGCGCCGCGGAATCCCGGACGGTCGTGGTAAGTGCGTGGTGCGTGGTCACTGGGGAGGCAAAGCCCGCCGGGTGGGGCCAGGTCGGGATCCGGCCCCGGCTGGGCTTGAGGCCGACCAACCCGCACGCCGAGGCGGGGATCCGAATGGACCCACCGCCGTCGGTGCCGTGCGCGACCGGAACCATTCCCGAGGCGACGGCTGCCGCCGACCCGCCGCTGGACCCGCCGGTAGAGTAGCCCGTGTTCCACGGGTTACGGCACGGTCCGTAGAACAGTGACTCGGTCGTGGGCATCTTGCCCATTTCGGAGACGTTGGTGGTACCCAGGACCACCATGCCAGCAGCTTTGTAGCGTCGGACTATGGCCGAGTCGGCCTCGGCGATAACGTCCGCGAATAACCGGGAGCCGTCGGTGGCGGGTTGGCCGCACACATCAGCTCCGAGGTTTTTGATCAGAATAGGCACGCCCCGCAGCGGACCGTCCGGCAAGCCGGCGTCGATCTCGGCGAGAGCGTCATCGGCTCGCGTGGACACCACGGCGTTGAGTTCTGGGTTGAGCGCCTCGATGCGACGCAAGGCCTCTTCGGCGACTTCACGGGCGCTGGTATTTCCTGAGCGGATTTCCGCAGCCAAGCTGACCGCGTCACGGTGCGCGGAGACGGCAGGCGGTGATGCGGGGGAGGTGGTCGTGTCGGTCACGGCTCAATCCTCGAGGTAGGCGTCGTCGAAAAGAACTACCGAGTGCGTCGTTGACTTGGCCCCGTGCAGGGACTCGTCGATGATCACGTACTCCACGCCGTTAGCGAAGACGGTGTAGGGGAGCACCTCGTTGTGGACTTCCTGGAGTCTGGCGGCCGCTTCCTTCTGAGAGTCGATGTCGGCTGCGGCCTTGAGCTCGGTGATGGCTGCGGTGAGTCGGGGGTCGTCAATCCCGGTAAGGTTTGTGGCACCACCCGGGGTCATGCCAGAGGCAAACGTGGACGCCGGGTCGGCGTCGGATACGGCAAGTCCTCCCAGCACCAGTTCGTAGTCGCCCTTGAACTGGCGCGCCGTCACCTGCGAGATTGGCGCGTTCTCGATCGTCACGTCGAAACCTGCCGCGTCCAGCAGTGCCTTGACCACGACTCCTGACTCGACCAGCTCCGGTGCGTCTGAGATTAACAGCGTGACTTTGCCGTCCCAGCTTTTCTCCTGCTTGAGCTTGGTCACGAGCGCAGCCGCCCGGTCCTTGTCGAACGCCGGCCCCTGCGCACCGCCGGCAAACCGCGACGTTTCGGCAAGGATGGCCGAGTTGGGCTGCCCCTCGCCACCGTTGAGCCGCTGGTCCATCAGCTCGCGATCCAGGGCGAATCCCACCGCCTGGCGGGCACGCGGATCGGTAAACACGCCGTCGTACCCGCCCGTGCCGGAGTTCATGTTGACCACAGCACCGGAACTGACCACCTCGAGGAAACCCTTCTCCCCTGCATCCTGAGCGGCGTTGACGAACTTGGGCCCCCGAAGGAACCCCGCCTGCAGTTCACCATTCTGGAAGGCGTCAAAGGTGCCCTGTGAACCCGGAATTTGCACGAATCTCAAGGTCGGGCAGACGGGGCCACCGTAGTAGTCGGGATTGGGCTGCAGGACCACCTTCTGATTTGGGATGTACTCATCCATGACGAAGGCACCGGCACCGATGGGCGCCCGCGCCCACTCCTCCGGACTACTGGCTTCGTACGCCTTCTGCGGGATGACTTCCCCGACCGTGCCTGACAGCAATGCCGGGAAGCCCGCCCACGGTTCGGAGAGAGTCATCTGCACGGTTCGCGGATCAACCACCTTGACGTCGTCGATCTGCATGGCGTCGGTCATCGCGACCGACCGAGTAGCCGGGTTCTGATGCAGCCCAACGGTGAACGCAACGTCCTGCGCGGTCAGCGGATCACCGTTGGAGAAGTTCACGCCCTCACGGAGTGCCAACGTCCACACGGTGTTGTCCTCGTTCGACTCCAGCGACTCCGCCAGTTGTGGGACGAACTCTCCAGCCTGACTGTCCCAGCGCATGAGACGGTCGTAGATGGCCGCGGACTGAGCTCCACCGCGCACACCGAACTGACCCTGTCCCGGGGCGAACGACGGCAGCATGACGTACTCACCCATGGTGATCGTCCCACCGACCTTGTCCGGGGTGCACTCCTCACCCATGGTCGGCACCAGCGCGCCGGCGTCGACTTGATCGACGGGCCCCTCGCTACTTCCACACGCGCTCAGGACAACAGTCGCAGCCGTGAGAATTGCCGCAGCATTGGCGTATTTCATTGCGCTCCAAAAGGTGAGTTAGAGGGGTTCGTAGTACGAGACGAGGAGCCGACGACTCGACTCTGCGTGACGAGTATCACGAACTGTGGACAACTAGTCAATAGCTAAAAATGGCGACCTGATGGCGTGGCGAGATGGGTGAGGCGACCGAGTTTTCGCGCTGAGGCGTCTCGTTGACGCCTGTATCTCGACGCGTCGAAATCGAGCATAGCGGACCGTCTACCAGCAGTTATGGGCGAAGCATTGACACCGTAAGGGGCAACCCTTACAGTGCATAAATGTGACTGGAGCCACTTCTCGACAGGCGATGATTGACGCTGCTGAGCGAATTGTCGCCGAGCGAGGAATGCCTGCGCTCACCTTCACGGAAGTTCAAGCCGCGGCGAATCAACTGAATAACTCGGCCGCGAAGTACCATTTTGGTTCTCGGGAGAATCTGCTCGGCGCCGTGGTGGAATCTCGAATGGCGCGTGTCCATATTCGCCGGCAGGAGATGCTCGACGAACTCGAACAATCAGGCCGGAGCCCATCCGTGCGTCAGGCCATGGAAGTGTTGGTTCTTCCACTAGCCGCGGAGACCGTCTATCGGGAAGGGAGTCGCTGTGCCCGATTTCTGGTTCAGGCCGTGTTCGACCCCGCACTGGAGGCCGTCCTGCGCGGCCATCTCCACGCTGATAGTTACTTGGCGACAATGAAGCTGTTGACCGATCTGTCCCAAGTCTCGCCCGAGGTCGGGCGGTGGCGTGCGCAGAACGTCAACATGCTCCTCATGACCGCTCTCGCGGCACAAGAGGGCTACGAGCGAACGATCGAGGAATGTGACGCGATCGTCGCCGATCTGGTCAACATGTGTGTCGGCGCATTCGACGCTCGGACGTCGTTTCCGGCTCTGATCGGCACCTCGCTCAGAAGTAGTCACGCGCTCCCGGCCCGGCTCCAACCAGTGCCCACGCCTGTCGATCCGCTGACCTGACTCCCGGCTGCTGTCTGGTCCAGCGCTGCGTGTGCTCATCCTCATCCCGCCGCTGCTTCGACTCACCTGACCATTCGCGATCTACAGGTGTACGTACAACCGCTCCATCGAGCTATCTGTCGCTGCCCGATACAGATCAAGGACAACTCGTATGACACTCAATCTCGCCGACCTCTTCGAAGCCGTCGTCGACGCTGTTTCCGAGCGCAGTTGCATCGTCTGCGGTGACGAGCGACGAACCTATCTGCAGCTCGAACACCGTGCCAATCAGCTCGCCCACGCACTTGAGGCCTCGGGTGTGGAAGCCGGGGAGCATGTCGGCATCCACATGCGCAACAGCGTCCAGTTCGTGGAGTCGATACTGGCCTGCCTGAAAATCCGGGCAGTTCCGGTCAACATCAACTACCGCTACACCGAAGCTGAACTCATCTACCTGTACACCGACGCGCAGCTGACGACCGTGATCGCAGATAGCGAGTACTTGCCCGTCATCCAGGCCGCGCTGACATCGTGTCCCAGCATCACGACACTGTTCTGCCTGGGATCGATCGACGCGCAGGGCAGTGGAGCAGCCAAGCTCTTCGACTTCGAACTCGCGCTGGCCGCGCAATCCACCACACGAGACTTCGCCTCCCGCAGTGCCGATGACCGGTTCATCATCTATACCGGGGGCACGACAGGTATGCCCAAGGGTGTCGTCTGGCGCCAGGAGGACTTCTTTATGGCAGCACTTGCCGGTGGAAATCACAACGGCCCGCCCTTCACCGATAGCGGCGAGCTCGCCGCCTCCGCTGCATCAAATACCCAGCCTATGGTCACGTTGCTGCCCGCTCCGTTGATGCACGGGGCGGCCGTCTACTCGCTCTTCAGTGGTTTCTTCGCAGGCTGGAAGCAGGTGTTGATGCCAGCTTTCGATCCGCACGAGGCCCTCCGCCTCGTCCAAGACGAGCATGTGTCCTGCCTCATCATCGTTGGCGACGCGATGGCGCGGCCGCTAGCCGACGAGATCGAGCGCCACGGAGGATCGTTCGACCTCAGTGCACTGGTTATGGTCAGTTCTGGGGGGGCGCTGTGGTCTCGTAGCTCCAAAGCTCAGCTCCTTGAGCAATTGCCCAATCTGTACCTTCGCGACGGGTTCGGCGCCTCCGAGTCCGGCGTCGACGGCACACTCGAAACAGATGAGAACGGCATAACCCGGGTGCGCGGCAACCCGAACATGACGTTGGTCAACGCTGAGCTGCAGCCGATCCCGCCGGGGTCCGACGAGCTTGGGTTCATCGCGCGTAGCGGCCACGTCCCTCTGGGGTACTTCAACGATCCGATCAAGACCGCCAAGACTTTTCCCATCGTCGACGGTGTCCGCATGTCGGTCTTGGGTGACATGGGACGAATTGAGTCAGACGGCGCGATTGTTTTGCTCGGTCGAGGTTCAGGCTGCATCAACACCGGCGGAGAGAAGGTGTTCCCCGAAGAGGTTGAAGCGGCACTCAAGAGCTACCCGACCGTCATGGATGCCGTTGTCACCGGCATTCCTCACGAGCGATACGGGGAGCAGGTCGCCGCTGTGATCCAACTACGGGATGGTGCCCGCGACTTCGACGAGGATCACCTGGTGGAGCATTGCCGGGCGTTGATCGCCGGGTACAAGATTCCGCGCTCCATCACCCTCGTTTCCCACGTGGTGCGCTCGCCCGCAGGCAAGGCGGACTACAGGTGGGCACGCCAGGTCGCGACCACCTCCTGAGGCTGCCGCTTGCTGGGCCGCTGCAGTACGTTAGTGCACAACCGGAGTGTGACGAATGCAGCTAGACGGGCCGTCACGTTGTCGACGGAAGGTCAAGATGAACGATACTGGCCTTTCTGCCGACATCGTGGGCGGCCGACTGAGCGGGAAGGTAGCTGTAGTCACTGATGGTGGCCAGGGGGTGGGTGAAGGTATCGCCTTGGCTCTCGCCGCCTCTGGGGCCGCGGTGCTGCTCGTCGGTCGGAAGCTGTACAAGCTCGAGCGGGTAGCGGAGGTGATCCGCGCGGTTGGGGGCAGCGCGGACTCCCTGGCGGTCGACATCACAGAAAGTTCGGCACCAGAGGTGGTCTTCGCGACGGCTGTTCAGTGGCTGGGAGGCGTGGACATTCTGGTAAACAACGCCACTCCCGCCGGGCCGATGCCACTTGAGGACTATTCGGACGCCGACTTTCGCCTGGCCTTCGAAGCGGGACCCCGAACCTCGCTGAGCTTGATGAAGTTGACCTACCCAATCATGGCTGCACGAGGTGGGGGAGTGGTGATCAATCTTGTCTCCTCGGCCGGAGCTCGATGGGACGCCGCCGGCTATGGCGTATACGCGGCAGTGCATGAAGCCATCAGAGCGTTGACCCGAGCGGCGGCCTGGGAATGGGGAGCAGAGGGCATACGGGCACTCAATGTGGCAGCGCACGCTCGTAACCCCGGCTTGGACTGGTGGATGCGCCACAACCCGAAGGAGGCCGAAGAACTTCTCTCGGCCATCCCAGCTAGACGACCAGGCGACCCTCGATCGGACATTGGTGACGCGGTGGCCTGGTTGTGCTCAGACGAAGCGTCTTATCTGACCGGTGTCACAATCCCGCTCGACGGCGGTCAATCTCGCTGGGGGTGAACACCACGTCACATCTGGCCATGCCACAATACTGACCGCACCTTCGATTCGCAACGTTCCAGTTAGGCCCGATGCCCTAGTTGTGATCCCTGCGCCGCGCACGCGAGCGCAGTCAGCGATCGACGTCTCGAGACGCCGCTATGCGGACACTGATGAGGCATCTCGATTCGCGGCGGACCCATAGATCGGCGGGTAGGACGAGTGACTACTTACGTTACATAAGCCCTGGTTACCGGCGTGGACCCAAATCCTCCGGAATGTGTACAGCTTCGCTCGGCCCGGAAAGTCTGGACGCCGGCGCCGATAACCATCGACGGGCTGATCAACGGGCCACAACGGTCGAGACCATCACCTGATCTTCGAAGTAGCGCAGCGATGTCTGCGGACGGCTTCATAGTTGCCGCATCGGGCGCTGCAGTAGGCGCGCCGCCCGTTGCGGCTGGTATCGACGAAGACCTCCGGGCACCCTCTCCGCATGCAGGCCCCGAGCTGAGCCCCCGCGGACTCGACGGCGAAGATCGCCAGACCGCCGGCGGTGATCGCCCTGGTCCGCGCGAGCACGTCATCGTGGTCGGCCGTGAAGTGCAGGTGGGGTTTCATGCCGTCATGGGTACTCAGGAACGCTCTCGAGGTCGCCGCCTCCAGAAGGCCGTTGAGCGAAGCGCAGATCGATTCGACATCACCGGCCTCGAACGGCGCCCGCAACATGGTGGACCACTCACGCAGCTGTTGGGACTGCACCTCGGAAAGGTGCGGGTCGCGGACCTCGAACCGGTGCAGCGCGGCCACTGCTGCGCCGGTTTCCCATCCGCGGCCCACGAGCGAGACCAACTCCGCCGCCAGGAGCGGCCCCAACATGTTGTCATGGTTGAACTGCATCAACCCATTGCATCATGGTCGGGGTATGAGACACGGAAATAACATGCGGTCGACACTCCAAACCCACTCGGAAACGATGAATCGCGGCCCCAGCGGTGACCACCAGTGGCAGGTCAGCTCGACGCACCCAACCAGTGAAGGTCTCATCAGCTACGAATCCTGTCCGTGCGGCACGTACCGGGTGCGCCGCAGCGGCATACCCCTCGCCCAGACGTCTGGCAGAAACGGCCGAAATGCGCGGTGACCGGCACTAATGACGAGAAATGTCAGCTTCCATTAGCTGCTTTTGTCCGGGGAGCCGCTGTAAAGGGCAGCAGCCACCACCGGGTTGTCACCGGTGGTGGCCCGCCCTGTCAGTGGTGAGTCAGTCGGGCTGCCACGGCCGTGAGTAGCTCGCTCCAAGCCGACTGGAATTTGCAGATGCCTTCATGCTCGAGCTGGTGGAAGACATCACGGAGGTCTATGCCGACCTCGCCAAGGGCCTCGAACAACGCGGCGGGCTCCTCGAACTTTCCGGTTCTCGCCCGGGGGGATGGAATGGTCCCGTGGTCGGCAAAAGCTTCGAGGGTGGCCGCCGGCATGGTGTTGACCGTTGCGGGGGCGATGAGCTCGCTGACATACAGAGTGTCGGGGTACTGGTCGTTCTTCACCCCGGTCGATGCCCACAGGGGTCGCTGCGGACGAGCGCCCGCCGCGGCAAGTGCTTGGAACCGGTCGGAGCGCTCGAATGCCTGCTGGAACGCGGTATAGGCCAACCGGGCGTTGGCCAGTGCCGCCTGGCCCTTCAACGAGTGCGCCGCCGGTGTGCCGATGGCCTCGAGTCGGGCATCGACCTCGGTATCGACCCGGGAGACGAAAAACGATGCCACCGAGTGGATAGACGCTAGGTCCCGGCCGGCCCGGGATGCCGCGTCCAAGCCGTCAAGGTAGGCCTGCACAACTTGTATGTAGCGCTCCACTGAGAAAATCAGCGTGACATTCACACTGATGCCCTCGGCCAGGACGTCGGTGATCGCGGTCAACCCGGCGGTGGTCGCTGGGATCTTGATCAGTAGGTTGGGGCGATCCACGAGTCGCCACAGCTCAATCGCCTGAGCCACCGTGGCATCAACATCGTGGGCCAGTCGGGGATCCACCTCGATCGACACCCGGCCGTCTATAGTCCCACTGGCCTGATAGACCGGCGCCAAGACATCGCATGCGGCACGAACATCATCAGTGGTCACAGTCTGGATCACGGCGTCCACGCCATGGCCCTCGCCGTCGAGGTGGCCGATCTGTTCGTCATAGGCCGCCCCCGTCGTCAATGCCGCATGGAAGATCGCGGGATTGGTCGTCACCCCCACCACCGACCGCGTCTCCACCAGCTCTGCCAGGCGACCAGACGAAATCAAATCCCGGGACAAGTCGTCAAGCCATACCGACACCCCGGACCGGGACAAGTCGTCAAGCCGCTCGTTCTGAATCATCGTTATTCCTCCAAATCACGTCGACGATCGCTCGCCGCAGGTCTCGTCCGGGCGGGGCCCGATATCGAGCCCGCAGCCTGACTGCAGTCATCTGTGTACATCTGTGTTGTGTGGAGCCGCCGTATGGCGTATGGGCGCATCATTCCGCTGGGCGGGCGAGCCCACTCGGGCCTGGGTTCTCAGTGAACCCGGACATCGGCAGTTAGGCTTTGGCGCCCGACTTCTCGCTATACGGCCCTAGTGGTCTGTCACACCTGGACCTCGGTGCGGTCCCCGCCCCACAAAGTGTGGAAGTCACCCTCCATATCGACGCGGCGGTAGGTATGGGCGCCGAAAAAGTCGCGCAGTCCTTGCGTCAAGGCCGCAGGAAGCCGCTCTGCGCGGAGCGCGTCGTAGTAGGACAGGGATGAGGAGAACGCGGGAACCGGTATGCCCATGAGCGTCGCGGTGGCGACCACATGTCGCCAGCTGCTGACGGCGTGTTCGACCGCAGCGCGGAAGTAGGGGGCCAGGAGCAGGCTGGGCAGGTCTGGGTCCTCAGTGTAGGCCTCCTGGATCCGGTCGAGGAACGTGGCGCGAATGATGCAGCCACCTCGCCAGATCGTCGCCAGGTCACCGGGGGCGATCTTCCAGCCGTGCTCCGCGCTGCCGGCCATTATCTGGTCGAAGCCCTGGGCATAGGCCACGACCTTCGAGGCGTACAGTGCCTCGTAGATCGCGGAAATGAACGCGGCCTTGTCCGTCGGTGCGACGGCCGTGACGCCGCCGTTCAGCCCGCGGGCACGCTCGCGCTGGCCTGTTGCACTGGATAGCGCTCGAGCGAAGACCGCCTCGGCGATGCCGGTGGTGGAAACCCCCAAATCCAGTGCGGACTTCACGGTCCAGCGGCCGGTGCCCTTCTGCCCGGCCGAATCGACGATCACCTCGACCAGAGGTTTACCGGTTCGGGCGTCGACCTGGCGCAGCACCTCGGCGGTGATCTCCACTAGATAGCTCTCGAGGTCGCCGGTGTTCCACTTCCGGAAAACCTCGGCGATCTCCGCGATCGGCATTTTCAGCCCCGTGCGCATGAGGTCGAACGCCTCGCCGATTAGTTGAATGTCGGCGTACTCGATGCCGTTGTGCACCATCTTGACGAAATGCCCGGAACCGTCCGGCCCGACGTGGGTGCAGCACGGCTGACCGTCGACGCGGGCGGAGATCGACTCCAGCAGCGGACCGAGGTGCTCGTATGACTCCGCGGGCCCGCCCGGCATGATCGACGGACCGTTGAGCGCGCCCTCTTCGCCGCCGGAGATGCCGGCTCCGACGAAGTGCAGACCGCGCTCGCGCATCGCGGCTTCTCGGCGGATGGTGTCGGTATATAGCGAGTTCCCGCCGTCGATGATGATGTCGCCGGGGTCCATGAGGTCGGCGAGTTCGTTGATCACGGCGTCGGTGGCGGCTCCCGCTTGGACCATGACCAAGACGCGGCGCGGTGTCTGCAGCGAGTCGAGAAACTCGCGGACCGTGCCGGCGGGGATGAAGTCGCCTTCGTGGCCGTGGGCGTCGATGAGCGCGTCGGTCTTGGCGCGGGAGCGGTTGTGGACCGCGACGGTGTGGCCGTGACGTGCAAAATTTCGAGCGATGTTGGATCCCATCACCGCCAGTCCGGTGACGCCGATGTGAGCGCGGGCAGTGGAGTCGGTCATATGTCCTCGGGAGTGTCGATGCGGATGCGAATCCACGTTGTGGTTCTAGATGCTCGAGCGGGCGCGTCGGAGCGCGGTGACGAGCCCGTCGGTGGAAGTGTCGCCGGTCGAGGCCGGCGTGGTCCCCGTGATCGCATCACCGAGTTCGAGCGCCGAGGCCTTGCCGAGCTCGACGCCCCATTGGTCGAACGAGTTGATATTCCAGACCACGCCTTGGACGAAGACCTGGTGTTCGTAGAGGGCGATGAGCTGACCGAGCGTTGAGGGAGTCAAGCGAGGGGCGATGATCGTTGTGGACGGTTGGTCGCCGGGCATGGTCTTATGGCCGACCAGGCGCTCGGGTGTGCCGTCGCGCGCTACGTCCTCGGCGGTGCGGCCGAACGCCATCACTTTGGACTGGGCAAGCATGTTGGCCAGCAGCACGTCGTGCATGGTGCCTCGGCCGTCGAGGGACGGTAGGTCATTGGTGGGTTGCGCGAAGCCGATGAAGTCGACGGGGACGAGCCTTGTGCCCTGGTGGAGTAGTTGGTGAAAGGCGTGTTGCCCGTTGGTGCCGGGTTCGCCCCAGACGATCTCCCCGGTGCCCACCATGACCGTGCTGCCGTCGGTGTGCACAGATTTTCCGTTAGATTCCATGAACAGCTGCTGCAGGTAGGCAGGCAGCCGCGCGAGGTCGTGTGAGTACGGCAGGACGACGCGCGAGTCGGCCTCGAAGAAACTGGAGTACCAGACGCCGAGCAGTCCCAGAATGATGGGCGCGTTCTTGTTCGCGGGTGCGGTGAGAAAGTGCTCGTCAATGCTGCGCATGCCGGCGAGGAACTCCCCGAACCGCTCAACCCCGATCGCGATCATCAGGCTGAGGCCGACCGCGGAGCCGACCGAGTAACGCCCGCCCACCCAGTCCCAGAACCCGAATACGTTCTCGGCGGGGATACCAAACTCGGCGGCGCGGTCAGTATCGGCGGAGACCGCCACGAAGTGGCAGGGGACAGCCGCCTCGCCTAGGGCATGAGAGATCCAGGCCCTTGCTGCCGCGGCATTGGTCATCGTCTCCAGGGTGGTGAGAGTTTTCGACACGACGACAACGAGGGTGCTGGCCGGGTCGAGTTTGGCCAGTACCGAGGTCAGGTCTGCAGGGTCGACGTTGGAGACGAAATGCGCTGTCGGGCCGTCGCAGTAGTGACGCAGAGCCCGGGTGGCCATGGCCGGGCCCAGATCTGAGCCGCCGATCCCGATGTTGACCACGTCTCGGATTGGCCGACCAGTTGCCCCGGCCCATTCGCCGCTGCGCACGCGTTCGGCGAGGTCGCCCATGCGGTCGCGTACCTCGTGGACGTCGGCGGTGATGTTCTGGCCGTCGACGGTGAGGCGGTGATCTGCGGGTAGCCGCAGGGCGGTGTGCAGGACGGCCCGGTCCTCGGTGGTGTTGATGTGGGCGCCGGCGAACATGGCGTCGCGGCGATTCTCGACTTGGCGCTCGCGGGCAAGATCCAGCAGCAAGGAGAGGGTTTCCCTGGTTGCCAGGTGCTTGCTGAAGTCAATGTAGAGACCCGCCGCGGTCGCCGTGAGGTCCCGGCCTCGGGCGGGATCGGAGGCGAAGAGGTCGGTCAGACTGAGGGATCGCACCGAGCTGTGATGTTGGACCAGGGATTGCCACGAGGGGCCGTGCGGAGGCGAAGTGGTCATTGTGGGCAGTCCTCTCATTCCAGCGCGCACAGGAAGGCCTCGGTGATCGACGGCGCCAGCGATTCGATGACCCGCCATTGGCCGGTAGTGCTGATGACGGTGTCGGGGCAGTACAACGACTGTCCTTCCGGGTAGGGAGGGGAGGTCGTCGAGTCGACCCTACCGTGGTGTACACATGTGACTACAGTTCCTGTACACAAATGACTACAGTGACGGTGGCGGGCTGCCCGGTCCGGTGGCGTCACCCGTGAGAGGCCTCGAGATGAACTCGGACACGACCGTTCCCAGTCCGGTGCCCACCGCGACCCGCCTGGCCGGAAAAGTGGCCGTGGTCACCGGCGCCGGTCAGGGTGTCGGCCGGGGTATCGCGCTCGCCCTCGCTGAATCCGGAGCCGCGGTGCTGCTGGTGGGCCGCACTATGCGCAAGCTCGAGTCGGTCGCAGAGGAGATCCGGGCCCTCGGCGGCTCTGCGGATTCCCTTGTCGCCGACATCACCGAAAACGAAGCAGCGAAGGCGATTGTCTCGACCGCAGTGAAGTGGCTGGGGGCGGTGGACATCCTGGTCAACAACGCCAACCTGGCTGAGCCGCTGCCGCTGGAAGACTACTCGGACGAGGCTTTCCGCACGGCCTTTGAGGCCGGACCGCGGGCCTCACTGAGCCTGATGAAGTGCGCCCGACCCCACATGGCGGCGCGTGGGGGCGGGGTCGTGATCAACCTGGTCTCCTCCGCCGGGGTGCGGTGGGATGCGGGCGGGTACGGCGTCTACGCCGCGGTCAAGGAGGCCATCCGGTCCCTGACGCGGGCGGCCGCGTACGAGTGGGGCGCGGAGGGCATCCGGGCCCTCAACGTCGCTCCCCACGCACACAGCCCGGGCCTGGACTGGTGGATGCGCCACAATCCGGAAGAGGCCGAGCAGTTCGTGGCGGCGATCCCGGCCGGGCGGGTGGGAGACCCCGTGGCGGACATCGGCCGGGCGGTGGCGTGGATGTGCACCGAGGAGGCCTCCTACCTGACCGGCGCCACCATCCCCCTCGACGGCGGACAGTCCCGCTGGGGCTGAGAGGCGCTCCGTATCCCGATCCCGATCCCGGCTCAGCGAACCCCGAACCCCCGACCGGGCTCCGTCCCGAGACCCGATTCCGAACCCCGACCCGAGACCCCGAGGCAGGCCAGTGCAGTTCTCCACCCCCATCGCGTTCAGCCCCATCGACCAGATCCTCGACCTCGCCCGTGCGGCGGAGGACGCCGGCTTCGCGCGGATCACACTTCCCGATTCGCTGTTCCTGCCGCACCGCCAGGACACCGACTACCCATACACGCCCGACGGGTCGCGGATGTGGGACGAGACCACCCCGTGGGTCGAGCCGCTGACCGCAATCGCGGCCATGGGTGCGGTCACCTCGACCATCCGGTTCTGCCCGCAGGTGCTCAAGTTCGGCCCGCGGCAGCCCCTGCTCCTGGCCCGTCAGCTGTCCACGGTGTCCCACCTGACCGGCGGGCGGGTGGACCTGGGTGTCGGCATCGGGTGGGACCCCAACGAGTTCGCCTGGTGTGGCGTGCCCTTTCCCGGTCGCGGGAAGCGGGTGGACGAGATGCTGGAGATCCTCCGCCTGGCCGGCGACGGTGGCTGGTTCGAGTACCACGGCGAGCACTTCGACTTCGACCGCCTGACGCTCGACCCGGCCCCCGTGGCCCAGGTGCCCTTCTATGTGGGCGGGCACACCGGCCCGGCGCTGCGGCGGGCCGTCCGCATCGGCCAGGGGTGGACCTCGGCGATGATGGGGTTCGACGAGATCGTCACCACCATCGGACGCCTGGGCGAGCTGCTCGAGGCCGACGGGCGCTCGCTGGCCGACCGCGGGGACGGCCAGCCGTTCGCCATCCAGGTGGCCTGCATCGACAAGTACGGCACCCGCGGGTTCGCCGAGCTCGCCGAGGCGGGCGTCACCGACGTCATCGTGATCCCGTGGCTGATCGAGGGCCACGGTTACGACGCCCCGCTGGAGGTCAAGCGCGAGTCCCTCGCCCGCTTCGGCGAGAAGTACATCACCGCGTGACCACCCCTCCCTCCCACCACTCAGGAGCCCGAAAATGACTGACAAAGCCCCTCTCAAGCTCGGCTACAAGGCCTCCGCCGAGCAGTTCGGCCCTCGCGACCTCGTGGAGTTCGCGGTGCTGGCGGAGCAGGCGGGGATGGACTCGGCCACGGTCTCCGACCATTTCCAGCCCTGGCGCCATGACGGCGGCCACGCCCCGTTCTCCCTGGCCTGGCTCACGGCCGTGGGGGAGCGGACCAGCACCATCCAGCTGGGCACCTCCGTGCTCACCCCGACGTTCCGCTACAACCCCGCCGTGCTGGCCCAGGCGTTCGCCACCATGGCGTGCCTCTACCCGGGCCGCGTCTTCCTCGGCGTGGGCACCGGTGAGGCGCTCAACGAGATCGCCACCGGCCACCAGGGCGAGTGGCCGGAGTTCAAGGAGCGCTTCGCCCGCCTGCGCGAGTCGGTGCGCCTCATGCGCGAGCTCTGGACGGGCGAGACCACCAGCTTCTCCGGCGACTTCTACTCCACCAAGGACGCCTTCCTCTACGACGTGCCGGAGGACGGCGTGCCGGTGTACGTGGCAGCGGGTGGTCCCGTGGTGGCCAAGTACGCCGGCCGCGTGGGCGACGGGTTCATCTGCACCTCCGGCAAGGGCATGGAGCTGTACACCGACAAGCTGCTGCCGGCCGTGGAGGAGGGCGCGAAGCTGGGCGACCGCGACTCGTCGACCATCGACCGGATGATCGAGATCAAGATCAGCTACGACCCGGACCCAGAGGCCGCGCTGGAGAACTGCCGCTTCTGGGCGCCGCTGTCCCTGACCCCGGAGCAGAAGCACTCCGTGGACTCTCCGCGGGAGATGGCGCGCCTGGCCGACGAGCTGCCCATCGAGCAGGTGGCCAAGCGCTGGATCGTGGCCTCCGACCCCGACGACGCCGTGGAGCAGGTCAAGAAGTACGTCGACGCCGGCCTCAACCACCTGGTCTTCCACGCCCCCGGCCACGATCAGAAGCGGTTCCTGGGCCTGTTCAAGACCGACCTCGAACCGCGTCTGCGGGCCCTGGCATGAGCCCCTTCTAGCTACCGGAGGAGTGCCACTCAGCACCTCCGGAGCGGTCCGCTGGAACGTGAATCAGTTAGGGTCGTCGGCAATGAAGGGGCCAGTCGAACTTGCTAAGCGAATCGTTAGAGCCGAGGGGTTGGCAGCTTCTTCAAGACAGCAATACTGGAACGGCCCAGCCGTTGTGCCCGAGGGCGTTAGATCATTCCTAGCCCGTTCGCCTTGGCTACGGCGGCCGTTCGGGATGAGGCACCGAACTTCTGAAAGCTGTGTGCGAGGCGTGTCTTCACCGTCGCCTCGGACATGTGGAGCGCCGCTGCTGCTTGGCGGTTGGTCTCTCCCGCGGCCACGGTTTTGAGTACGTCGCTCTCTCGATCGGTGAGTCTTGACTGCGGTGTCCGCAGTCGGCCCATAAGGGTCGCTGCAAAGGTGGGAGAGTGCGCTTTCGCCGGCGGCGGCGCGGACGGCCCCTAGAAGTTCGTGCGGCGCAGGATCGAAGCCGACTCGGGTCGAGGCTTTGGGTCGCTGCATGTCGCAGTCAGTGTGAGGGGAGTCCGTAGTGATTGGCGAGCAGTTCGACCGTCTGGTACTGGGAGCGGCGGGAGTGCCCCATCACCACGAGCATCACCTCGTCGACTTTGGTCCGCGCGTGGAGCTGATCGAGTGCGCTGGCGACGTCTGCTGCGGTCCCGTTGCGGAACAGTTCGGTGTAGGTATCGAGGATCTGCCGTTCTTGCAGCGTGGCCGGGTAGGCTTTGACCTCGTCCGGCGGCAGGAGGCTGTAGCCCTTGCGTTGGAACATGCGCAGCATCGCCATGGCGCCGGTCGCGGCTTGCCGGCGTGCTTCCACGGGATCGTTGTCCGCGACCACTGGGACGCTGATCAGGCTGTACGGCTCGGACAGGACGTGGGAGGGGCGGAAGTGCTCGCGGTAGAGCCTCATCGCCGAGTCCACGTCCGCGTCGCCGAACTGCAGGGCGAAGGCGTAGGGGCGCCCGAGCTGGCCGGCCAGGACGGCTGAGTACTGGGAGGATCCCAGGATCCACAGTTCGGGGGAGGTCTCGGGGCGTGGCACGCGGTTTTGGTCGGCCTGCCACGGGCCCGGGACGGCGTGGACGTCGCGGTAGCCGTGGCCGTCGGGGAAGTCGTCACCGAGGAAGCCGAGCAGTTCCAGCACCTGTTGGGGGAACTGGTCGTTGGCCTCGTGATGCCGCCGCAGGGCGGCGGCGGTGGCAGGGTCTGTTCCGGGGGCTCGTCCCACGCCCAGGTCGATCCGGCCTGGCGCGAGCGCGTTGAGCATGCCGAACTGCTCGGCGATGAGCAGTGGCGCGTGGTTGGGGAGCATGACCCCGCCCGCACCGAGCCGGATCCGTTCGGTCTCCGAGATCAGTCGCGCCACCATTAATTGCGGAGATGACGTGGACGCCCCCGGCATCGCGTGGTGTTCCGACATCCAGAACCGACGGAACCCTCGGCGGTCCGCGAGTCGGGCCAGTGAGATCACCTCCTCGAAGGCTTCGCTGGCCGACTGTCCGACGGCGGTGTGGGCATTGTCGAGCACGGACAGCGCGAACCCCGCGGTCCCTGGGGCGGGGTTGCTGCCCGTGGCCCGGGCGCGTGTCGGGGACGGGCCGTTCGGCTGCGGGGCGGGGGTCATTGTTCTCCTGGTCTGTGGTGGATCGCCCGGGTCAGTGCTCTTCGCGGCCCTGCATCGCGGAACTGCCGAGGTCACTGCCGGGAAGGTCGGCGCCGGTCGGGACGGATTCGACCCAGGAGTCGGTGGTAGCGACCCGCGCGAAGTTGGAGTTGAGGACCGCCATCAGGGTCTCGTGCACCTGTTTGGCCGGGATCGAACCGGCGGCGTTGGCGATATGGATTGCACCGGTGGCGTCGGAGAGCACCTCGACGGTGATACCGAGCGGCTCGGCGGTGACCGCGGTGCCGATGATGCAGTTATTGGTCATGTAACCCGCCAGGGTCACCCGGTCGATGTTCTTCTCACGCAGCCAGTCGGCGAGCCCGGTGCCCTCGAGGACGCTGGCGTACTGCTTGGAGACCCGCTTCCACTCGGGCTTCACCTTGTTCTCGATGCCGCTGTGGAGCGACCAGCCCGCGCCGCCCTTGCCGAAGACCGGCGCTTCAGTCGGGAGTTCGTGCTGGACGATCACGATGGGCATGCCGGCCTCGTCGGCCACGTCGATAGCGCGTGTGATCTGTGCCAAGGACTGATCGCGGGGCGGGTACTGGATCTCGAGCGGGCCGGAAAAGTATTCCTGCTGGACGTCGACGACGATGAGGGCGCGATTCGGCTTGGACATGGGAAACCTCCGAGGGTAAGGGGTGGGGTCGGTGCTCAGTCGAGCTGTGTACCTATTCTGCGCGGTCCTGGTCGACTACCGTGAGCGGCACAAAGGAACGCTTTCGATGGATTGAGGCCAACAGCGGTGCGTATCGCGATCCACGTCTTCGACGACATGACGATGTTCCACCTCGCGGCGCCGCTGCTGGTGTTCGGCGAGGTCACCCGCCTAGGGCTCGCCCAGGGGTGGGAGGTGGTCACCTGGAGCATGGACGGCCGCGCGGTCCGCACCACCGAGGGAGTCGTGCTGGACGACCTGGCGGGACCTGAATCGGTGGAAGACGCCGACTTACTCGTCTTTCCCGCGTGGCCGGCGGAACTGCCGGTGCCGGACCCGCAGTTGCTCGGCCTGGTGCGTGACGTCCACGAGCGTGGTGGGGGTGTCGCCGGGCTATGCCTCGGTGCCTACCCGGTCGTGGGCAGTGGTGTGCTCGACGGCCGGACCGTGGTGACGCACTGGGGCGGGGCTGACGAGCTGGCCCTCCGGTACCCCGCAGTTCAGGTCCGCTCCTCGGACCTGTACATCGACCACGGGGACGTGATCACCTCGGCGGGTACAGCGTCCTCGCTTGATGCCTGCCTCCACATCGTCCGGATGCGCCTGGGGGCCACGGCGGCGGCCGCGGTGGCCAGGCACATCGTGGTGGCGCCCCACCGCGAGGGGGATCAGGCGCAGTACATCCAGCGGCCCCTGCCAGAGAACGGGGATGGCGGCGCGATCGGGGAGACTATCGAGTGGGCACTGGCCCACCTCGACGCGAACCTCTCGGTGGAGGAGCTCGCGCGTCGAGCATGTATGAGTCGTCGGAGCTTTGCCCGCCGTTTCGTCGAGGTCACGGGCACGAGCCCCGGGCGGTGGGTACTTTCCCGTCGGCTCGATCACGCGCGGATGTTGCTGGAGACCACCACGTGGCCGATCGAGGCGATCGCCACGGAGTGCGGCTTCGGCAGTGTCGTGACGTTTCGGCAGAACTTCGTCCGGGCGTTCTCGACCACCCCGACGTCGTACCGGAGCCGGTTCGGAGGCGCGGATGCCGAGGTGGCGAGGTCAGGCGTGGGTGGGCGTGTAGGTGCGGCTGGGGGAGGCCGGGACGGTGGGCTCCACACGGGTAGTGCGGGCCCGAGCGGGACGAAGGCCAACGCCGATCACCCAGACTTCGGCGACCGCAGGGGCCGGGGCAACGACCACTAGTCGGAGAACGCGGACGGGCGGAGGTCGAGGCGGCGCAGCAGTTGGGCGTTGAGAGCGACGACGACGGTGGAGGCGGACATGAGGATGGCACCGACGCTCATGGGGAGCACGAAGCCGATCGGGGCGAGCACTCCAGCGGCCAGGGGCACGGCGGCGAGGTTGTAGCCGGCGGCCCACCACAGGTTCTGCTTCATCTTGCGGTAGCTCGCCCGGGACAGCTCGATGACCGAGAGCACCGATCGGGGATCCGATGAGGCCAGGATGACCCCCGCGGAGCCGATCGCAACATCGGTCCCGGCGCCAATGGCGATGCCCACATCGGCTTGTGCCAGTGCGGGCGCGTCGTTGACCCCGTCCCCGACCATGGCGACCTTCTTGCCCTCGGACTGCAGTTCGGCGACCTTGGCGGCCTTGTCGTCTGGCCGGACCCCGGCGAAGACCCGGTCGATGCCGAGCTCGGCGGCGACGGTGTCGGCCACGGCGCGAGCATCGCCGGTGATCATGACGACTTGAGCTCCGGCGACGTGCAGGGCATCGACGGCCTCGCGGGATTCTGGCCGGATCTCGTCGGCCAGCCGCAGCGCGCCGATCACCCGGCCCTCGGCGAGGATGTGCAGGATGATCGCGCCCTCGCCTCGCCACTGGTCGGCGACGGGGAGTTCATCGCGTCCGTGCTGATCGAGCAGATAGGGGCCGCCAACTTCGACCACGGTGCCGTCCACCGTGGCCTTGACGCCCACGGCCGGGGAGGAGGAGAAGTCGGTCGCCTTCGACACGGTGAGGTCCCGGGCCCGTGCGGCCCCAACCACAGCTCTGGCGAGTGGATGCTCGCTGTCGCTCTCGGCGGCTGCAGCCAGAGCGAGCACCTCGTTGGCGGTGTGCCCGTCTATCGATTCGATTCCGGTGACGGTGGGTTCGCCCTTGGTCAGGGTGCCGGTCTTGTCGAACAGGACGGCGTCGACGGTGCGCATCGACTCGAGCGCGAGGCGGTCCTTGATCAACACGCCGCCGCGGGCGGCGCGTTCGGTGGCGATCGACACGACCAGGGGGATCGCCAGGCCGAGAGCGTGGGGGCAGGCGATGACCAGCACGGTGACCGTGCGCACCACCGCCGCATCCGGCAACCCGAGCACGCTCCAGACGGCGGCGGTGATCGCAGCCGCACCGAGGGCGAACCAGAACAACCAGCCAGCCGCGGTGTCGGCGATCCGCTGGGCGCGAGAAGACGAGGCCTGGGCGTCGGTGACCAGTTTCTGAATCCCGGCCAGCGCTGTGTCCTCACCGATCGCGGTAACTTCGACGCGCAGGCCCGAGTCGGTGGCGACCGTACCGGCGACGACCTGGTCGCCGATCTCGCGGCGGACCGCCCGGGATTCGCCGGTGACCATGGATTCGTCCATGCTGGCCGAGCCGTCGATGATCCGCCCGTCGGCGGGAACCGACGCCCCCGGGCGGACGATCACCACATCCCCGACCTGCAGCTCGGCCGGGGCGACGGTGATGACGTTCTCGCCGTCGACCTTCTCGGCCTCATCCGGCAGCAGCGCCGCCAGTGAATCAAGCGCGGACGTGGTCTGCGCCAGGGAGCGCATCTCGATCCAGTGGCCCAGCAGCATGATCACCACCAGCAGGGCCAGTTCCCACCAGAAGTTCAACGCATGATCGAGCACGCCCAGGCTGGCACCCCAGGAGGCGATGAACGCCACCGTGATCGCCAGGCCGATGAGCAGCATCATTCCGGGCTGGCGAGCGCGGACCTCGGACAGCGCGCCGGTCAGGAACGGCCGGCCACCCCGGAGGTAGATCACCGTGCCCAGGGCGGGGGAGACCCACCACACCCAGCCGGCCTCCGGCAGCTCGTAGCCGATGAGGTCGGCGAACATCTCGTTGAACGCCACCACCGGCACTGCCAAAACGAGCATGATCCAGAACAGCCGTCGGAACTGCCCGACGTGGTCTGCGTGCCCCGCATGACCGCCATGGTCTTCATGACCGGCGTGATGCTGCCCGGTGTGGCCGTGGCCCGCCGCGTCGTTTGCCGCGCCCGAGTGATGATGGTCGGCTACCGAGGTGGCCATCTCGTCGGGGCGCCCGGCCGAACCGTCACCGGGTCCGCCGCGGCGATCATGGTGGTGGTGATCGTGTGGCTGACTCATTTGTCTGTCTCCGTGTGAGCGCCGGCGGCCACGGCGGCATCATCGTCAGCCTGCGGACGGCCGGTGGCGGCGATCCGTCCTAGGCCCGTGGGCGTGGAGCAGCACGAACACGCTTCCTTGACCGCTGTGAGTGGGAGCGCAGAGCGCGTTGTGGACAACATGGATCTTCCTCTCCGCGTGGTGTGGTGTCTCGGGTGTCGTGCCGGGCCGGTGTGGCCCCTGGCGATCGGGTGGTTAGAGCGAGGTGAGCAGGTCGCGCATGGTGTCGATCTCCTGCTGCTGGGTGTCGATGATGGTCTGGGCCAACTCGACCGCAGGCTGGTAACGGCCACCTTCGACCTCGTCCTCGGCCATGGCGATGGCGCCCTGGTGATGGGCGATCATCTGCTCCAAAAACATCCGGGCGGCGTCGGCTCCCTGGGCCTGGGACAGCTCCCGGAGCTCATCATCGGAGAGCATTCCCTCCATCATGGACATGTCGTGACCGCCGTGACCGTCCTGCGCCTCGATGGGCTCTTCCCACTGCTCGAGCCAGTCGGTCAACTGCGCGATCTCCGGGCCCTGAGCAGCCTTGATCTCCTCTGCCAGTGCCGCGACGTCGGCGGGGACGTCGTCTTTAGCCAGGGTGATCTCGCTCATCTCGATCGCCTGCTGGTGGTGCGGGATCATCATCTGCGCGAACATCACGTCGACCTCGGAGTGCTGCGCGGCCTCGCCGGGGGCGGTCGCGAAAGTAGTAGTTCCGGCCGGAGTGGTGGGCGCGGCCGCCGTGTCGTCACCGCTATCGGTACAGGCGGACAGCGCCAGGGCGACGGCGGTCACGGCGGCGGAGACGAAGATCTTTTTGCTGGTCATCGAGGGGTGTCCTTCCGGTTCGCGTGTGCATCCGTTGCTGGTCAGCAGAGGTGGGACTACTAGTCGTGTCAGGAGCGGATGAATCGGGCGATGGCGTCGCTGGCTTCTTGGAGCTTGATTGCGGCTTCGTCGTCGCTGAGCTTGGCCGCGTCCAGCACGCAGTGCTTGAGATGGTCGTCGAGGAGGCCGGTGGCGACGCTCTGGAGCGCACGGGTGAGGGCGCTGACCTGGGTGAGGATGTCGATGCAGTACTTCTCATCGGCGATCATCTTGGACACGCCGCGGGCCTGACCTTCGATGCGGCTCATGCGCCGGAGATACGCCTGCTTGTCGCTGATGTACCCGTGCTGATGCTCGATGGGCGCCTCATTAACAACGGGCGAGTTCTCCCGGCCGCTGGCGGGTTCGGTGGCTGTGGTGCTGCAGCAACTGGATGTGGGATGCGGGTTGGTCGTCATGGCGGAGCCCTGCCTTCTATATACCCCGCAGGGGTATGTGGATGATGAGACTGTATACCCCTGAGGGGTATATAGGCAACGGGGCTTTCAGCATTTCGGCAGTCGGGGCCCGAGTGCGTCAGGTATGGGGTGGGGATATGGGTTGTTGATACCCCCCCGGGGTACTGTACGGTGCGTTTCGCGCGGCATCGGGCTGCGCGGAGGAGGGACACCTGATGACGTCCATAAAGCCGGTCGGCGGCGGGTTAATCCCACTGCTGGTGATTGCCTCGGCCCAGCTGATGGTGGTGCTCGACGACTCGATCGTGAACATCGCCTTGCCGAGCATCCAGCGCGAGCTCGATATCGCACCGACGCTGCTGCCCTGGGTGGTCAACGCCTACATCCTCGCCTTTGGCGCGCTTCTGCTCCTGGGCGGCAGGGTTGGCGATCTCTGGGGCCGCAGGCGCACGCTGCGACTCGGTCTCTCGGTCTTCGTCGGCGCCTCCCTTCTCGGCGGCCTCGGCGTGAGTGTGGAGATGCTCATCGCTGCCCGAGCCGTGCAGGGA
The DNA here is from genome assembly GCF_053645335.1 of Dietzia sp. NPDC055340. Classification (NCBI taxonomy): domain Bacteria; kingdom Bacillati; phylum Actinomycetota; class Actinomycetes; order Mycobacteriales; family Dietziaceae; genus Dietzia; species Dietzia sp. NPDC055340. Next base: position 32,229 of record NZ_JBSHML010000024.1, on the reverse strand, counting down.
ATCGGGGCGGCGATGGCTGCTCCCAACGCGCTCGCGCTGATCGCGACGACGTTCTCCGAGCGGAAGATGCGCGATCAGGCGCTCTCGCTCTATGGGGCCATGTCCGGCCTCGGAATCATCCTCGGCCTCCTACTCGGGGGTGTGCTCACCGACGTGCTCAACTGGCGGTGGGTGTTCTTCATCAACGTCCCCATCGGAGTGCTGGTGCTTCTGGGTACCCGTACCCTGGCCTCTGCCGGGCGCCACGGTGGTCGCCTCGGTGGGATCGGGGCCGCCCTAGCTACCGCAGGCATGGTCAGTCTCGTCTACGCGATCACCCGCTTCGGCGAGGACGGGCTCACCGACGCCGTCGCCTACATCCTCATCGCGGTCGCCGTTGTTCTGCTAGCAATGTTCGTCCGCACGCAGCGTTCCACCAACAGTCCATTGGTGCCGCTGAGCCTGTTTGATGATCACAACCGTGCCGGCGCATATCTGACGATGCTGGGCCTGGCGATCGGGCCGATGGGCACGTTCTACGTAATCACCCTCTACATGCAGCAAGTTGCAGGCTTCAGCCCGCTGCGCACCGGCCTATCCTGGCTGCCCTTCGCCCTCGGCATCATGCTCGGCGCCGGAATCGCGCCAAAACTACTTCTCAAGACCGGGCCCCGCTACGTGGCCGCCATCGGCGCGACACTGGGAGCGGGAGGCGTGTTCTGGTTCTCGCTAATCGAGATGGAGACCAATTACTGGTCGCTGATGGCACCGGCGATGCTCCTCATCGCACTGGGCTTCGGCCTGGGCACGATCGCACTGACCCAAGCCGCCGTCTACGGCGTCCAGCCCGACCGGGCGGGCATTGCCTCAGCGCTGCTCAACTCCGCACAGCAGATCGGCGTCGCCCTCGGCCTGGCAATCCTCGCCGGCGTCGCCGCCACCGTCACCGCCAGGGCCGGTAACTCTGGCCCACAAGGGCTCATTGATGGATACAGCACAGCCTTGATCGTCGGCGCGGGCGTCCTACTGGCAACCGCCGTGCTCGCCCTGGCCATGCTCAGCAAAGAACCACAGCCGGTCGAAAGCTCCACGCATGTGACAGTCGTTTGAGCATTTTTGCATCGGCTAGCGACCAACGCAGAACGACTCGCGAAGCAATGGCCCGCAGTCCGACCATGCGCGGTTCCGGACAGGGCGCACGGGCAACCGGGGAATGGTTGAGTTCGCTCGGCCGACAACCCGGCACCTTTGACTTTACATAAGGTAAATTATCGGCGTTAACATCTTGGCTGGCAGGAGTACTTTTCTGGCCCTATGTCCACTCAGGGCAGGTTTCAGAATTGGCTGCCCTGAGCGGGTGAAACGATTACTTCTGGGGGCACCGGGCGGTCGGCCTAGTTTGCCGCTGCGTACGCGTCGGCCACGTCAGCGGGAATCCGTCCGCGGTCGGAGATGTCGTAGCCATTGTTGCGGGCCCAGTCGCGTATCGCTTTAGTGTTTCCGGTCGGGGCCGCAGTTCTGCGGGCGGCCTTGGTCTTGCTCCCGGTCACCCGATGGCCGGCCTGGATGTACGGCGCTACCGCCTCGCGGAACGCCTCGGCGTTGTCATCACTGAGGTCAATGGCGTACTCCTTGCCCTCAAAGGCAAAAGAAATAATGTTCGCCTTCTCGCCTAGGTCGGTTCCGTCGAGATCGTCGATGAATCTCACCTGAAATTGCTGAGCCATTGCTTCCCCTATTGTGATGCGTGCCTTTTGCAGGATCACAGTATGCATGAGGCGGATAAATGACGCGCAATAACATTCGTTGACGCTTCATGCCAAGGGCCTCTTGGGGGCTGCATCCCGGTCGCATGCCGCGTGGGCAGCAAGGTCATCCGTAGTGGTAGCGGCAGGTCGCGATGCGGACTTCGGTTTCGGTGACTTTGTAGACGAGTCGGTGCTCGTCGGTGATGCGTCTGGACCAGTATCCGGCGAAGTCGTATTTGAGGGGTTCGGGTTTGCCGATTCCTTCATTGCCGTTGCGGGTGATGTCCTGCAGGAGCAGGTTGATGCGTTTGAGGATCTTGCGGTCCTGTTGTTGCCACCAGAGGTAGTCCTGCCAGGCGTTGTCGTCCCAGACGAGCAGCACGTCAGTCGGCGTCGAGCAGGTCGCGCGCCTGTCCGCGGCCGGACTCGAGCCGCTCCATCGCATCGAGCAGACGTCGGGCGTTAGCCGGTGATCGCATGAGGTGGGCGGTCTCGCGCAGGGACTCGTAGTCGTCGAGGGAGACCATCACCACCGGTTCGTGGCCGGCGCGGGTGATGATGACCTCTTCGCGGTCGTTGGTGACCCCGTCGAGGACCTCGGCGTAGCGGGCCCGGGACTCGGTGTAGCTCATTGTCTTCATCTCAACCCCTCCTGTACGCAAAAGTGTACAGGATGCCGAGTTGGTGCTCCATTGTGACTTCCCGCGTCCCGCGCCTGTATGCAAAAGCCCGGCCGGATGGCGCAGCGTTGGAGTGTCGAGAGCTCCTGCGCGGGAGTCCTCACACTTCTGGGCGTGGTCTCGATGGCCGGATCGGCGCCGCCGCACGGCGCGGGCCTGCCGGTGGCCACGCCGGCCCGCGGGCGCCCAGTGGCCGCATAGCGGTTAGGTCTCGGCCCGCTGTCTCGTCCGCGGCTGGGGCCACAGCGGCGTGGCCAGAATCTGGCTCTCCCTCGCCGCGCCGGCGGCCCCCGTCGACGGCCAGCTCGCGCCCGCCCCCGGCCCTGAAAGCGCGGATGGCTGGGCCCTGTCCAGCCTCGGTGGTAACGTGGGTAACGAAAGGGGTTACCGGTTACCCGCTACCTGACTGGAGGGCTGTCATGTCGACGCCGGAGAAGATCGCTCGAGCCTATGGGGTACTCGTTGCACGGGGGGACAAGGTCACCGTGCGCAGCGTGCAGCGCGAAGCGGGGGTACGCATCGGTGAGGTGGCCGCATGGATGCGCGAGCACGCCACCGGCGTTGCCGGGGATGTGCCCGAGGCCCCAGATCTGTCGGAGGCAATGTCGGCGATGGTGGCCTCGGTGTGGGCCGCGGCGTGGAAGCGGGCCGCCGAGCAGGCGGACGAGCAGGCCGCTGTGGCGCTCGATGCAGCCCGCGGCGGCGAGGCCGCCGCACTGGAGGCGGCCGAGCAAGCGGAGTCGCAACGCGACGAGGCTGTCGCGGTCCGCGACCGCGCACTCGGCGAGCTCGAGGCAGTGCGCGGCGAGCTTGAGCAGCTGCGCGGTCAGCTCGAGACCGTGCGCCAGGACGCCGCGGTCGCGCGCGCCAAGGCCGAGGAGTCCGACCGGGCACGGGTCCGGGCTGAGGCCACCTCGGACACCCTGCGTGAGGTCCTGGACTCGCTGCGCGAGACCGCTCGCAAGCCAGGCCAGTCGGATCAACCGGGCCAGTCATAGCCAGCTCGCCAGAGCACGAAACGCACTGACTGTCGGAGGGGAAAGCCACACTGACAGCCGATCCGGCCGTGAGGTCTGTGGAGCGCCGCGGCCCGTGTGGCGCCGCGGAGGGAAGGCGTTAGCGACAGGAGTGTGGAATGTGGGATCTGGAGACCGCGCTGCTGGCTATCGCTGTCGTCGCTGGCGGCGCGGTGGCCTTGCCGCCGGTTGCGCGTGGGGTCGGCGGTAGCGGCGCTCGGTCTACTTGCGTGGTTTGTCGGTCATTGGTCGTTCGCGGTGCGCCACGGGCGTGCACTATCGGTCGCGGTTGGCGCTGTGGGTGATCGATAGGACCCCGCTGCGGTGGACGGTCCCGCGGTACTGGCAGCTGCGCCGGCTACGCCGACAAGCAGCGCCCCGCTGACACATCCTGGCCCGGTCCGCCAACGGCAGATGGCCCCGCCGCCCGGCGAGGCCATCTCTTGGGGCGACTGTACTGCAGCCTTCAGAACAGTGGGGGTGTGTCGAGCGGTGCGGCGTTGCCGGATGCCCGTGCGTAGGCGACCGGGTCCCAGCCGTCTGCCACGGCGTTGCGGACGGCCAGTGAGCGGGCCTGGCGATCGTGGCGCTCGGCCAGGCTGCGGATGATCCCGGTGCGGCCACAGGCCACCGCGTAGAGCAGGTTCGCCGACTGAGTGGAGGCGATGAGGTGAGCCGGGTCGACGCGCACGCACAGCGGTTCGTTGCAGCGGTGCTCGCCGATTGCACCCGCGTCGAGTTCGCCGGCGATGACAAGTGCGAAGCGGTGGGCGTACTCGGTGCGGCTGATTCCGCCTGATCGCCAGCTGATCCTTCCGTAGCCATCGGAGATTGCTCCGGTCCAGATCCAACACCCGCCGGCGGGTGCCTTGACGACGCGGGACCAGAACGCGGTGATTGCGGCTCTGGTGGGAGGCAGTGTCGGATCGTACGGACGAGAAGGCCGCACCGACGTGTGGGACCCCGCCCCGAGGTCCATTCCGGGCAAGGGAATGTCGGCGACCCCCGGGTCGTGGTGGGGGTCAGTGATCGTGGGCACCGTTGTTGTCCGACTGGGAATCCTCACCGCGAGCGTCTGCGTCGATGGAGGAGTCGGGCGATGTTTCAGTGGGCTCGCCGTCGACGAGCTCCTTCGCCGCGCGAATGGCGGCGCCGACCTCGCGAGCGGACAGTCCGGTCATCTCGGCCAGGTCGGCCTGGACGACGCCGAGGTCTTTGAGCTCGATGAGCGCATCACCGAGTGCGGCTTCGGCGTCGGCGCGGGCGTCGATCGCGGAGAACACCGCCACGAGCTTGGACTCGCGCTTGCGCGCCCGCTCGAGCTCGTCCGCCATCGCTTGGCGGGCACGGGCCCGCGCGGTCTGTGAACGCGAATCAGTCTTCGTAGCAGCCATAAACCAAACCCTAAAGCACTCCTACGACACCCGCTAGCACCAACCACTCCCCACCCGACCACCTCGTCGTTCACGCTGGCCCCCGTAGATCCGCCACCGCCGTGGCCAGACTCGACACTCGCTGCTGCTCGCTCTAACAGCCACACACAGTAGGCACTACTAGTGACGTCCGGAAAATGCCTTCTCAGCGCGCCGACGGCGCGGCGTGCGTAGACGCCGCCCCGGGGCGCCTCTACGCTGGGGCTCATGATGAGCCTCCGAGCGGTGCACGCCGGTACTGGATACCAGTACCTGCTGCGCTCGGTCGCCACCCATGACGCTGACCCCGAAGGCAAGTCGCTGTCGGACTACTACGCGGCCAAGGGCACACCGCCGGGGCGGTGGATTGGCAGCGGATTGGCCGGCCTTCTGTCTGAGACAGCAACCGCCGGCACAGTCGTGGGCGAGGTCCAAATGGCCGCCCTGTACGGCGAAGGGCTACACCCGGACACCGATCAGATGATGGCCGAAGGGAAGAGCCTGGCCTCCTGCAAGCTGGGCCGCTTCTACCCCCTGTACTCCGGCGATGTCCCGGTCCTCGCCGCGATCTCCGCCGCCGAAAAGTCGTTCCTCGCCGCCGAGGGCCGCCGCCCCACTCCCGACGAGAGAAACCACCTTGCCGAGAGCGTGGCCCGCCCGTTCTACACGAGCGAGTTCGGCTACGAACACGCCTCCGGCAAGGACGTCATCGCCTGGGTAAACCGCGAACGGGACAAGGTCCGCCAGGCCGTCGCCGGGTTCGATTTCACCTTCTCACCGGTCAAAAGTGTCAGCGTTCTGTGGGCGCTGTCCGACAAGCAAACGGCCTCGAAAGTGGCGGCGCTACACCATGAGGCCGTGGCCGAGGCCCTGCGATGGGCCGAGGAGAATGCGATCTACACCCGCGTGGGCGCCGGCGGCATCGAGCAGGTGAAAACCAGGGGCATCGTCGCAGCTGAGTTCACGCACTTCGACACCCGTGGCGGAGACCCGGACCTGCACTCGCACGTGTTGATCGCCAACAAGGTGCAAGGCCCCGACGGCCGGTGGCGCACGCTGGATTCGCGGACGATCCACCAGATGCACCAGGCGATCTCGGCACGCTACGACGCGGTCCTGCACGACCTGCTCTCCCGCCGGATGGGGCTGGACTTCCAGGCGCACTACCCGCACCCGGACAAAGCGCCGATCTGGGAAATCAAGGGCATCGACCGCCGTCTCATTGACGTGTTCTCCACGCGTCGAGCACTAGCCCGTCCGGTCTACGAGCAGCTCGTTGCCCAGTACGTAGAGAAGAACGGTCGCCAGCCCACCCAGCGAGCGGCGTACGCCCTGTGGCAGAAGGCGATCCTCGACACCCGCGACGCCAAAAAGCCCGCCCAATCCCTCGATGAGCACCGAGCCGCCTGGCGCCGGGTGGCCGAGCAGACCATCGGCGCCGACGCCGTCTCATCCGTTGTCCGGGACGTCACCGAGCAGGCCACCGTCGATGCGCCGCGCGAGGTTTTCGACGCCGAAAGCCACGCCCGACAGGTCGCCGCGCAGGCCGTCCAATCGGTGTCGTCACGCCGCGCTCAGTTCCGCCGGTCGCACGTCGACACCGCCGTATCCACCCTCCTGAAGGGCTACCGGTTCGCCTCCTCAGGCGCTCTCGACCAGGCCCACGCCACGGTCATGGACATCGCGCTCCGAGAGCTCATGGTGGAGCTGACGCCCCCCGAGCCGCTGAGCCTGCCCGAGCCCCTGACCGGTCACACCGGCGCAGGTATAGACCGGCACGCCAACGCCGAGAAGTACACCACCCAGGCCGTGCTCGACGCCGAGACCCGCGTCCTCGACGCAGCTCGCACACCCGTGGCAGTGATCGCGTCCCGCGCCACGCTAGAAAAGGCTCTTGCCGCCCACGCGAGGGCCACAGGATGGCCGCTCAACACCGGCCAGACCGAACTGGCCCACCACCTCGTCGGAGCTGGAACCCTGCTCGCCGCCGGCGTCGGACCGGCCGGCACCGGCAAGACCACCGCCATGAAAGTGGTCGTGCAGGCATGGGAGAACACGGGCCGCCACGTCATCGGTCTAGCGCCCTCCGCGGCAGCGGCCAGCGTGCTGGCAGGCGACATCGGCACCGACTGCCACACCATTGACTCCCTGACCTTCACCTGGCTCGGTCGCAACCCAGGCGCCCCGGGAAGGAGCCTCGAGGCGCTGCCGGTGACCATCCGCCCCGGCGACATGCTGCTAGTCGACGAAGCGGGCATGGCCAGCACCGAAAACCTCGCCGCGCTGACCGAAATCGCCGCCGAATCCGGCGCCGTCCTGCGCCTGATCGGAGACCCGAAACAGCTCGCCGCCGTCGAGACCGGCGGCCTGTTCGCCGACCTGACCCGCACCCCGGGAACAGTCGAACTGCGCGAAGTCATGCGCATGGGAGCAGACACCGAGCAGGCCGAGGCAACGCTCGCCCTACGCGAAGGCAACACCGACGCCCTGGACCTCTACGCACACCGTGGCTGGATCCGTGGCGGGCACCGCGAACAGATGCTCACCGACGCCGTTCAAGCCTTCCTCGACGACACCAGGGCCGGCCGCAGGAGCCTGGTCATCGCCTCGAACAACAGCGACGTCGACTCGCTCAACGAGGTCATTCGCGCCGACCGGATCGCCCACGGACACGTCGATGACACCCGCACGACGCGCCTTTCCCGAGGCGACACCGTCGGCGTCGGCGACACGATCATCGCCCGTGAGAACGCCAAGCTCTACACCTCCGACAGCAAGTACCTCGGCCGGGTGATCAACGGCCAACTATTCACCCTCACCGGCATCGCCGACGACGGCTCACTAAGCGTGCGTGACATCAACACCGGCAACGAGATGCTCGTGCCTGCCAGCTACGCGACCAGGAGCATGCACCTGGGCTACGCCACGACCATCCACCGTGCCCAGGGCGCCACCGTCGACACCACCCACGCAGTCGTCGACACCTCGGTGGACCGTGCCGGCCTGTACGTCGCAATGACCCGCGGCAGACGAGAGAACCGCGCCTACGCCGTGTGCGAACCCACGGTCGACCTGTCAGCCGAAGACGCCCACATGCACTCAGCCGGCGACCACGACGCCCCCACCGCCGCCGAGGTACTGGCCGCCATTCTCAGGCGCGACACCCACCAAGCCTCCGCGACCGCAACCCTGCGCGAGGAGATGGATAACGCCACCGACCCGGCGCGCATTGAAGCGCTGTACCGCCACGGCGTCGACCTCGCTGCTGAATCCTTCACCAGCTCCACGCTGCCCACCTACATCGACGCCCTGCCGCGCCTCTACAGCCGACACCTCGAGCCCGGAGGCGACCAATACGACGCTCTCGCCCGAGCCTGGACCGACGCCGCCAAGACCGGCTACGACCCCCGCGTGCTGTGGGCCGAGGCCACCGCGAACCTGGAGACCGCCGACAATCCAGGGCCCGTCATCGCGCACCGGATACGTCACGCGACAAATGAGGACCGGGACCGGGACGCCCTGCCCACCCCTCCCCCAATCGCGCCGGCCACCGACACCGAACTGGCAGCGTGGCTGGCGACCACGTACGGCTCGCTCACCACCGCGCCGGCACCCGCGGCGTCTGACGACTTCGCTGAGTCCTATCTGGCCCACCGTGCCGCAGAACAAGAACGCGGCCCGGACGTCGAGTCGACATCCGGACCGCAATGGGATTGGGGAACCACCACCGATTCCTCCCCCGACCCGTGGTGAGCCAGAGACGACAGGGAGTTGTCAGCAGTACTTGTCGTACTTGTCCATCGCCTTCCACGGCTCGGGGTTCTCGTTGTCCAGGGCCGTCATCCTCAGCGCTTCACAATCCAATGGGCTAAGACGGGCGCCACTACTACTTGAACTGCCGCTGCTCGAGCTGCCGGGGCTGCGCGATGTGCTGTCGTCGTCAGAGGACGAACACATTCCCAACCCCAGCAAGAGGGCAACACCTATGGCAACGGCACATCCGCAGCCTGCACCAGATTCGCTAGACACCGCCTAAGCATAAGTTAACACGCGTCCTGGTCCTACTTGGCTACGTCTCGATCACGGGGGGCTCAGCAAAGTCCGCTTCCGTCACTTCGGCGGCCCTGGCCTCGAACGTACGATCAGCGCGGTGGCTCAGGTACGACTCCGTGAACGGATTCGCCGTCGGCGGCGAATCGGCCGAGGTAACCGGACCGGGAGACCACGCAGGCGGGGGAAGCTGCCCAATCTTGATCTCGTCGCCGACTGGGTATGTAAGGGCCCATCGGGAATCGGCGGTGGTGCCCGTGGTCTGGTCGAGACGGTCCTCAATCGCGGCCCTTGCGCGTGGACCGATCAGGTCGGGGCGATCGAGGTCGATGTGGTCGATCGGAACGTCGATCTCCATATCGGCTGAGTGCAGATACACGCTGAGCAGGCCCGAGTACATGGCTATCTCGGCGCCACGGTACGTGTCGACGGTGTACCAATCATCGGGGTATTCCGTGAGCGCCATCGCGATCTCACCGACCGCGGACCGGTACTCAAGCCCCCTTTGCGGCGGCTCCGGGAGACCTGGTGTCGAGCAGGCCCATCAAGCGGTCCTGCCTGATACTCATGTGCGAGTCGAACCGTGCGTCGTGAAATCGGACATCCCACGGGTCCTGTGGGTCTTGCGGCATGACCGTCAACGGGGAGTCGGCCACTGCCAGGGTATCGGCGAGGTAGGTCCTCATCTGGTCGTTGCCAAACGCCTGTGCGCTCATAGCTCTTCTACCTCCGGCGCTGTATCGACGGACACCGCAGCGCTGTCGAAGGTGGCAGCGGCGGGCTGAGCTTCCTGCTCAGATTGGGTGATGAGCTGGGACGGTGTCTGTGCCCCTACGCCGGTGTCGATGACGTCTGCGACTACCGGCGAGCCGCCGACGGCGGCCACCTCGGTGTGCAGCAGCTCCTCGGTGAGGCCGACCCTGCGCTCGCCTGCGAGGTCGGCGGTATCGGCCGCCGAGAGGCCGGGGGTGTCGGTGATCGCCGCATCGAACACGCCGGCCAGCTCGTACTCGGTGATCTCCAGGGTCACCGCTGCGATCACCGCCAGGGTCAAGAAGTCCGGGTCCGGTCCTGACCGCTCGCGTGCGCGGCGAACGGCCTCATCGCGCTCTTGCTCGGCCTGGGTCCGATCGAGTTCTGCCTGCCGGCGCGCTTCCTGGGCGGCCTGCACCAGCCGCCTGCGCTCCAGCTCGGCGGCGATCACTTCTCGCCGCGCCTGAGCGACCTCTTCGGATACGCCGGTGTCTGCGCGAGCGGTCTCCATAACGAGCGATCCGACCGAGTGTTGGCGGGCGGAGTGCTCGCCGAGCGAGCGAGTCCGCGGCGGGTACGGATTAGCTGCCGCGCCCACGCGGGCGTGACGGATCAGATCGGCGACCACCGGGTCGCTGGGATGCGAGCTCATAGCGTGCCTTCCTCAATGGGGTCCGATTTCAAGGGCTTGCCCGGTTGGTGACCGGACGTGCAGGCGACCATTGGCGAGCGCTCTCCCGTGAGCAGCGGCATGTGGTGGTCGCCGATCGTGCGGAGGAACACCTCATCGCAGGTGGCCGGGTCCCGGCGGGCCAGTGACTCGTACGCGAGCCACATCGAACGGATACGGAATCGGACCGAGCGGTGCGCCCACCAGCGCGAGCACCACTTCTGGCTCATGCCCGTCGACTCGTAGGCCAGTCGCAGGTAGTCGTCGAAGAAAGCGAACTCGTCGGTGAACCGCAGGATGGGCGGCACGCCAAGCTCAGTTTCGGCGAACCGCTGGACCTCCCTCTCCACGGTGCGGGCAAGGTGGTCGGTGAGGCCGGGTGTTGCCAGAACATCCTCTACAGCAGCAGGTAGCGACTCTTTGGTCACCGCCGCGAGGGTCTCACCGAATGCCTCGACGATCTTCTTGTCGAACAGGTGGCTCACGCTGCGGCCTCTTCGGTCTTCTCAGGTGCGGAGGGGAGGTCCTGGTGGTCCCACCGGACCATCCGGGCCAGGATGGGGCGCCGGCCGGTGGCCAGGACGATCATCCGACCGAACGGCAGAGCGGCCAGCTCGGCGGCGGTGATGGTCTGCTTCTCGACCGTCTGGGTCGACACGGACCGCCCGCGATCGCCGCCGCCGCTGGAGATGGAGCGTTGCTGTTCGGTGTGGGTGCCGATGAGATGGGCCAGCTCGTCGAGGAATCGGTAGTCCTTGTGGCCGGGGCCGATGACGACGATCGCGGCGGCAGACCACAGCTTCTTCATGCCCTGCTCGCCCCACACTTCCACGCCTTGGGCGTAGGACTGGAGCACGGTCGAGCAGATGATGCCTCGGGAGCCGAAGGTCGAGTAGTAGTCGGGAAGCCTGGGCCACCGCACGATGTTGGCGATCTCGTCCAGGGCGGCGGTCACCGGCACCGGCAGGCGCGAACCGGGGCAGGTGTCGGCCCGGTCGACCAGGGCCTTGAACACCGCGACGGTCAGGATGGACGTCACCGGCCGGCCGATCGGGTTCTCTTCGTCGGAGACCAGATACAGCGTGTCGGCCTCAGAGTTTGCGAAGGCGACCGGGTCGAAACGCTGGGCGCCGGCCTGGGGGGTCAGCCACCGCACGATCTGCCTGCGCCCCAGGCAGGAGATCATGTTCTTGGCCGCGGAGAACACGTTGGAGCGGGTGCGGGGCTCGGCGTTGTACTTGCTGGCCAGGTCCGCGGCCTGCGGCTTCCACTGGCTGTCGGCCAGGATGTCGACTGGGGTGGCGTCTTCGAGATTGGAGACCCATCCGTAGACATCGGTGATGGGACGGTTCTTCATCGCCGCTGCCAGGAACAGCGAGGCGAGCAGGTCCACGGCCTGGGAGTAGAAGTACGCGTTGGGGTCGCTGCCGGCCTCCCCGCGGGCGGTGGCGGCGTTGAAGATCTCGGCGAGCTCCTCGGCGTTGCCGTCCCACCACTGGTCGCGGCGCACGAAGTCCAGCGGGTCGAAGTACCACTTGGAGGTGTCCAGCCCGACCGCCTTGTCCTGCGGGTCGAGCACCCAGACGCGGCCGACCTGCTGACGGAACGGCATCGTGGCTTCGATGACGTCGCGCTTGCACGAGGTGGAGATGCAGATGCCCGGTGCGCGGCGGATCATCGGGATGATGCGGCTGGAGGTCTTTCCCTGGCGGGGACCCCACAGATCCAGATGCAGGTCTTCCCACCCGCCCCAGAGATCTTGGCCGGTAGCGACCTCCTTGCCGATGTACACCCCCGGGGTCTGGGTGGTGTCGCCTCGCTCGCGGTTGGCGCGGACCACGCTCTTGGCCGACAGTGACTTCACGTCAGCGCGGCCCGCCAGGTGCTTGGTGATCCCATCGACGCGGGTCCTGCGGCCCTGCCGGCGCCCGACGAGCGCCGCCACCACGGCCACGAGCACGACGGCGATCACCACCAGGGCCACGGCGACGACCGTGGCGCCGGTGGTCCACTGCACCTGCCCCTGGGCCAGGTCGATCACCGCCACCGCGGGGTTACCGGGAACCTGTTGACCGGTGGGGGCGATGGATTCGCCGAGGGTGATACTGCCCCACACCGCGATCACTGCGGCCGCCACCACGCCCATCATGACCAGCGCGATCGTGGGTCCGGGCTCGCGGGTCTGGGACGTTCGTGCCAGGTCCTTGCCTGCCATTGTTGCCTCCCTGGTGTGATGTGCGCGGTTACTCGCCCACAGATCGGTATTGGTAGCTGGCGACCTTCCACGTCTCGCCGGTGCGCTTGAGCTCGACGGTCGCGGTGATGCGCTCGAGCGGGGTCGTTGCTCCGTCGGGGTGCAGCACTTTCTGCTGCACCGTGACCAGGCGTCGAGCTTCGCTCGCGTCCTGCGGGACGGGGTCCTGATCTCCGGCCAGGCGCGCGGCGCCGATCACGCGGTCACCCGAGCGCGCCCATGCCGACCACTGCCTAGGGGCAGGATCTGGGTCCGGGCGGGTGGTGGCCGCGTCTGCCAATTGGCCGGTGAGCTGGCCGGAGATTGCGTGCATCGCATCCCACGGGGACTGCTGCTGCGCGGGGGTCCACGTGTGAATCCCTGCCATCACCGCCACCGCCACTTCGTCGGCGGTTGTGATCGGGTCGATGTGCACGTGCGCATCGGTTCCCGGTTCATCATCGCGGCCAAGTGTCAGAGCCATCGCGACGGCGGCGACCACTACCGCCACCACCGCCGCGGCGACCACGGCTACGCCTTTGGTGTTCATCGCTGTCTCCTCCTGTCGTCGGCGGTGTTCATGCGGCGGCGAACCTTGCGGCCTCTTGCGGCACGATGACCACGTACTTTTGCGTCTCGGCATACGGCGGTACCCCGCCGAACTGCTGCACGGCGCCGGGGCCGGCGTTATAGCCGGCCAGCATCAGCGTCTGCGGGTCGCCACTGAGCTCGCCCGAGGCGATGCCCTCTCGCTGGCCCTCGGCGATCTCGCACAGGTAGCGGGCGGCGGCCATTGTCGCGTCCGCCGGGTCCGACGGAGAGCCCGAGCCGGGAGGTCCGGCGATCTGGCCGTTGTCGTCGACCTTGGCGCCCTTGGCCGCCCACGTGCCGGGCATGAACTGCCCGTACCCTTGCGCCCCGGCCGTCGAGACCGCCGTGGCCTGGAAGCCGGCTGATTCGTGGTACAGCAGCCCGGCCAGCAGCGGAGAGTCGACTTCGCGGCAGACCTGGCCTCCCAGGTCGATCCACTTGCGCAGTTCGGCGGGGATCTCGCCCGCGTTCAGGCTGCGATGCCCGAAATCCGGGGCGCAGTCGTCGCCCCCGGCGGCGCCGGTGGTCTCGGAGGAGTCGTCGGCACCGTCGGTGGGGGCGGCGCCGTAGCGCTGGTCCGGGGTGGGCTTTCCGCCGCCGGCGACGGTGACGTGCACGTGGTCGAAGTGGTTCTGGGTCGGGTCGCCCCGGTCCTCCATCTGGTTGGGCTGCCCGGTGGCGGGGATGTACTGCTGCCGCCAGATCAGGTACTCGATGTTGAAGAACTCGCGGTGCGTCAGCAGGTAGTTCTTGATGCGATTGCCCAGCTCGCGGCCCTCGCTCGAGGAGTAGTCCGGGATCATGATGTCCACGGCGCGGCCCGACGGGTGATCGGGGTAGGCATCAACAGGCCGCCACCCGCCGATGGTCTTCACGTCGGGAAAGCGCTGCGCCACGGCCCGGGCCACCCGGATCGAGTCGACCTGCAAGTTCTCCTTGGAGGCGATCTTGTCCGAATCGGGCATCTCCCCACTCGAGCGCGGAGACGGCTGGCGGGAGGTCGTTGACTCGTCGGTGGGCGGCTCACTGCCTCCCGAGCCCGGGTTCGCCGCTCGGTCGAGCCACGGCTGCGGATCGGTCTCGCTCCCACCGGTCAGGCGCCCGCCCTGCCACACTTCGAAGTGCAGGTGGGCGCCGGTGGACTGGCCGTTGTTGCCGACCTCACCGATGTGCTGTCCTGCGGCAACGGTGTCGCCCACCTGCACGGCCACTCCGTCGTCCCACATATGGCCGTAGACGGTCGAGTAGGGCTGACCGTCGATGGTGTGGTCGATGACGATCCAGTTGCCGAACCCGCTGGCGGGGCCGGCGGCTGTCACCACGCCTGGGGCCATCGCGTACATGGGCGTGCCGTCGGCGGCGGCTAGGTCGATGCCTCGGTGGCCGGGCCGGTCTGCGCTCTTGTAGGTCGAGGACACGACGTAATCGCCTTCGGCGATCGGCAGGCTGAGCTCGCCGGCGGGCACTCCCCCGCCGCCGGTTATGGCCCCGTTCGGGCGGCACCGATCGTCGCTGCCGTCTCCGAGGATCACCACGACCACCAGCGACAGCAGGATGATCCCGATGACGATGCCCACGACGAGCTTGGCCGACCGCATCCGTCTACAGCCCTAGCTGCGCTCGAAGGGCCGCGTTCTCGGCTTGCAGCGCCCGCAGGGTGGACGAGTTGTGCGCCTGCCACGTCCCCGCGGCGACCGACCAGCGGCGCACCGAGTCGCGGCTGATGCCGAACTCGCGGGCGACGACCTCGGCGGCTGCTGAGGTCGAGGGGAACTGGGGCTCGAGCTCTGCCAGCCGCGCGACCACCTGGTCGCGGAAATCGGCGTCGTACGCGGCTGAGCTCATGCTGGCACCGCCTGTCCGGAGTGCACGCCATCGAGCAGTTCGCGGAAGCGCACGTTCGTGTCGTGGATGTTGGTCTCCCGCTCGGTCGCGGTCAGCAGAACCTGCACCGGGATCCCGGCGGTGCCGTCCTTGGAGGACTTGAGCATGAACTTGCCTCGCCCCAGGGGTGGCTTCTTACGCTCGCGGGCTTCGGTGCGCTCGATCGGCGCGCCCTTGGACCAGGCGGTGATCATCGCTGCTTCAGCGTCGGTGAACTGGAGGACGCCCTTGAGTCGCTCCAGCTCGCCGGCGGGAAGGCCGCCGCAGATGACCATGCCGGCCCGCTCGATGAAGCCCATCGCGGTCTTGACGTCGACCTCGTTGGGCAGCGTCTCCAGGTCTCGGCCCGTGTGGGTGATCATCAGCAATCCGGTGCCGTCCGTGCGGTTCAGGCGCGTGAGCTCGTCGACGCGCTGCACCATCCCCGCCCCGGCGCCCAGGGTCGCCCACATCTCGTCGAGAATCGCCAGGAAGTAGCGCTGCGGCGCCAGACCGCAGTCGGCCAGCACGTGCGCGGCCTCCATCGCTCCATAGGCATCGGACCAGCAGGCCAGGAGCACGCCCGCCTTGAGCGACTGGTCTCCTCGAGCGATCGCCGAGACGTCGATGCAGATCGCCGGGGCGTCGAGGTCGATCTTGGTGGTGGTGTGCTCGGCGAACACCTGGCCCATGACGCCGTCGGTCAGCGACTCCAGCGTCTGGACCAGGGTTCGGACCGTGCGCCGGTACTCCGCTTCGTCGGCGACGAACAGCGCTCGCCGCAGGTCGGCGTTTCCGGATCGGATGTAGTCGACCAGGTCCCGCAGCAGCGGCGGGGAGGCGAAGGAGAACCTGCCGCCCTGGCGCATCTCCCGCAACGAGGTGGAGATGACCAGACCCTCGAAGTCGGCCAGCGGCCGACCGCGGATCAGCTCGGCCAGCGCCACGACCATCGTGACCTGCCGCGAGTGCACCGACTCCTCGGTTTCGGTGATGGCCTCGGCAAGGCGCGTGCTGTCCTCGCCTCGGTCGCGGAGCTCGTCCAGATGGGCCTGCATCACCGGGATCGCCTCGCCCAAAGCGCCGGCGGCCAGCGGGTTCAGGTGCCCGTGCCCATGTCCGAGACGGATCACCTGCCCGCGCTTTCCGGCCGGGGTGACCATCGCATCGGTCACCGCCACGTACTCGCCTTTGATGTCCCCAGCCACGATCGGCACATGGCCCTGGGCGACCGCGCCGATGAACTGCTTGCGGATGATCGTGGACTTGCCCAGCCCGGGCAAGGAGAGCACGAACGCCGACGGGTTGCCGATGATGCCGGCGCGGAACCACGACAACACGTCGCCGGAGACGTCCTGGCCGGTCTGTGCGTGAACCCCCAGAGGGACGCCGACCGCCGGGGCGGTCGCCCCGACCACCCACGGGTTGAAACCACAGCCGTAGTTGGTGGAGGTCTGGGTGGCGGCCGGGGCGGAGACCACTGCCATCCGCCCCGAGAACGCGCCCTTGAAGCCGCGACCATCGAGGGAGGCGTAGCGATTAGTGAACCGGGGCTTTCCGTAGCGGAGCTGCGGTGCCTGGCGAGCGGTGCGCGCCTGCTCGGCCCGCTCGGGGTGCTCGTCGCACCACCGCTTGTACGCACGGCCGGTTCGTGTGTGCGGCCAGGGAGGGAGCTGATCGCCGGCGGTGATACGGGCGTGCAGCTCTTCCAGCTCTGCCGGCCCGACCGGGGTCTTGGTGCGCCTGGCCATCATTCCGCCTTCGCAAACGAGGAAATCGTGGACTTCTGATCGAGCAACACGCCCAGACCCAGCGCGGCGGCGAACGCCGCATCCTGCTGGCCGTTGGTGGCGTGCAGCCGAAGCTGAGACCGGTTGCCGAGCTGGCCGATGATCGCCGAGCCCTGGTCGAGCAGTTCAGGGTTGCGCAGGGTGAGCGTCACCAGCAGCGAGTACTCGCCGAGCTGGCCGCCTCGGGCCAGCGCCTGCCGCGCGGCCTCGGTGCGCTCCAGGCGCAGGCCGGCAGAGGCCTTGCCGATCGAGCGGGTCTTGTTCGCAGCGTTGACCGCGTCGGTGTGCTCCTTCTCGACCTGCCTCACCCCGTCCCCGGCGGCGATCGGGCGGTAGATCAGTGTCACGCGCTTGCGGGGAATGTCTGACTTCGGCTCCAACAGGGGCCGCAGGACGTGGTCCGGGAACGCGGCGGCCGGCGGGGCGGCCATCTCGAACGAGCGGGACACCCAGTCTTCGTGGCGGTAGTGATTCCACTTCGCCACAGCCTCGGCCGGGCCGGCGTCGTCCCAGTCCACTCCGAGCGGCTCGCCAGACAGGCGAGCGCTGTTGATGGTCTCCTCCAGGTCGGGGCGGTAGCAACGCAGCGCCAGCCCGATCGCGTCCTCCGGGTTCATCGGTGTGGCAGACACTCCCGCGTACTCGAGCCGCTGGTACAGCCCGGGCAGCCGGAAACCCAGATCGGTGGCCATCGCCTCGGGGTCCTTGCGCTGCATCGCGGTGGCGGCCTTGAAGGTGACCGCGATCCACGACCGCGTGACGAGCTTGCCGCGAGCGAACTCCACCGCCGACTCCGCCTGGATGCGGCGGGCGATCTCCGGGGTGGACTCGCTGACCGAGTCCTTCACCGCGGCGATGAGGTCCTGCCCGGTCGTCGGGTACGACTCGACGGTCACGGTGGCCGCCACGACGTCGTCGTTGAGCGACAGCTCGGCGAGCCAGGCGCCCCATTCGGCGGTCATGTCGTTGCGGTCGGCCACCGTCAGCGGCTCCTGGCCGCGTGAGGCCGCGTCCAGCAGGACGGTGTACTGGTTGAGCGCGCGGTCTCGGATGAGCGCGAAATCGTTGCCGGCCACGTCGCGGCCGACGTGCAGCTCGGTCTTGGCCAGGGCACCGGGCAGCCGGTAGCGGCCTCCCGGTACCCGCGAGTTGGGTCCGGACCGGTACACCGTGGAGCCAGCGGCCTGTGCCCGCCAGAATTGCCAACGCATTTGAGCCACCTCGTAGAGAGTTCGATTACCGATACGCAGCACTGCCGGGGCCAGGTACGCCACCGCCAGCACCGCAATGAGCGCTCCCGCGCCTAGTCCGCCCTGCATCAGCACCAACATCGCCGCGATGAAGGCGATCCCGGCGATGATCGTGGCCCGCAGCGGCAGGCCGAACATGCCGGTGCGCTGCGACTTCTCACCCAGCGTGTAGAGCCGAAGGTCCGCCTGCTCACCTGATGCAGACACCAGCTATCTCCTTGCCGTCAGCGGTAGTGGTGGGGTGTCGGGTGAGCTGCCAGCGCACCGTCGATCATCTGCTCGGTCGTCTGTGTCGCTCGAGCCGTTGTCTGAGCTGCCGTCGCCACCGCGCCCACGCCGGCGGCGGCGAAGCCCGCTACGGTGCCGGCGCCGCGGGCCGCACTTGCTACTGCCCCGCCGACACGGCCCGACGAGCTGGTGCCCGTGCCCGAGGAGCTCTTGCCTCCAGCTGGTGCGCCGCCCCCCGAAGGTGCCGACGGAGTCGGAGCCGAAGAGCCGGCCGCCGGCGGTGACGACGAGCCTCCTGAGGAGTGCGGGCCGAGATAGGCCGCGCCGTTCGCGGCACTCTGGTTTCCCGAGCCGGAGGATGACGCTGCGCCGGAAAAGCTCTGCTGGGCGTTGCCCAGCGCAGCGCCGGCGGCGCCGGCGACAGCGCCCGTGGCTCCGGCAGCGGCGGCGCCGATGCCTGCGGCGCTGCCGCCGGACACCGAGGCAGACACCGCCGGGGCGACGACGCGCATCAGTGCGGGCAGTACGAGGCCGGCGGCGGCCAGCAGCAGCATCGAGGAGACCGCCTCCATCATCGACGGCTGTTCTGTTCCCGAGCTGAGCCAGAACGCCACCAGGTACAGCAGTGTTGCCACCGGCTTGAACAGCAGCGCCGCGACGACGAACCCGATCATCGACTTGAAGGCCTGCTTGCCGGTGCTCAGCGCGAACGACGCTGCCGCCAGCGGCAGCAGGCCCACCACCACCACCAGAAGGCCCTCGCGGATCACTAGCGCCAGCATCTGCGCCAGGGCACCCAGCAGCGCGAACACCACCAGGATCAATACCGCGGCCGGCCCGAGTCCGGTCTCCTCGTCGATGAGCGCGACCGCGTTGATCTTGGCCTCTGGATCCCCGCCCAGACCGTCGGTGAGCCACTGCGTGGAGACCAGGTCGGTGGCCATGTGCAGCGACATGATCACCGCCGGAAGCGCGGCCCCGGCGAGGATGAAGTTGAAGACGAGTTGTCCGACGTCCTCGAACCCATCACCCAATCCGCGGTTCCGGGCGACCGCCATCCGTGCCCCCGCAATGATCAGCGACACTACGAACAGCAGTACCTGCGCCCACAGCGTCAGGTTGAACACTCCCGCCACGGACGACTCGAAGTCTGCTCCGGAGAAGGGTGACTCCTTAATCCACATCGTCATGATCAGCGACAACGCCTGAGCATTTCCCTCCAGGAGGGACTTGACGAAGTCTCCGATCGGGTCGCCCCAGAAGCCGGACGTCACTGCCTCGATCGCATCGGTCGGATGAAGGGCTGCACCGGCGGTGTTGCATGCGCCAGAGACGACGCCGCGCGCGGGCGCGGTGAGCGTTTCACGCAGACCTCCGGCCTGAGCCGACTCCCTCAACCACTGATGGGCGCCGGTGCCGGCGAACAATCCGCCGTCGAGCACATCACCGTCGAGATCGCCGTTGCGGCAGTCCTCATAAAACGACTGAAACTCATTCTGGTCCGTGTCCTGAGCAGCAGCCGGTGCCGCGAAGGCAACCGAGGCCAGGACCGCGGCCAAGAGCGCGATCGCGAGTCGCTTGAGGCGTGTCAGATCCACAGAACCCACGACCGATCCAGCTCCTCCACGGGCGGCAGCGAGCGCCCGGAGACGATCTCCCACTGCTCGCCAGTCCACGACAAGGACACGCGCATCACCGGGTGCTCTGTTGCGCTGACGTCGATGGTGTCGACCTGGCCGACAGCCTCAGACACCGACGGCATCGCCGCCTCCACGGTGCAGAATTCGGGCGAGCAGTGACTGAAGCGGAACCACCGGGGTGCCTGAAACCCCTCGGCTGCCTGCATCGCCCGCCCCTGGGTTGCCGCGCCGCGTGCGCGCAGCTCCTCGAGCAGCTCCGGATCTTCCGCGACCAGATCAGGCGCGTATCGCTGCATGAAGTCGGCGTAGACCGGCCCCATCTCCAGCCCCAGACCGATGTAGTTGGCCGTGAGCAGCGCCGCGCCAACGGGAGAACGGGCGTACCCGGTCATCACGCCTCGCTCCACCGCTGTCGGGCCATCCGAGGACGAGACCATCAACGTGGTCCCGCTCGGGACACGCTGAAGCGCTAGACCCGCTGGCGCCGCGACCGGCTCGGTCCCGCCGGGAAACGCGCCCGCCTGGCCGGTCTGTGCAACAGGCTCGCCTTCGGGAGCGTCCACGACCGTCACTTGCCGGCCCACGAGGTCGCTGACCACCCGCCCTGGCTGCTCCGCAGGCGCCGGGCTCTGTGACGCAGTGGGCGTGGCCGGCGCAGGTGCCGCCTGGTCGCTCTGCTCATCGCGTCCGCTCATGGCGATGACCAGGACCAGCACCGTCAGAGCGACGATCAGCACCGCTGCGCCGCTGATCCATGCCTTCTTTGTCATTTGCTGTCCTCATCCCAGGTCGTGAAGCCGTCGAGTGCTTGAATCTCGGCCGCGTCGATGTCGTCCTGCTGTGTCGGAAGCACGAGCTTCCAGTCCGCCCCTGTCCACGCCACCTGCACTGGATAGGCCGTCAGCAGGGGCTCCTGTTCTCCCGGCGCCGGCGGGGTCGATGTCGCCAGCAAGACAATCGCCTTCTCGGGCGAATAGTCGGTGACCTTGAACGCGGTGAAGGTGGCGGCCACCGACGGATCGACTGCACCCGACACGCTCATCAGCACGCGGGCTTGCGCCCACTGATCCCGGCCGGGGCCGGGAGCGGTGACCGTGCGCACCACTTCGGGCCACGTGGAGTCGGGCGCCGTGGCCAAAGCCGCCTGCCCGTTCGCCGCCGCCAGAGCCGCGCCTTGCGGGGTATGGCTGTACCCCTGGGGCGGAGACGTTCGCGCCGGCCCGTCGGCGCGGGAGGTCGGCACCTTGAGCCCGGCTACGTTCCGCCACGTCAGATCGGCCGGGGCAGAAGCGGTGTCCACAACTGGCGGCTGCTCGACCTGCTCATCGTTTGAGCAGGCGGTGCTCGCCGTCAGCAGCAGCGTTACCGCCGCAGCGGTGAGAACGCGTCGCATCTTGGACAACAGGAACTCCCTCTAGATGAATACGTCGGCAATGTGCCCGGCGGAGGCCACGATCACGCAGCCGAGGATGACCTTGATCGTGATGGCCTGGATCGAAGGGCCGTACTGGTCGACTAGGCGGTTGTCGATCGTCAGCAGCGCCCCGATTGCCATTACTCCGGCGACTACGACGGCGGTGGCTCCCCACTTGACCCAGCCGACCGCCTGGGTGAACCGGGTCATCGCCTCGGCTGGAGGGCCGACAGGGCTGGTCGGAGGTAGCACTACCGCCGGGTCCTGCGCCAGAACGGTCACCACGTCGGTGAGCATGGCGGTTAGGAGACCAGGGCGTTGACGATGGGGCCGGCCAGCATGATCAGCAGGCAGCCGCCGATGATCCGTGCGACCGTGCTTTGGACCTCGTCGCCGTTGCCGGACCGGCGAGCCATGATGAAGTAGGCCCCGGCGGCCATCACGCCCATGACGCCGAGCGCGATGCAGCCCCACATGAAGTACGCCAGGGCGGTGTCGACCTTCTCGCCGGCACCGGGGATCTCCATCGGGGACAGGTTCTCTCCGACGGCGATGATCTGCTCGGCCACCGGGGCGGCGGCGTGAATCGTCTCGACAATCATGGTGGTGCTCCTTGTGGTGAAGTGATGCGGTTGAAGATGGAGTTAGGGCTTGCCAGGGCGGTTGCGCCACTGCTCGCCTGCCGCGGCGAAGATCTCTGCGGCAGCGGTAGCGACCGATCCCGGGACCGCGTCGGTGGGCGCTAGCGGACGGGCGAAGCGCTTTGCTGGTGGCGGGGTGTAGTCCGGGGTCCACTGCGCCAGTTCGGTTGGCTCGCAGGCCAGCAGCTCGGGAACCCAGTCGATGTGCCAGCTCGCCCCGGCAGCGGCGGCGACGAGCTCGCGGCGACGGGACAGTGTCAGGTCCGGTTTGCCGGGGGCGGCGGCAACGGTGACCAGGCCCAGCAGCGAGCAGCCACCGACCTCTCCTGCTTGGTGCTGAAGGCACAGCCGGTGCGCTGCATTGAGGCCGACCGTGTGCATCCGAGCAACGACGACGACGAACGGTGCCTTTTCGGCGGACGGCCAGCCTCGCTGACTGTCCGCGGCCGGCGCCCACATGGATTCCAACGTCGACACCCCGGCCCCTCCGTGGGCGCCGAGCAACCAGATCACCGGGGTTCGACTGTCGGCGGGGCGAGGAACGGGTGTGTCCCACACCGGTGCGCGGTCCCCTTCGGCTGGCACCGCCAGCCACCCGGGAACCGCCTTCGATGATGGGCGTGGGAGTTTGTGGGCGCTGGTCATGCTCGCCTCCTTCGTCTTGTCCCTTGCGGGCGTCACGCGGTCACCGAGGCCAGGGCCTCGGAGAGTCCGGCGATGTCGGCGGTCTGCGACGTCGCCGGGAGCTTGGACAGCTGGTCGTCCCCGGCTCCCGACCGGATCAGGGACATGCGGTCGGCATCAGTGGAGTGGCTGATCTCGCTGACCGGCTCTATCCCCCGGGCAACGGCGAGGTCGTTGGCCGCGGCCAGCGCCCACTGCTGGGTGATCGCCGCCGGGGACTGCCCTGATGCCGTAAACGGGGTGCGGTCGTACATGCCGTGGGCGTCGATCGCGTTCCAGGTCTGGGTCTGGGTCGCCAGGTCGACCAGGCCCGTCGTGTCGGACACCGTGTGCTCGATCTCGCCGATCACCCGCTGCAGACCGGAGTCCACGGTTGCGGGAGTAATGACCTCAGACGCCGCAACAGCGAGCTGGCCCACCAGCACCGTTGCTGCCGCTGCCGGGCTCGCTGCGCCGGCCACCGCGATCTGCGCGATGTTCTCCGGCGTCAGGGTCTTCTTCGCCACGGTGATCGACGCTCCGAGCGCCATCCCGGCCAGCTTGGTCCCGGCCTCCACCAGCAGTGCGGTCGGATCGGTCGGGTTCTGCACCTGGGTCGGATCGGAGTAGCGCGCCATCCGCGACAGCGTGGTGTTGCCCCGGCTGGCCGGGGCGATGGTGAAACCACTTCCGTCGGAGTACTCCACGTCTTCGGCGATGGTCTCTGCGGCCGTGAACAGTACCGACTGCCCCGCCACGGTGGCGACGTTGACCAGCGCACGGATCGGGTCTCCCCCGGTCTCGCTCTGTCCGGCGATGTTGGCTACGACCTGGAACAGATCGGAGTCGGGCGGGGTGTCGCATGCCAGGTCTCCGGGTACGCAGAACGAGGCGACTCGATCGGCCACCGCACCAAAATCCGGTGCCGACGTGTTCGGGGAGATTCCGCGCCCCTCCGGCCGCGGGGCACCTTCACCCACGTTGATCGCCGACACCGCGGCGCCCTCCGTGCCCGGCACCGCCCCCGGAGTCGTCCGGGACGAGCCTTCCTGGAAGATCGGAGCGCCCTGAGCGCGGGTGGGATCACTCATCAGTGCCGCACCGGCGAACTGCTCGGGAGTGATCGGCCCGGAGCCGGCGCCGATTTCTCGAGCCAGCGCCGAGGCGACCTGGGCGCCCTGGCTGTAGCCGGAGACGAAGATCTTGGTCTCCGGGCATCGCTCGACCGTCTCGGCGATGAGCTTTCGCCCGTTCTCTATTCCGACGGTGACGCTCTCGGCATAACTCGACTGATCCTCTGAGGGGACGAAGCCTCCGAAGGATGCCGGGTACGGCACGTAGGTGCGGCTCATACGCGCCTGGCCGTCGGCGTTAGCCGCTCTGACGGTGGGACTCACCACGCGAGCCATCCATCCCGTGTCCGCGTCGGTCTTGGAGTTTCTCGTTGACTCCGTCGTGCCGTTGATCGCCACGAGCTGCACCAGCGGGCACTCATCGCCCTCGGGCAACGCCACCTCCGAGGTCCCTCGAGCCGAGGTCGGGACCGTAGCGGTTGAGGTGAAAGGTCGAGCCGTGGTGGCGGAGGGGGTAGCGCTAGCCGTGGTTTGCGCCTGGACCCCTCCCGCTTGGGCCACTACTGCCAACGATGACGCCGTGATGACAGCGCCGATCCTTGCCACGTTCCCCGGCTTCATTCGCTGGCTCCTTCAGAGTTCTCTTCGATCGAGACGATCCGGACCTCCCCGTTCTCACGGGTGGTCGTCACGCGCTGGTAGTAGGTCGTTTCGCTGCCGTCAGGAGCGGTCTCGGTCAGCTCGACCACGGCGTCGTCACCGTCGCGCTCGATATGCAGGCAGTGCGTTGTCCCGCGGGCCACTGAGTCGATGCCCTCCTGAAGAGCATCGAGATTGGTGATCGGTGAATCCTTCGCCAACAGCGGCTTGATGGCGTCGGCGTCTCTGGCGACGTAGTAGGCGTGCTGGAAGGCCAGGACCACGCCGGCGGCGGACTCTCGGTCGCCTTTGCCGTTGCCCGACACTGTGGTGGCCGAGTCGGAGGACTCGCACTCCGATTCGGCCACCACCGCCTCGCCGCTCTGCGGTGCGCTGGTCGCCGTCGTGGGGAGCGTCAACGTCGGGGAGGCCGACGTCTCGGAGCCAGACAGGAGCGACGACAGCATCCAGGCGCCGCCCCCGATCGCTAGCAGTACCGCCGCGACCGTGCCGCCGAACAGGAGCTTGGTCCGCTTCCGGCTGCTATCGCGCGCTGGCGGGGTTTCGACAGCCGAGGGGGTGGCCTCTGCTTGGTCGAACCACTCGTCGTCGGGCTCCGGGCCTCCGGCCACGGCTTCTAGGTGGCGGGGTTCGTTGCGGTCGTCAGCAGAATTTGACGACTCTGAGAACCACTCGGGCAGATCGTCGTCGCGGCTCATTTCCACTCCCCTCGATCGGTGCGGCGATCAGTGCGCGGGATCAGTTGAAGTGGACCGGGGGAACGCCCGGGATGTTCAGGTTGTTGATCGACCCGGCAACGTGGTCCTTGGCCTGGTTGATCGAGTCGTTGATGCCGTTCTGGACGCCGAGTGCGGCGTGCGGGTTGGCGTTGACCGCGGCCCCGCCGGCACCGAGCGAGGCGGCACCACCGGCGGCGCTTCCGGTGCCGGCCAGTCCGGCGATCGCGGTACCAGCGGTGGCAATTGGACCGGCGGCGGTGGCCGCTCCGATGACGGGGGCAGCGATCGGGCCAAGGGTCGCTAGCGCGGCGATGATCGCGCCGGAGATGGCAGAAGCGGCTGTGAGCATTGTGTTTCCTCTTTCTCTACGGGTGGGACCGGCGACCGGGCGGTCGTCAGCCGATACGGAGTTCCTTCGGGGGGATCGGGGCCTGCGGCACGACGGGCGCGCGGCCACCCAGGTCGATCGTGATTCCCTGCGGTGCAGGTGCAGGTGCAGGTGCAGGTGCAGGAGCGGGTGCAGGAGCGGGTGCCTGTCGAACCGGAGCCTGCTGCACCGGGTACGTCGGGGCTTGCTGAACGGGATACGACGGTGACTGCTGCACCGGCGCGGGCTGCGGAGAGCGGACCTGCTGTGTGGGGGGAGCCTGCGGCGCCGGAGCGGTTTCGACCTTGGGGGCCGACTCTCGGCGCTCGTCGGGCTCGTTCTCCTTCTTCACCTCACGGGTTGGCTGGACCGCCTTCGCTAGGCCGGCCTGTTTGGCCTGGGCAGAATGCTGCTGCGTAGCCGTCCGAGACGAAGTCGCCTGAGCGGCCTTCGCGGAACGCGGAGTCGCGCTGGTCTTTTGGGCCACGTCCACGCCGGCCTGAGTGGTCGACGGGCGAGCTGCGGGCGCAGTCGCTTCCTCGATTCCCGACTGCGTCGCAGCCAGGGCTACCGATACGCCCCCAAACGCGATTAGGGCCGTTGTCGCCCCAACGAGGGCTCCTCGTAGAGCTGGGCCCGCTGTGGACCGTTGGTCGTTTTCTGTCACTTCGGCTCCTTGCTCCCCGGCGCGATATTGGTACCAATATTGGTAGGGTACCGCCAACGATCCCGGCGTAGGGCTTCGACCCGCCGCGAGCGGCTGGTCCGCTGTCGGCATGAGAACACTCTATAACTCCACGATATATTCCGCTAGTGGAAGGTTTAGGGCCGTTCGTTGGACAGACTTGTCGAGCAAGACACGCCGACGAAGGGGAGCCGATGCCTCGCCGTGCGGGGCAAATCAGCCCCACCACCCTCCGGGCCGCCATGTCCCGTCGAGGGGTGAGCGTCGACGACATCGCCGCCCACCTGGACATCTCCCCCAACACCGTGCACAGCTGGTTGGACGGCACTCGCGCCCCATCCGCCCCCCTGCTCGTTGGCCTGGCTCGAGCCTTGGGTCTCCGGCCGGCGGACCTCACCCTGGTCAGCGAGGGCGAGGAGCGGCTGCACGATCTTCGGCTACACGCCGGCCTTCTCCAGCAGGAGGCGTGCGAGGCGGCGGGCCTGCGCCAGCCGCAGTTGTCGAAGATGGAACGGGGAGTGTCGGCGCCCCGCGAAGAGCTCTGCAACGCCCTGGCCGCGGCTTATGGTGTCCCTCCTGCCCGCGTCCTCGAGGCTTGGAACCGCACCCGAAACGACCGACGACGGCAGTCCGGGGCGAAGTTCGTCTAGTCCCACGCTATATTCGGACACGCCCGTGTGGCGGCAAATGCTCGACGCCGAACTACACGCGTGTTATTAATAAGGCCATGACGACCTTCGGCCGCCCGCGGACCCGCGATCACCGCACGCAGCTCAACGGCGAGATCGACAAGGCTCTAGTGGCCGACTTCAACGCGACCTGGCGCAGATCTGGCCGGAAGCGGTGGGAGGTGCTGCAAGACGTCGTCACCTACGGTCTCGCCGAGTACAAGCGGCGAGAAGCAGAGGCGCCCAGTGCGCTCGACCTTCTCGGTCGCACTGGCTGACCATCACTGACTCTAAGAGATAGGAGGCGCACGGGACTCAACCAGCGTCGTTGACAACCGCATAGCGCACCCACACAAAAAAGCGATCGCCCCCCGGGGCCGAATCCGAAGGGCGATCGCGAACGTGTGACCGGGACGAGTTAGCCGCTCGTAACCCCGGTTTTGGTGCCCACCCGAAAGGCGGAACCAGCTTGCGTAGCTGTTCCGAGGGTAGCGCACACCCAAATGCCGTGTCCAGCATGCCGAAGCTGGGCGCGTCGCAGGGTGCGCCAACAGACCTCGATACCACCGAAGACCTCGACCTCGGCGCCGTGATCCGTACGCGGATCGAAGACGCCGAAAAAGAAAACCAGCTTCGCGGTCAGCGCGGGCGTTCGTGGGCTCTCGACGGCCGACAGCCGGCCCTGGTGTGGCAATCCCGTACCAAGTGGCTTGCCGGCACCGCGGCCGAGCTGGCGTGCATTCGTGGCCGGCAGTTGTGCCGCAAGTGGCGCGTTTCCGCACGCACCGCCCTGCTCGTCGCCCGGGCCTGTGCTCGCCTCGCCGACGCGGATACCGGTCGCCGTGTCACCGCATCCAACGAGACCATCGGTCGTATCGCGGCCGAGCTAGCCGACCGTTCTCGGCCGTTCTGCCACGATGTTGTCTCCAACGCCCGCGCCGTCCTTGCGGAGCTCGAGCTCGCGGTCGAGGTCGCGAGGGGCCGGTATCTCACCGTCGATGAGCGTTTCCAGGCCGCCGTGCACCACGACGGCGTGCAGCTTCGAGCTGCATCCACGTGGGCTCTGACGACTCCCCGCAGGTGGTACGCAAAATCGTATCTACCCCGTAGGGGTCCTACGGGGAGTAAAACTCCCCGTAGGCAATGTTCCCCTACACACGCGCGCAAGCGCGCGTCGGCGCCCTTCGGGCGCTCACAAGGACTCCAAGAGCGAGAGCGACCTCGCCAGGCACACATCGTCACCGCCCAGCTCGTCGCCGCAGCGACGAGCCTCGACAACGGCCAGCATCTGGGCGCACTCGTCGACGTAGTAGCCGAGATGGTCGACTGCGACCGCTGGACAGGCCGCGATCTAGTGGCGGTCCTCAACCAGGATGCGCGAGAAAACCCCCGCGACTGGCCCTCCACCATCCAGAATCCAGCCGGTTTCCTGCGACATCGCCTCTCCTGGCTCCGGGACGTGCTCGCCGGCCCTTCGCCTAGCGAGGTGGCCGAGCAACACCGGCAGCGCACCCTCGAAGAGCAGCGCCGACGGGCCGAGGCCGCCGCCGCGGCCGATGAACGCGCGGCTACTCCCGAGCAGGTGTCGCGCCACATGGACGCCATCCGCTCGATTCTGCGACGCCGTCAGCGAGGACCAGTTGCGAATGATCGCTTTGACCTCGCTCGATAGTCAGCGCAACCGAGGCATGAGTGAGCACGCGGGTGTTGGTGTTGAGGCTGCCCCCAGCTCAGACCCGGTTCGCCGGCGGAGTTTCGGAGTGGACTCAGTCGGCGTTGTCGCCGTCTTGACGCATCAGCATCAATGTAAGATTGGCTTTCATGAGGTCACGACCGAGCACAAAGCAGACGTTCGCTGAACGCCTGTCGACGCTCGTGTCCACCGCCCATCCCCCGGGACGCGGGCGCTTTACCCAGATGGAAATCGTCGCGGGAGTCAAAGAGCTCGGCGGGGATCTCAGCCAGCCCTACCTCTCACAACTCCTACGCGGCACCCACGAGCCGTCCGAGCGAGTCGTACGAGATCTCGCAGCCTTTTTCGGTGTGTCACCGGAGTACTTCGTCGATGACGACGAGTACCGACGCACCAACGACTACATCGCTCTACTGCGCAAAGTCAGCGACAGCGAAGTTCTAGCGGTGTCGGCCCGGGCCGTCGATCTGCCTTCCGATGCCCTCGAACGGATAAGCAAGGCCGTTGAAGAGGAACGGCGCCGAGCCGGTCTCGACTAACGCCGGCCGCCGCCCCAGTACCCGCCCGCCAATCCCAACGCTGTTCCGAGCGCTGTCTCAAGCGGGCTGTGATGGCTGATCTTGATCCGTGCCCAGGCTACGACCGGGACCGCGCTGAGGCCCCACCAGTAGCGGGGCGACAGCTCCCGCGCCAACACCGTGACAACGCCGGCCAGGACCGCGGTGTGAAAGCTGACTTTGACTTTGAGCGTGGCAGCGCCAGCGACTCCTAATGAGACCAGAGCTGCTCGAGTTGTGCGGCGCAGCTCCGCCGGCGCCTCGAGCTTGCTTTGCGCAATCAACAGCGTCGTCACTGATACCGAGATTCCGGCGATGACCAGCGGTCGATCCTCGCGACGAGTGATGTGATGATCGGTGAGATTCTTACGCAGAACGCGCAACGCAATCGCGGCCTGCGGAACCAATCCGAGCCCCGTCGCCGTTGCCACACCCCAACCGGGCGAGTCCACCGCCCTCCCAAGGTGCGTCGCTCCAGCAGCGAGTACCACCCACGGTGCAAAGACCTCGGTGATGACCTTTTCGGGAGTCACGTTCTCGTCCTCTCTGAGTGGCGCTTGCCGAGGTCTGCAACGACCGCGGTCAGCTCTGAATCGCTCACCTGGGCCGGTGGCCGAGGAAAACCCGTGTCGCGGTGTCCAGTCGTCCGCTGGATTTGGTGCAACGCATCCAACACTTCAATGGCGCGGTCGTGGACCCACATATCCACTCCGAAACGGAAGTCGGAGTGCTTGCGGACAGCTGGAACAACGTCCAGGGCACGGTGATTGAGGCTGCGAAACTGCCGCCAGTGTCGAAGCGCGGACACGTCGGTCTCTGCTGTGGACCAGATCAGTCCGACAGTGAGCAGTAGACCGCCGGCGAGCGAAAGCAGCTGAGTTACCAGCAGCTCCTGTTCCGAGGGGAGGGTCGTCGACTGGGAAGCAGCCCAGACATACCTCATCCGCAGGATGCACCAGCCCGCCAGAAAGGGCGTTGCCGACGCCAAGATGGTCAGGCCCCGCCCGGCCGCCGTCCTCAGATCCAGTGGCCACAGCACGAACAACAGACCGGAACATGCGCCCAGTCCGCCGATGTAGGTAATGATCATGGCGACGCGTAGAGCACCGACGGAGTGGGACCACTCGACATAGTCCACGCTGGTGAGCAACCCTCCCCCACCGGCGCTCACGTGCAGACCTGCAACGGTCAGCGAGACGACGATCAGCAGTGCCCAGACTCCCGATTCGGAACGACCGTTGAGCCGGCCCCTCTCTGCCAGCGCCAGCAGAAGCACCCCCGCACAGCAACCGAGGACGCTCAAGTGTTTCAGCAGTGTCGGCAGCCAGACGAGCGCTCCCCCGGCCCGAAGGACAGCCTCGATCGGTTCTGTCACCGACAGCAACCCGATCAAGACCGCTACGGACGTGAAAGTCGTTGCCCGTAGCACTGGAGTCGGCGCTACCTGGTACCGCAGAAGTCGAGTGACGATGTAGCCCGCCATCATAATCTCCAGGGCCAACAGGACCAGGAGAACGATCATCCGAACGCCTCATCGAGGCGGGACATGTGGCGCGTGGTCAGTCCACGGCGAAGACGCCGAGCCATCGTGCAAGCGAAGATCTCGGCTTCGGCCTCGCAGGGCGCCTTCCCAGCCGTGGGCGACGCCGAGCACACGGGGGGTCCACCGCCCATGATCTGCGCCAGCCTGTTCGCTCCCGGCTCCGATGTCGCCGTGTGACCCAGCACAACGTGTCCGAGCTCGTGCAGGACTGTGTGGAACCGAAGATCGCCAGGTAAGTCGGGATCAACTCGAATGTGGTGGCCCTGACGGGTGCGAAGTACAACGCCGTAGTGACCGTGCGGCATTGGGTGCTCGGAAAGTGTGATGGTCGTGTTGCACAGCTGCTCCGCGGCGAGAAGAACAGCTAGTTCTATATCAACTGCTGGCACTGATGCCATGATTCCCATGAGCTGGTCGACACTGTCATCCACTCCCGTGCGACTGTGACGGAAGAGCTGGAGGAAACGGGGCACGGGCTACACCCTAACGACACCTAAGTCACTCGATGCACGTCATCGTTGATGGGCCCCTCGAGCGGTGCTTCGCTCGGGACACTGAACTGCCGAGCCAGCACCGGGACCGGAGGTGACCCTTCCCGCTATCTCCACAGTCTCCAACCCCTCCCCCCAGATGCTGACCCGGCCGAGCTCAGCCCACGGCGCAGCGCTCAGGGCCGACTACGCTGGGCTCTCGACCGCAGTCACCCCGAACCAGAAAGGACCCCACATGGTCATCGACGGCAACGTGATCGAAATCGGCACGCTGAACCAGCTCAAGTCCGGCTCGAACGTGCTCACGATCAAAGTCCTCCACCGGGCCTACAACCCCACCGCCCGCAAGTTCACCGGCCAGGTCGTCTACGACGTCGAGCTACGCAAGCAACTCGCCGAGAACGCCCACGCCAGCCTGACAATCGGTGACGACGTCATCATCGACGCCGACGAACACGACCTCGCCGCCACCATCTACACCGACAGCAACGGCCAGGACCACCCCCTGCTCACCGGAGCCAAAGCACGCAACCTCGGCATCAGCATCCGCTCCGAGGCCCTGCCCGTCACCCCCTAAGCCAGCCCGACTGTCGGACCCGCAGCGTAGAAACAGCCACAGCGGAAGAACTCGGCCCGGATTTATTGCACACGGCGGTGGGCCAGACATAACATCACCACACAAGGAAAGCGCCGGGGTTGCAGCCCCGACGCCTTCCCGGAACTAGCACCTAGGTGTCAGTTCCGAAGCGGATGAGATCCAAGAGAAGTCGACCGACCTGGGCCGTGGCTCCTACCACAGCGACCCAGAAGGTCGGCTTCTCGCCATTTCGACGGGTTCCCATCACATCACCTCCTTCCATCTAGGCAACGGCTCCGGATGAGTGAGCCGAACCCCCAATCGAAGGAAGCGCGCCCAGTTTAAGGGCACCCCCCGACACAAGCGGCATGACCTGTACTCCCCCCAGACAAATCGGTGTGGAATACGTGGGGATCGCCTGTGAACAGGGCTTTTAACGACTATTTGCCCGACGGGTGCGGGTGTTCTGGGGCCAGCTCACGCGTGCAATACCGTCTGTCACCTCCCGGGGCGTAGTCCCCTGGCGTGGGTGGGTGGCCGGCCTTGGGTGGTGGGGCGTTTCTGGTGGTCAGCCC
>NZ_JBSHML010000023.1:0-74371 GCF_053645335.1 Dietzia sp. NPDC055340 | reverse complement strand
ACCCGGGGCGACCGGGTGGCGGGCGGTTCGTTTCCAGGCTGCCTGGTCAGGATTCGACGGGAGCCTGAGCCTGCTGACCCCGCGACGCGGGCCTGGCGTCGATCCCCGACTCCTTGCGTTGCTGGGTGGTGATCTCGGCCGGCGCATCGGTGAGCGGGTCGATCCCGCCGCCCGACTTCGGGAACGCGATCACGTCGCGGATCGAATCGGTGCCGGCGAGCAGAGCGCAGATGCGGTCCCAACCGAACGCGATGCCGCCGTGCGGCGGGGCGCCGTAGGAGAAGGCGTCCAGGAGGAAGCCGAACTTCTCCTGCGCCTCCTCCTGCGTGATGCCCATGACGCCGAACACCCGCTCCTGGATGTCCTTACGGTGGATGCGGATCGAGCCACCGCCGATCTCGTTGCCGTTACACACGATGTCGTAGGCGTAGGCGAGAGCTGATCCCGGATCCGTGTCGAAGGTGTCGAGGTGCTCGGGCTTGGGCGAGGTGAACGCGTGGTGCACCGCCGTCCAGGCGCCGGAGCCAACGGCCACGTCGCCGGCAGCGGTGGCGTCGTCGGCCGGCTCGAACATCGGGGCGTCGACCACCCAGGTGAAGGCCCACCTGGTGGGGTCGATCAGACCGAGCTTGTCGGCGATCTCGCCACGCGCCGCGCCCAGAAGGGCCCGCGTGGTCTTGACCGGACCGGCGCCGAAGAAGATGCAGTCTCCCGGCTCCGCCCCGACGTGCGCGGCGATACCGGCACGCTCCGAGTCCGAGAGGTTCTTGGCCACGGGGCCGCCGAGCTCGCCGTCCTCACCCACGAGGATGTACGCGAGGCCCTTGGCTCCGCGCTGCTTGGCCCACTCCTGCCAGGCGTCCAGCTGACGACGCGGCTGCGACGCCCCGCCCTTCATCACGACGGCGCCGACATACGGTGCCTTGAAGACCCGGAACGGGGTGTCCGCGAAGAACTCGGTGCATTCGACGAGCTCGATCTCGAAACGCAGGTCCGGCTTGTCCGAGCCGTAACGACGCATCGCCTCCTCATAGGTCATACGGGGAATAGGGGTCGAGATCTCGTAGCCCGCGGTCGCCCACACGGCCGTGAGGATCTCCTCGGCCAAGGCGATCACATCGTCCTGGTCGACAAAGCTCATCTCGACGTCGAGCTGGGTGAACTCAGGCTGCCGGTCCGCGCGGAAATCCTCGTCGCGGTAGCAGCGGGCCAGCTGGTAGTACTTCTCCATCCCGGCCACCATGAGGAGCTGCTTGAACAACTGCGGAGACTGCGGGAGCGCGTAGAAGGTGCCCGGCTGCAGGCGTGCGGGAACCAGGAAGTCGCGGGCGCCCTCGGGAGTGGACCGCGTCAGGGTCGGGGTCTCGATCTCGACGAAGTCATGCCGCGCCATGACACCACGGGCCGCGGAGTTGACCTTCGAGCGCAGACGCAACGCGGCACCCGGGCCCTCGCGGCGTAGATCGAGGTAACGGTGACGCAGGCGCGCCTCCTCCCCCACCTCGTCATCGAGCTGGAACGGGAGCGGGGCGGCCTCGCCGAGGACCTCGAACGAGGTCACGTCGATCTCGATCTCACCGGAGTCGAGGTTGGGGTTCTCCGAGCCCTCCGGGCGACGATCCACCACGCCGGTGACGGCGACACAGAACTCGTTGCGGAGACGATGGGCCCGCTCGGCGACCTCCTCGGATCGGAAGACCACCTGGCAGACGCCGGAGGAGTCGCGGAGATCGACGAAGATCACCCCGCCGTGGTCCCGGCGGCGCGCCACCCACCCGGCCAAGGTGACGGTGGCCCCTGCATCGGCGGCTCGGAGCTGGCCGGCGGAATGGGTGCGCAGCACTACGGTGGTCCTCTCGTCGGGGAAGCAAAGTGTGTTCGATGAGCCAGGGGACGGTCGACGACGCCGACAGTCCGCCGCCAGCCCGGACGCACAACAGTCTACGTCCACCACCCGGATAGGCCCGTGCCGGCTGCACACGGGGTGTACCGCGCAATAGTGTGAGGCCGACAGCGCGGGGTGGCGACGGCTCGGAAGACCGGGCGGCCCACGCGAGGGAGGGCGGAGGCCATGACATTCAGGCAGGGCGGCCGGCTGGACACCAGCGGTGTGTCAGGTGGTGGCCGAGGAGGTCGGGGCGGTCGGGGGGTGGCGATCGGTGGCGGTGTCGGCGGCATCGTTGTCGTCGTCATCGCCCTGTTCCTCGGCGTGGACCCGGCCCAGCTGGGCCTGACCGAAGGCGGTTCCGACGAACAGGGTCAGAATTCCTCATCGGCGGAGCAGTTCCAGACGCACATCGATCAGTGCGATCTCCAACAGGCGAACTCCGACACCATCTGCCGGATCGTCGCCACCACCGAGAGTCTCGAGGACGTCTGGACCGCCGAGTTACCCGCCCAGGTCGGCATGAACTGGGGCCAACCCCATACCAACATCTTCACCGGCCGCATCAACACCGGCTGCGGCGCCGGCTCCTCCGACGTCGGGCCCTTCTACTGTCCCGCGGACCAGGAGGTCTACATCGACCCGGCGTTCTTCGACGACGTCCTGGTAGGGCGTCTCGGCGGTTCACCGGACGGCGCGGCCCAGATGTACGTGGTGGCACACGAGTTCGGCCATCACCTGCAGACCATGCTCGGCGACATCCGACGATCTCAGCAGGATCCACGCGGCCCCTCCTCCGGCGCGGTACGCGTGGAACTGCAGGCCGACTGCTACGCCGGGCTGTGGGCGCACTACGCCACGTCCACCCCCGCGCCAGGAGGGCAGCAGCCCCTCCTCGAGAGCCTGACCGAGCGGGACGTCGACGCGATCATCCAGACCGCGGAGGCGATCGGCGACGACCACATCCAGAAGTCCGGCGGCGCACGCGTCGATCCGGGCTCGTGGACCCACGGCTCGTCCGAGATGCGTCGGCAGTGGTTCGTCACGGGTTACCAGCAGGGGTCCGTGGCCGACTGCGACACGTTCAGCGCGCAGCTCTGAACGAGGTGGTTCTCAACGACGTGGCGCCGCCTGCTCTGCCGCGGAGGCAGCGCAGGCGGCCACGCATCGTCAGTCGTCGAGCAGTCCACGAACGTGATCGACCACCGAATCGAGCGGAACCGAGTGCTGCTCCCCCGTCGACATGGTCTTGACCACGGCGGTCCCCGCGGCGAGTTCGTCCTCGCCCACGACGATCGTCACCGCCGCCCCGGACCTGTCGGCGGCCTTGAAGGAGCCCTTCATCCCGCGGTCCCCGTAGGCCATGTCGGCGCGTACCCCGCCCCGACGGAACTCCGCGAGTACCGGCACGAGCGCCGACTTCGCCGCGGCGCCCAGGGCGACCCCGTAGACGTCGACCCTGCCGCCGGCCGTCGGATCGAGGCCCTCCGCCTCGAGCGCGAGCATCGTGCGGTCCACGCCGATCCCGAACCCGATCCCGGACAGGTCCTGGCCGCCCAACTGCGCCATCAGACCGTCGTAGCGACCGCCACCGCCGATCCCGGACTGTGCGCCGAGACCGTCATGAACGAACTCGAACGTGGTCTTGGTGTAGTAGTCCAGTCCCCGCACCATGCGGGGGTTGACCACGTACGGCACGCCGAGCGCGTCGAGATGGGCGCGCACCGACCCGAAGTGCTCCGCGCTCGAGTCCGACAGGTGATCGATCATCAGCGGCGCGTCCTCGAGCTGGACGCGGACCTCGGGACGCTTGTCATCGAGAACGCGGAGCGGGTTGATCCGGGCGCGCTCGCGGGTGGCCTCGTCCAGCTCCAGCCCGGCGAGGAAGCCCTGGAGCCGCTCTCTGTACTCGGGGCGGCACGTGTCGTCGCCCAGTGAGGTCAACTCCAAGCGGAACCCGGTCAACCCGAGCGAGCGGAACGCCTCGTCAGCGACCGCGATCACCTCGGCGTCAAGCGCCGGGTCGTCCACACCGATGGCCTCGATCCCCACCTGCTGCAGCTGGCGGTAGCGGCCGGCCTGCGGACGCTCGTAGCGGAAGAACGGACCCGCATAACAGAGCTTCACCGGTAGCTGCCCTCGATCCAGGCCGTGCTCGATCACCGCGCGCATGACGCCCGCGGTGCCCTCCGGTCGCAGAGTCACGCTCCGCCCGCCCCGGTCGGAGAAGGTGTACATCTCCTTGGAGACCACGTCGGTGGACTCGCCGACGCCCCGCGCGAACAGGGTCGTCTCCTCGAAGACGGGCAACTCGATATGGCCGTAGCCCGCCCTGCGCGCCGCATGCGTGATCGCGTCCCGTACGGCGACGAACGCCGCCGACGTCGGCGGCACGTAATCGGGCACGCCCTTGGGCGCCTTGATGACGGTCTTCTTCTGGCTACCGGTCACGGGTCGAAAATCCTCGGCTCTCTCGAAATGCAGGGATGGCGGTTGCTACAGGTCTCGCAGGAACGGGTTCGAGCGCCGCTCACGACCGACCGTGGTGGACGGGCCGTGCCCGGGCAGGACCACGGCGTCGTCGTCCAACACGAGGAACTTCTTCGCGATGGACTGCATGAGCACGTCGGTGTCCCCGGCCGGCAGGTCGGTTCGGCCGACACCGTCCTGGAACAGCACGTCACCACCGAGGACCACCATGCGAGGCCCCTGCTCGCTCTCCACCTGGATCCTGAACGACACCGAACCCGGACTGTGCCCGGGGACATGGTCGACGTCGAAGACCATCGAACCGAATGTCAGGGTGTCACCGTCGAATACCTCGATCACCTCGGTGGGCTCGGTGAACTCCGCGCCCTTGAGCATCGCCGACAGGTCCAGAGACAGTCCCTTGGCCGGATCCGACAACATCTCCCGGTCATCCGGGTGGATGTAGGCAGGCACCCCGTAATGATCGGCGACCTGCTGCGCGTTCCAGATGTGGTCGAGATGACCGTGGGTCAACAGCACGGCCCGGGGCCGCAGACCCGCCTCGGAAACCTGCTGGCGGACCTGCGCTTCGGAATCCTGACCGGGGTCCACGACCACGCAGTCCCCGGAATCGTCGGACACGATGTAGCAGTTGGTCTGGAACATCCCCGCGGGGAAACCGACGATCTGCACGTCACGTACTCCTCTTCTCGCATCACCCACGACGTGTGACGCGGAGCTGGGGGCCAACGGACCGCGACACCGGAGTGGTGTGCGGTCATCTCAGCCCGACCTGGTAGACAAGGACCCTGGGCTGGAGCGTCACGGCTTCCCGCGGGAAGTCACCTAGGACGATCCAGCCGACCGTTCCAGCCTAGTCCAGGTACCCAGGAGGGTCTGTGTCCACCAACCAGGAACGTCGAGCCGAGGCACGCCAGCGCCTGCGCGAGCAGATGGAGGCCCAGGCACGCCGTGAGAAGCAGCTGAAGATCGCTGCGGCCGCCGTGGTGGTCGTGGTGCTCCTCGGGATCGTCGGCTTCGTGGTCTGGAACAAGGCTGAGGAGGCCCGCGCCGAAGAATACGCGGCGAACTGGATCACCTGCGATTACCCGGAGGACACGGCGGCGCCGGAGAAGATCGACCCCGCCGAGTATGAGGACCAGGGGCCCGAGGTCGTTGCCGAGGTCGAGCGGTTCAACGAGCAGGTCGACGAGATCGGTGAGAGCAAGCGCGACGGCGAGGCGCCCACCGGGGACCAGCCGCGTCGAGGTACCGCAGAGATCACCATCACCACCAACAGCGGGGAGATCCCGCTCCTGCTCGACCGCGAGGGCGCCCCGTGCAACGTCGCGAGTTTCGTCTCCCTGTCGGAGCAGGGTTTCTTCAACGACACCGAATGCCACCGTCTGACCGTCGCCGAGGAGGGCGCGGCCCTGTCCGTCCTACAGTGCGGCGACCCGACCGGCACGGGCCTGTCCGGGCCGGGATACACGGTGGTCGATGAGCCGCCCACCGATCTCGCCGTGGCCGACGACGGCTCGGGGATGTCGGTCTACCCGCGCGGCACGGTCGCCATGGCCAAGTCGCAGGCGCCGAACAGTGCCGGTAGCCAGTTCTTCCTGGTCTACGAGGACTCGATGCTCCCCGCCGAGTACACGGTCATGGGAACGATCAGTGAGTCCGGCCTCGAGGTACTCGACGAGATCACCGACGCGGGCGTGAAGAGCAATGACCCGTCGAATGCCGACTACCAACGGCCGAAGAGTGCTGTCGAGATCGAGAAGGTCACCGTCGGTGCCCAGGAGGGCCTGCCTGAAGAGTGATCGGGCGCCGGAGACAGGACGGCCCCCAGCTTCCACGCTGGAGACCGTCCTTTTCTCTTCTCAGTTCGAGGTCAGCCGGCTGACGTCGAAGACACCCTCCACCCGCCTGACGGCGCCCAGGACGTGACCCAGGTGTTTGGGATCGGCCATCTCGAACGTGAATCGGGAGATCGCCACCCTGTCATCGCCGGCGGTCTGCACCGACGCGGACAGGATGTTGACCTTCTCGTCGGCGAGGACCTTGGTCACATCCGAAAGCAGGCGATGACGATCGAGGGCCTCCACCTGGATCGCCACGAGGAAGACCGCGCCGGGCTGTGGTGCCCACTC
Source organism: Dietzia sp. NPDC055340 (assembly GCF_053645335.1). NCBI lineage: Bacteria > Bacillati > Actinomycetota > Actinomycetes > Mycobacteriales > Dietziaceae > Dietzia > Dietzia sp. NPDC055340. The sequence continues at coordinate 67,864 of NZ_JBSHML010000023.1, read as the reverse complement.
GACCTTGACGAGCCGTTCGGGTTCACGATGTAGATCGGAGGCATTGGTGCAGTCGGTACGGTGAACACTGACCGTGCCGCCCCGGGTGATGAAACCCAGTACCTCGTCACCGGGAACCGGCATACAGCACCGAGCGAGTTTCGCGTGGACGTCCTCGACACCACCGACCAGGACGCCGGCGCCCGCAGGCGCGGATCGACGCGGGGCGATGGTCTTGTCCCGCGACCTGTCGGCGAGTTCCTCGGTGACCTCATCCACGCCACCATGGGCTGCGACGAGTCGTCCGACGACGGTCTTCGCCGAGACGTGATGCTCGCCGATGGCCGTGTAGAGCGCGGTGACGTCGGCGAAGCCGAGCTCGCGGGCCACGCCGGCGATCGTCTCGTTGGAGAAGACCCGGTGAACGGGAACGCCGCCGCGTCTGACCTCACGGGTGATGAGGTCTTTGCCCCTCTCCAGAGCCTCCTCGCGGCGCTCCTTGGCGAACCACTGCCGGATGGAGCTCTTGGCCCGGCCGGAGACGACGAACTTCTGCCAGTCGAGGCTCGGGCCGGCGTTGGGGTCCTTGGAGGTGAACACCTCCACGACCTCGCCGTTCTCGAGAGGCCGTTCGAGGGCCACGAGCTTTCCGTTCACGCGCGCACCGATACACCGGTGTCCGACCTCGGTGTGCACGGCGTAGGCGAAATCGACCGGCGTCGCACCCACCGGAAGGTTCACCACGTCCCCCTTCGGGGTGAAGACGAAGATCTCCTTGCTGGTCATCTCGAATCGCAGCGAGTCGAGGAACTCACCGGGATCCGCGGCCTCTCGCTGCCAGCTCAGCAGCTGGCGCATCCACGCCATATCGTCGAGTTCGGCCTGGTCGCCGTGGTGCTTGCCCCGCGTCTCCTTGTACCGCCAATGCGCCGCGATGCCGTACTCGGCATTTCGGTGCATCTCGTGGGTGCGGATCTGGATTTCGAGCGGTTTGCCGTCCGGGCCGATCACTGTGGTGTGCAGAGACCGGTAGACGCCGAACCGGGGCTGCGCGATGTAGTCCTTGAACCGACCCGGCATGGGCTTCCACGTGGAGTGGACGACACCGATCGCCGCATAGCAGTCCCGCACGTCCTCGCACAGGACGCGGATGCCGACCAGATCGTGGATCTCGTCGAACTCACGACCGCGGACGATCATCTTCTGATAGATCGACCAGTAGTGCTTCGGACGCCCCTCCACCGTGGCCTCGATATGGGCCTTCTCCAGCTCTGCGTTGACGCGCCCGATCACTGTACCCAGGTACACGTCCCGGCTCGGCGCGCGATCGGCGACCAGCCGGACGATCTCCTGGTACTTCTTGGGTTCCAGGATCGCGAATGCGAGATCCTCGAGTTCCCACTTGATCGTGGCCATTCCGAGCCGATGCGCCAGCGGCGCGATCACCTCGAGCGTTTCACGGGCCTTCTTGACCTGCTTCTCCGGCGGGAGGAACCGCATCGTCCGCATGTTGTGCAGCCGGTCCCCCACCTTGATCACCAGCACACGGGGATCGTGCGCCATCGCGATGATCATCTTGCGGATCGTCTCCGCCTCCGCGGCTTCGCCGAACTCGACCTTGTCGAGTTTGGTCACTCCGTCGACGAGGTGCGCGACCTCGCCGCCGAAATCCGTGGACAGCTGCTCGAGCGAGTAGTCGGTGTCCTCCACGGTGTCGTGGAGCAGGGCGGCCACGAGTGTCGTGGTATCCATCCCCATCTCCGCGCAGATGGTCGCGACGGCGAGCGGGTGGGTGATGTAGGGGTCGCCGGACTTCCGGTAGACGCCTGCGTGCTGCTTGTCGGCCAGCGCGTAGGCCCGGGCGAGTAGGCCGACGTCGGCCTTCGGGTGGTGGACCCGATGGACCCGGACCAGCGGCTCGAGCACCGCGGGCGTCGACGTGATGGCCAGACCCGACGTCAGGCGCCGAGCCCAGCGAGCCCTCACCCGACGACTCGCCGACGGCTTGGTGCCCGGGATCACCGGTAGCGGCTGGGTGGTGGGTTGCGGCTGTCCGGCCGCGCCCTCACGTTCCCCGCGGCCGGTCTGAGCCGCGGGGTCCGGTCGTTGCGTCATTCCCGCCTCCTCCCTGAGCATCGAAGTGCCGCGCCCAGCGGCCGGGTGTTACGCGACCGTGAGGCAGGTCAGCGATGTGTCGGCCAGTCTATCCCGACCCCCGAGACCCGGGACCTCGAGAACGACGGAGAGACCGGCGACGATCGCGCCGCAGTCGTCCAGCAGACCGACTGCCGCGCTGAGCGTTCCTCCGGTCGCCAGCACATCGTCGACGACGAGAACGCGCTTACCGCTGAGGTCGAGGCCGTCAGCGGGCAGTTCGAGGGTCGCAGCCCCGTACTCGAGCTCGTAGGACCGCGAATGCACCGGCGGGGGTAGCTTCCCGGCCTTCCGTATCGCGAGCACACCGGTGTGCAGACGTATGGCCACCGCACCGGCGAGAAGGAAGCCTCGCGCGTCCAGCCCCGCGACATAATCGATGGATCCGACCTCGTGTCCTGCGGCCAGCCCACGCACGACCGCGTCGAAACCCTCGGAATCCGCGAGGACCGGGGTGAGGTCACAGAACTGGACGCCGGCGGAGGGAAAGTCCTCGACGCGGCGCATCAGACGTTCAACAGCTGAACTGATCGCCGGGGAGACAGTTGTCAGGGGGGACTCGGTCATGCGAGCGCTTCCGCCTTTTCACGTCGGGCCAGTACCTTCGTCGTCTGGCGCTTGATCTCGGGGTCGCGTTGCTTGAGCGTCACCAGGAGCGGTGTCGCGAGGAATACCGACGAGAAGGTACCGGTCACGATACCGACCATCTGCACGATCGCCAGATCCATGAGGGTGCCCACGCCCAGGATCCACACCGCGATGATGACGAGCGCCAGGAGCGGAAGGATGCCGATGACGGTGGTGTGAATGGACCGCATGAGTGTCTGGTTGACACCGAGGTTCGCTTCTTCGGCATACGTGCGACTAGCGGTGTGTTTGAGCCCGCGGGTGTTCTCCTCGACCTTGTCGAAGACGATCACCGTGTCATACAGGGAGAATCCGAGGATCGTCAGCAATCCGATCACGGTGGCGGGAGTTACCTCGAATCCGACGATCGAGTAAATCCCCGCAGTGGTGATCATGTCGAAGAGCAGGGCCACGATCGCGGCCGTCGCCATCTGCCACTCGAATCGGAAGGCGATGTAACCGAAGACGATCACGAGGAACACGGCAAGCGCGATCAGGGCCTTCTGGGTGACCTGGCCGCCCCAGCTCTCGCTACGCGCGGAATCGCCGATGGCCTCCACCGACGTCTCGCCGGCCGCGGTGACGGGCTGGAACTCCTCGAACATCGCGTTCTTGGTGGCCGCGATCTCGTCCGTGGTCAGGAAGCGGGTTTCCACCTCGACGATCCGTGCATTGCCCGTGCCGACGATCTGCACCATCTCGGGCTCTTCGCCCAACGATTCCTCGACCACCGCGGCGACGCGGTCCTTGTCGATCTCGCCGGCGGGCATGGTGAGTTTCGTGCCGCCGGCGAAGTCGATGCCGAAGCTGAAACCACGTAGCAGGATGCTCGCGAGACAGACCGCGACGATCACCAGGGTGAGGACGTAGAACCTACGACGGTTACCGACCACCTCGAACGCACCGGTGCCCGTGTAGAGACGGTTGAACAGACTGTCATTCGAGTCATGCTCTGCCGGGGCGCCGTCGCCGGGCGTGGCCATGGTGGACGTGCTCATCGGCGCTCCTCCTCGTCTTCGGTGCCGGGACGGCCCGGGGTTCCGGTGGCCGTGGCCCCGTCGGGCCCCTGGATCGTGGCGGTGACGCCCCGTCCACGGGTCTGCTCGGCCTTCTTCTCCTCGCGACGCTCGATACGCCGCCGTTCAGCGGCGGCGGCCTGCAGGTTCGCCATGCGACCCATACCGTTGGCCCAGGGCTCGGAGAAGACGTCCTTGGTCGAGGCCAGGTAGACCAACGGCCACGTCACGGTGAAGGCCACGAACACATCCATGACGGTCGTCAGACCCAGAGTGAACGCGAACCCGCGCACCTCGCCGCTGGCAAGCAGGTAGAGGACCACCGCGCCGATGAGGCTGACCATGTTTCCGGTGACGATCGTCCGGCTCGCGCTCTTCCATGCTCTCGGAACGGCCGATCTGAATCTGTGTCCGTCCCGGAGTTCGTCCTTGATGCGCTCGAAGAACACGACGTAGGAGTCGGCGGTCATACCGATGCCGATCACGAGTCCGGCGATGCCGGCGAGGTCGAGGCTGTAGTCGACCGTGTATCCGAGGAAGACCAACATCCCGTAGGTGAGGAGGAAGGACAGGGCCAGCGAGATGAACGCGAGCACGCCGAGCAACCGGTAGAACACGGCCGAGTAGATGAGCACGAGGAGGAACCCGATCGCGCCGGCGAGAAGCCCCGCCTCGAGCGAGGCCAGGCCGAGCGAGGCCGGCACGTTGTCGACGTTCGGGTCCTCGAAAGAGATCGGGAGGGCGCCGTACCGGAGGTTGCCGGCGAGCGTCGACGCCTCGTCGGTCGAGAACTCGCCGGTGATCGAGGTTGCCGAACCGACCGGGGTCACGCCCTGGACGACCGGGGCGCTGATCACCTCGCCGTCGAGGAGGATCGCGATCTGCTTCTGCAGGTTCTCCTGGGTCAGACGCGACCAGGTGGCGCTTCCCTGCTCGCCCGGGCCGGCGTTGAACCGGAAGGAGACCTCGTTTTTTCCCGCCTGCTGACTGAACCCGGAGCTGACGGAGTCTTTGACGATCTGCTGCCCGTCCAGGCGTTTGCCGTCGTCGGGCTCTCCGACGAGGAGCGGCACCGGACCGAGTACGTACTTCCCGGTCTCCCCACACGCGATCAACGCCTGCGCAGGATCATCGAAACCCGCGAGGACATCCCGCTCCGGACAGCGGAACGTGGCGAGCGACTCGGTGAGCTCCTGGGGGTCGCCCTGCCGCACCTCGCGAGCCTCGGCGACCTCCTGGGCCACCGCCTCGCTGTCCCCCTTCGCTGCGGGCACCGGTTCACGATCGCCCGGCTCAACGGGCTGGAACTGGATGACCGGTCGAATGGTCAGCTGCGAGGTGGTTCCGAGATCTCGGGCCTGGCTGGAGTCCTCCCCGGGAACGGTGAGCACGATGTTGCTGCCCTCGATCACCACGGAGGTTCCGGCGACGCCCAAACCGTCGACGCGGTCTCGGATGATCTCCTGCGCGAGCTGGAGATCAGCCTCAGCCGGCTGTCCCTTGGGGATCAGCGTCACGCGCGTCCCGCCCTGGAGATCGATCCCCAGTTTCGGGGAGAGCCCCCGGTCCGCCACCGCGAATGAGGCGACGAAGATGATGAACAGAGCCAGGAAGAAGATGGCGAGTAACCGCCATGGCCTCGGTCTCGCGTCCGCGCGCCGGGGACGTACTGGTGTCACGGGGAACTTCCTTGCGTAGGTGACTCGGTGGCCGACAGCGGACCGGACGGCCCTATCACCCTACTTCCGGGTAGGGCCTTACAGAGAACTCGAGTCGTCCGATCCGGAATCTGTCCCGGTATCCGTGGATCCGGCGGTGTCGAGCTTCTCCCGGATCACTCGCCGGTCCCAGACGGTCTTGACGCCGGGCGCGATCTCGAGCCCGACGGTCTCCTCGTCGATCGACGCGATCGTCGCGTGGACGCCGGAGGTCGTGAGCACCCGGTCACCAACCGTGAGGGAGTCCTGCATCTCGCGGAGTGCCTTCATCGCCTTCCGCTGTTTGGAACTCTGCAGGAACATGAGCACGATCAGCACGACGATCATCAACGGCAGAAGCAGTTCAAGTCCCATGGGGTCCTCCTGGTACGGACCCAGCGCTGCTGCAGGCCCTGTCAATTGTGGTCCGGATGGCGGACGGTCTCGTCCGAGGATGCCAGCCGGGGGCTCACCGTGCCGAGTCGGGTCCCCCGTCGACCTCCATACGGAGCATGGGCTGCCCACTCCCCCGTTCCGGACGCGTCATGCCCATGTGGTCCCACGCCGCCGCCGTTGCCACCCGGCCTCGTGGCGTGCGCGCGAGAAGGCCGGCCCGCACGAGAAACGGTTCACACACCTCTTCCAGCGTGGTGGCTTCCTCACCGACGGCTACGGCCAGTGTGCTCAGTCCGACCGGGCCGCCCTCGTGTTGGACCAGCAGGGCTCGCAGTACGGCCCTGTCCAACCTGTCGAGCCCCAGTTGGTCGACTTCGTAGACCTCCAGTGCCGCGCGGGCGACCGGGACGGTGATCCGGCCGTCGGCCCGCACCTCGGCGAAATCCCGGACTCGCCGCAACAGACGATTGGCGATTCGCGGTGTGCCCCGCGACCTGCCGGCCACCTCGAGCGCCGCATCGGGGTCGACCGGGATGGTCAGGATGTCAGCGGCCCGTGTCACGATCCGCGCCAGATCCTGATCGGTGTAGAAGTCCATGTGTGCGGTGAAACCGAACCGGTCTCGAAGCGGCCCGGTCAGTGCGCCGGACCTGGTGGTGGCACCGACGAGGGTGAACGGCGCGATCTCGAGAGGAATCGAGGTGGCGCCCGGCCCCTTTCCCACCATGATGTCGATCCGAAAATCCTCCATCGCGAGATACAACATCTCTTCCGCGGGCCGGGCGATCCGATGGATCTCGTCGATGAACAGCACGTCGCCCTCGATGAGGTTCGAGAGCATGGCCGCGAGATCCCCGGGACGTTCCAACGCGGGGCCCGAGGTGATGCGGAGTGAGCCGCCGAGCTCCGCGGCGACGATCATCGCCAGGCTCGTCTTGCCCAGGCCGGGCGGGCCGGAGAACAGCAGATGATCCGGTACGACCCCACGCCGGGTAGCGGCGGTCAAGACCAGGTCCAGCTGCTCCCGGACCGTCTCCTGGCCGATGAACTCGCCGAGGTTTCGCGGGCGCAACGCCCCCTCGACATCCGTGTCGAACGGGGTGAGTGCAGCAGTGAGCCCGGACTCCGGCTCGCCACCCGATTCCTCGAAGGGACCCGTCATCAGCGTTTCCCGAGCGACTTGAGCGCCATCCGGAGGGCTTCTGCAGGACCCAGACCCGGATCGGAGGCCAACACCGCGGTGGCGGTCTTGTCCGCCTCTGCGGCGGAGAACCCCAGCCCTTCCAGCGCCTCGGCCACCTCGGTCGCGGCGGGGACCGCGCCACCGCTGCCGTCGGCCGAAGCCGCGCCCGCCTCGCCGGGAAGCGGCCCCACCTTGTCCTTGAGTTCGAGAACCATGCGTTCCGCTGTGCGTTTGCCGACGCCCGGGACGCGGGTGAGCGCCTTGACATCACCGGAGCCGAGTGCGCGGATCAACTCGTGCGGCTCGAGAGTGGCCAGGATCGCCAGCGCCAGTCGCGGCCCCACGCCGGACACGGTCTGAACAGTGAGGAACAGTCCCCTGGCCTCCACCGAGTCGAACCCGTAGAGCGTCAGCGAGTCCTCCCGCACCACGAGTTCGGTGTGGAGCATGCCCTCCGAACCGCGGCGCAACCCGGCGAGCGCCGCCGGTGTCGCGTGCACCAGGACCCCGACCCCGCCGGTCTCCACGACACAGCGATCCAGACCGATCTCGGCCACCGTTCCCCGGATCGAGGCGATCACCAGCGGACTCCCTTCGTTCGAGCCATCCCCCGGGCGGCTGCCCGGGCACGTTCCTGGTCCGCGGCGGATCCCCGGCCCCGGATCCCCCGCGACGCGGCCGACTCACGCGCCACCGCGACCTTCGCCTCGAAACCTGCGCGGGACCGCGCCACCTGCGCGTCCAGCGAGGCGACACGGCCCTGCATCGGAGCCCGCCAGCTGTGGCATACGGCCAACGCGAGCGCGTCCGCCGCGTCGGCCGGACTGGGCGGCTTCTGCAGTCCCAGGATCCGGGTGATCATCAGCGTCATCTGCTTCTTGTCCGCGCGCCCACTTCCGGTGATGGCGGCCTTGACCTCCGACGGTGTGTGGAATGCCACCGGGATGTCCCGGTAGGCGGCGGCGAGCGCGACCACGCCGGCGGCCTGCGCGGTGCCCATCGCCGTGGACACCTGGTTCTGTGCGAAGACCCTCTCGATCGCCACGACGTCCGGCTCGTGGACGTCCATCCACTCGTCGGCGACCGTGTGCACCGCCCGCAACCGCCGCTCGAGCGGCTCGTCCGCGGTCGTCCGCACCACGTCCACGTCCAATGCGGTGACAGCCCGACCCGGTGCGGTCTCGATCAGCGCGAGACCGCACCGGGTCAGCCCCGGGTCCACACCCATGACGCGCATAGCGCCCCCTCCACGACCGGCGGTAGAACCTACGTTCGAGACCCTACCAGCGGCACGGCCGTCAGGCGTCGAGGGCCGCCAGCACGTCGTCGGGGACGTCGATGTTGGTGAAGACGTTCTGGACGTCGTCCGAGTCCTCGAGCGCGTCGATGAGCCTGAACACCTTGCCGGCGCCGTCGGCGTCGACGGTCACCTCCACCGAAGCCCGGAAACCGGACTCGGCCGACTCGTAGTCGATTCCCGCGTCCTGGAGAGCGGTACGCACCTGGACGAGGTCGGTGGGCTCGCAGACCACTTCCCACTGCTCCCCGAGGTCGTTGACCTCCTCGGCGCCGGCCTCGAGGACCGCCATGAGCACGTCGTCCTCGGTCAGCTCGGCTTTGTCCAGCACGATCTCGCCCTTGCGCGCGAACAGGTACGCGACCGAGCCGGGATCGGCCAGGTTGCCGCCGTTGCGGGTCATGGCGACGCGCACCTCTCCCGCGGCGCGGTTGCGGTTGTCCGTCAGACACTCGATGAGCATGGCCACGCCGTTCGGGCCGTAGCCCTCGTACATGATGGTCTCCCACTCGGCGCCGCCCGCCTCCTCGCCGGCGCCGCGCTTGCGGGCGCGCTCGACGTTGTCCGCCGGGACGGAGTTCTTCTTCGCCTTCTGGATGGCGTCGAAGAGAGTCGGGTTGCCGGTCGGGTCGCCCCCGCCGGTGCGGGCCGCCACCTCGATGTTCTTGACCAGCTTGGCGAAGAGCTTGCCGCGCTTGGCGTCGATCGCCGCCTTCTTGTGCTTGGTGGTGGCCCACTTGGAATGGCCTGCCATGTGTTTCTCCGCCCTCCGGGGGTGTCTGGGTCCGGGGCCCGCATGTCCGCGGGCTCCGGCGCGAGGTCTCGCTGACCGCCCAGTCTACGAGGTCGCGGCCCGTACCATGTCGAGGAAGTACCTGTGTACCCGAACGTCGTCGGTGACCTCGGGGTGGAACGAGGTGGCCAGCGCGTTGCCCTGACGTACCGCGACCGCGTGGTCGCGTCCATCGGACGCCCGGACCCGGGCGAGTACCTCGACGCCGGGGCCGATGGTCTCGACCCACGGGGCACGGATGAACACCGTCCGCAGTGGTTCCGGCCCGAGGGGGTCGACGACGAGGTCGGCCTCGAAGGAATCCACCTGGCGGCCGAAGGCGTTCCGCCGGACGGTCATGTCGATGGCCGAGAACCAGGTGGCGTCGGCGCGGGTGTCCACGACGTGCGAGGCGAGCAGGATCATTCCGGCGCACGACCCGTATACGGGCATCCCGGCGCCGATCCTCTCGGCCACCGGTTCATACATCTGGTACACGTCGAGCAGTCGGCTCATGGTGGTCGACTCGCCACCCGGCAGGACGAGGCCGTCGACGGCGTCGAGCTCCGACTGCTTCCGGACCAAGATCGCGCGGGCGCCGACCTCCTCGAGATGGCGGATGTGCTCGATCACGGCGCCCTGGAGGGCGAGCACCCCGATCGTCGGTGCGGGCCGGCTCATTCGCCGGAGGCCGGGCCGTCCGACCCCTTCCCGCGGGACAGATCGACCGGGAATGACTGGGCGCCCGGCCGGAGGCGGCGGGACAGCCCTTCCTGGGTGACCGCAGCGACAAGGCGTCCCTGACGGTCGAAGATGCGGCCCTGGGTGAGCGTGCGCCCGCCGGAGGCGGAGGGGGACGTCTGGTCGTAGAGCAGCCAGTCATCCGCGCGGAAGGGACGCATGAACCACATGGCGTGGTCGAGGGACGCGTCCTGGGTGGGTTCGCCGGGGTGCGGGATCTTGGCGGAGCCCAGAAGGGTCATGTCGGACATGTACGCCAGGGTGCACACGTGGAAGTTGGGGTCGTCGGGCAGTGTGTCGACGCAGCGGAACCAGACCCGCTGCTGGGCGGCCAGCGACGAGAGGGTCTCCATGCGGTCCCGCGGCACGATGCGGATGTCCCACTGCGCCCACTCCTCGACGAACACCCGATGGGTCTCGTCGAGATCCTCGATCGTCGGAACGGCGATCTCCTCGGGATCGATCACCCGCGGCATCGAATCCTGGTGCTCGATGCCTTCCTGGGCGACGAGGTGGAACGACGCCGACATCGAGAAGATGGGCTCGCCCTCCTGGATCGCGGTGACCCGCCTGGTGGCGAAGCTGCGGCCGTCCCGTAGGCGGTCCACCTGGAAGACGGTGGGAACGTCGGGGATGCCGGGCCGGATGAAGTATCCGTGGAGTGAGTGGACGTGCTTGTCGTCTTCGACGGTGCGGACCGCCGCGGTCAGGGTCTGTCCTGCCACCTGCCCGCCGAAGGTGCGTTGGAGGTTCGTGGTGATCGCCGGGCCCCGGTAGAGGTCGCGGTCGATGCGCTCGATGTCGAGGATGTCCTCGATCTTGTTCACGACCGCTCACCCGCGCTTCCCGGGGAGCCGGCGCGGTTCGGGCGGACGGTCGATCGCGAGCCCGCCGCCGGGCGACGGGACCGGACCCGGGGCAGGGTCCACAGGGGGGCTGCATGCATGGACAGATCCTAGCGCTGCGGGTACGCACCGCGGTCACGTGTGTCCCGGAGACGAGATCACCCCGGTGGCTCCGGGATTCGGAGCCACCGGGGTGGTTCTGCGCGCACACTCAGCCGGAGCTGATCACCAGCCGCGCTCGGCGAGCCGGTGCGGCTCGGGGATCTCGTCGACGTTGATGCCGACCATGGCCTCACCGAGACCACGCGAGATGTCGGCGAGCACCTTCGGATCATCGAAGGAGGTGGTGGCCTTGACGATGGCCTTCGCCCGCTCGGAGGGGTTGCCGGATTTGAAGATGCCGGAGCCCACGAACACACCCTCGGCGCCGAGCTGCATCATCATCGCGGCATCGGCCGGGGTGGCGATACCGCCGGCGGTGAACAGCACCACGGGCAGCTTGCCGGTCTCGGCGACCTCCTTGACGAGCTCGTACGGCGCCTGGAGCTCCTTGGCGGCCACGTACAGCTCGTCGGCGGGCAGCGACTGCAGCCGGCGGATCTCACCGCGGATGGTGCGCATGTGGGTGGTGGCGTTGGAGACGTCACCGGTACCGGCCTCGCCCTTGGAGCGGATCATGGCCGCGCCCTCGGTGATGCGACGCAGTGCCTCGCCGAGGTTGGTGGCGCCACAGACGAACGGCACCTCGAAGTCGAACTTGTCGATGTGGTTGGTGTAGTCGGCCGGGGTCAGTACCTCGGACTCGTCGACGAAGTCCACGCCGAGCGCCTGCAGGACCTGCGCCTCGACGAAGTGGCCGATGCGGGCCTTGGCCATGACCGGGATGGAGACGGCCTCGATGATGCCGTCGATCAGGTCGGGGTCGCTCATCCGCGCCACGCCACCCTGGGCGCGGATGTCGGCGGGAACACGCTCGAGGGCCATGACGGCCACCGCGCCGGCGTCCTCGGCGATCTTGGCCTGCTCGGCGGTGACGACGTCCATGATGACGCCGCCCTTGAGCATCTCGGCCATGCCCCGCTTGACGCGTGCGGTTCCGGTGGTGTTCTCGCTCGACTCGCTCACGAATAGGCCTTCCTGGCTCAGACGACGTGTGATAGACGTCCAGTGTAGGTTGCCCTCACCCGGACTCTCCAACCGCCGCCCTGGCCGGCTCCCGCTCGTTGACCCGGCCGCCTCGCCTCACCCCACTGGTGCCGGTGCATCGACCAGTTCCACATAGTCGGGCATCGGCGCGTGACCGGCGAGCCGGAGCAACCGGACGAGGGTCTGCTCGCGCAGGCTCCGTGTGTCCCGGACCGCGTCGTTGTAGAAGCGCCGCGCCATCGCGACGCGGTCTGTGACGTCGTCGAGCTCGGCTTCCAGGTCGTCGGGCAGCGCGGCCGTCTCGAGCCCCGCGAGGATCACGCCGAGTCTGTTCTCCGCCAGCTCGGCATCTGGCGAGGAGCCGACGAGGTCGTCGTCACGTGCCGGGCGTCGGCGGTCGGGAGCCGGGGCGGGATCGACGCCGACCACCTCGCCCGGGAGGTGCGAGCGCGCGTCCGCCAGTGCTCGGGTCAACCGCTCCGCGCCGGCCGGGTCCCGGGCCGCGAGGTCCCGCGCGACAGCCGCACCGACGGTGTGACGGCGTTCGAGGACCCCGATGAGAGACGCCCGCGCGAGGTCGGTGCGGATATGGAGACGGTCCAGGCGGTGCGCGGTCAGGTAGGCGCCGAGCAATGCGGCGAGGACGAGGACGGCGACGACGACGAGAAGCACCACGAGCTCAACGGACACGGATCGTCTCCCCCGGCCCGCGGATCGTCTCGTACACCCGGATCACCCTGTCCGCGACGACAGGCCAGTCGTAGTCCCGCACAGCGACGCTGCCCTGCGCACGCAGGTCCGCGCGGCGGTCGTCGTCGACCAGCACGCGCGTCAGGGCCTCCCCGAGGGCTTCCGGGTCGCCGACGGTCGCGAGCTCACCGCATCCGCCGTCCCGCAGGACCCGGCGAAACGCGTCGAGGTCGGATGCCACGACCGCGGTACCGGCCGCCATGGCCTCGACGAGAACGATCCCGAAGCTCTCCCCACCGAGGTTGGGTGCGCAGTAGACGTCGGCGGCGGCCAGGACCGCGGCCTTACGGGCGTCGTCCACGCGACCGAGGAAGTCCACGGACATACCTCGGGGAAGGCGTTCCCGTAACGCCTTCTCGTCCCCGTCCCCCATGACGCGCAGACGCAGGTCTGGAACCGAGTCGAGAACATTCGGCAGCGCGGCGACCAGGACGTCCATGCCCTTTCTGGGCTCGTCGTAGCGGCCGAGGAATGCGATGGTGGGCACGTTTGCGTACTCCGCCGACGCGTCGACCCCGGCGAAGGCGCCCACATCGACACCGTTGGGGATCTCGACCGCGTCCGAGCCGAGCGCCTCGATCTGCCAGCGCCGGGCCAGTGCCGAGACCGCGATCCGTCCGCGGACCTTCTCCAGCAGCGGCGCGAGCACCGCGTCGGAGGCCTCGAGGATCATCGAACTGGTGGTGGAGGTGTGGAACGTGGCGGTGATGGGGCCCGAGGCCATGGCCAGGGCGAACATCCCGACCCCGGGCGCGTTGGGTTCGTGGATGTGCAGCACGTCCAGCGGTGCCTCGCGCAGCCAGTTGCGGGTCGCCCGCCACGACGCCGGGCCGAAGCTCAGGCGTGCCACCGAGCCGTTGTACGGGATCGCCACCCCGGGCCCTGTGAGTGTCATCCCGGGGGCAGGGGCGTTCTCCGGCCGACCCGGTGCGAGGATCCGGACGTCGTGCCCGCGGCGGCGAAGCTCCTGGGACAGGTCCACCACGTGGGCCTGGACGCCACCGGGCGCGTCGAACGAATACGGGCAGATCATGCCGATGCGCACGGTCGGATCAGCCCTCGAGCTTTTCTCGACGCTCGGCCGACAGGTCGTCGAGCCACAGCGGCTGGAGCATGTGCCAGTCCGCGGGGTGGAGCGCGATTCCCTCGGCGAACGTGTCCGCCATGGCCTGCACGCCCGCCTCGACTCCCCCGGACACGTCGATCGGCGGGGTGATCCGCACGCGCATCGTGTCCTCGTCCTCGTACCAGAAGTGGGCCACTAGCAGCGGGGCTCCGGTCTCCACAGCGAGTTTGGCAGCTCCCGCGGGCATCCGGGTCTCCTCGCCGAAGAACGTCACGGGTACGCCGGTGTGCCGTAGATCCCGTTCGCCGGGAAGACACACGATCCCGCCCTCGGCGAGGTACGCCTTCAGCGCCTCGAGAGGCGGAACTGGCCCCCCGGAATGCGGATAGATGGTGAAGCCCAAACCCTCCCGATACTCCAGGAATCGCTGGTAGAGCGACTCCGGCTTGAGCCTCTCAGCGACTGTGGCGAATCCGCCGTAGCGGCGAGCCAGCCACGTACCACCGAGATCCCAGTTCGCCGCGTGCGGAAGTGCCACCACGACCCCTCGCCCGAGAGCGAGGGCGTCGTCGATGTGCTCCACACCGGAGATGGTTCGGTCCATCTCCTGCGCCACCGCCTCACGGTCCATGGACGGCAGTCGGAACGCCTCACGCCAATAACGAGCGTAGGACCGCATCGAGTCCCGGATCAGCTCGTCCGGGACGTCGGCGGGGGGTACGCCGAGGACGCGGGCGAGGTTCTTGCGCAACTGCGAATCGGGGCGCTGCCGGCGAGCCGCGAGATCCGCGCCCGCGCGGAACAGCCCTCGGGAGAGCCCCTCCGGCAGAGCCCGGACGACCGCCCAGCCGGCGGCATAACCGTAATCGGAGAGCGTCTGGCCCACCCGGCTCATCGGTCACCGACCGAGGCCGCGCCCTTGTCCGCCACCCGGGACAGGTAGTCGGCACGGCCACCCAGGACACGCTGGATGACCGTGATGAGGCTGCCCAGCGCGACCACCGTGACCGCCACCTCGAGGGCCCACGGGACGCCGAGTCCCTCGAGCCCTGCGCCGACGAGGACGATCACCAGCCGGTCCGCCCGTTCCATCAGCCCGCCCGGGGTGCGCAGGTCGCCCGCATCCGCCCGGGCCTTGGAGTACGAGACCACCTGGGACAGGACCATGCAGGCCAGCAGCATGACCAGGGCGAACCGGTTGGTCGGCTCGGTGTCGACGACCCACCACACGAGGGCACCGAGGATCACGCCGTCCGCCACCCGGTCGGACACCGCGTCGACGAGCGCGCCGTACGGCGAGCCGCCGTCGCCGGCCCGCGCGACGGCCCCGTCGACCAGATCGAACAGGGTGCATAGGCCGATCACGATCGCGCCCGCGAACAGATGGCCGGTGCCGAAGAACCCCACCGCCGCAGCGCAGGTCAGGACCAGGCCCGTGAGCGTGATCCCGTTGGCCGTAACGCCGATGCGTACCAGGAAGGCGGCGACGGGGTGCGCCACCTTCGTCACCCCGGACCGTCCGTACTCGCTGAGCATTCTTCTCCCCGCTTCTCAGGTGTGGCCGGGCCCGGAAGGCGTCGTGGTCCACGCGTCAGCGAGCAGCTGACGGGTCTGCTTGAGCAACTGCGGCAACACCTTCGTACCACCGGTCACGGTGATGAAGTTGGCGTCGCCGATCCATCGTGGCACGACATGTTGATGCAGGTGTTCGGAGAGCGAGCCCCCGGCGGCGCTGCCGAGATTCAGCCCCACGTTGAACGAGTCCGGATTCGACACGGCCTTGATGACGCGGAGCAGATGCTGGGTGAACGACATGAGCTCGCGGGCCTCGTCGTCGTCGAGATCCTCCAGGTCAGCCACCTTGCGGTACGGCACCACCATCGAGTGCCCCGGGTTGTACGGGTACAGGTTCAGGACGACGTACACGTGCTCGCCCCGGGCGACCACCAACCCGTCCTCGTCGCTCATTTGCGGAATATCCAGGAACGGCTCCCCGGTCATCCCCTCGGCGGGCTCCGGCCGGGTCTCGGCGATGTAGGACATCCGGTAGGGCGTCCACAGCAACTGGAGACGGTCCTCGCCCACGCCGTACTGGCGGTAGGTCCCGGTGGATACCGGACCGCCGCCCGTCACAACCGCTCCGCGGTCGGGGCGTCGTTACGCTGCGACGAGACCCAGTGCTGGATCTTGTCCATCGCGGCGTTGCGCGAGACTCCGTTGAGCTGCGTGCCATCCGGGAACCGGAAACTCACTGCGCCGGCCTCGACATCACGGTCGCCGGCCAGCAACATGAACGGCACCTTGCCGGTCGTGTGGTTGCGGATCTTCTTCTGCATCCGCTCGTCGGAGGTGTCCAGCTCGGCCCTGATTCCCCGGCCACGCAGCTCGTCGATGATGTCCTCGAGGTGCTTCTCGTGCGCATCCGCGACGGGGATGCCCACCACCTGCACGGGCGCGAGCCACGCCGGGAACAGTCCGGCGTAGTGCTCGAGCAGCACCGCGAAGAACCGCTCGATCGATCCGAAGAGCGCACGGTGGATCATCACCGGGCGCTTCTTGGTGCCGTCGGCGGCGTTGTAGGTCAGGTCGAACAGCTCCGGCAGGTTGAAGTCCAGCTGCACCGTCGACATCTGCCAGGTGCGGCCGATCGCGTCGCGGGCCTGCACCGAGATCTTGGGGCCGTAGAACGCCGCCCCGCCCGGATCCGGCACGAGCTCGAGGCCGGAGTTCGTGGCCACGCGCTCGAGGGTCTCGGTGGCCCGCTCCCAGAGCTCATCGCCGCCGACGTACTTCTCGGGGTCCTTGGTGGACAGCTCGAGATAGAAGTCGTCCAACCCGTAGTCGCGCAGCAGGGAGATGATGAACGAGAGCACCGAGGCGATCTCGCCTTCCATCTGCTCCTCGGTGCAGTAGATGTGGGCGTCGTCCTGCGTGAATCCGCGGGCGCGGGTCAGGCCGTGGATCACCCCGGACTTCTCGTAGCGGTACACCGTGCCGAACTCGAACATCCGCAGCGGCAGCTCGCGGTACGAACGGCCCCGCGAGTCGAAGACGAGATTGTGCATCGGGCAGTTCATGGGCTTGACGTAGTAGTCCTGCCCCGGCTTGGTCTCGTTGCCGTCCGCGTCGTACTCCGCGTCCACGATCATGGGCGGGAACATGCCCTCGGCGTACCAGCTCAGGTGCTGGGACTTGCGGAACAGGTCGCCCTTGGTCATGTGCGGGGTGTTGACGAGCGAATAACCCGCAGCGAGGTGCCGCTTGAGGGAGTGCTGCTCCATCTCGTTGCGGATGATTCCGCCGCGCGGGTGGAACACCGGGAAGCCCGAACCGATCTCGTCGGGGAAGCTGAACAGATCCAACTCCGTGCCCAACCGCCGGTGGTCGCGCTTCTCGGCCTCGGCGAGGCGGTCGAGGTAGGCGTCCATCGCCTCGGTGCTCTCCCACGCGGTGCCGTAGATGCGCTGGAGGCCTGCCTTGCTCTGGTCCCCGCGCCAGTAGGCCGCCGATGAGCGGGTGAGCGTGAACGCCGGGATGAACTTGGTGGTGGGCGTGTGCGGGCCGCGGCACAGGTCCGACCAGATGACCTCACCGGTGCGCGGGTTCAGGTTGTCGTAGGCGGTCAGCGCGCCGGCGCCGACCTCCATGATCTCGGAATCCGCCAGGGCCTCGGCTCCCTCGGAATCGCCGGCATCCGCGCGACCCTTGTCCTCGACGAGCTCGAGCTTGTACGGCTCCCCGGCCAACTCCGCGCGGGCCTCGTCGAGCGAGGCGTACTCACGACGGGAGAAGCGCTGGCCGGCCTTGATGATCTTCTTCATCCGCTTCTCGAGGTCCTTGAGGTCCTCGGGGGTGAACGGCTCGGTCACGTCGAAGTCGTAATAGAAGCCGTTCGCGATCGGCGGACCGATGCCGAGCTTGGCCTCGGGGAACTTGTCCTGAACGGCCTGCGCGAGCACGTGGGCACAGGAGTGGCGGATCACCGAACGGCCGTCCTCGGAATCGGCGCGGACCAGTTCGACCTCGGTGTCCGCCTCCGGCGCCCAGGACAGGTCGCGAAGCGCGCCCTCAGAATCCCGGACCACAACGATTGTCTCGGGGCCGCTCCTGGACTGCAGCTCACGCTCGGCGAGGATCTTCCCGGCCGGCTCCCCCGCCGGGATGACGGTGGTCACGGTCGCCGCACCCGTCACGTCGACATCGGCTTCCGGCATGCGGTTCTCGGACACGGGGGGCGATCTCCTCGGCAGTGGACGTCGGGCGGCTTGAGCCACCCGGGCTGACATCCCGGAACGCGGACGCACCGGGGCCGGTCCATGCTACCCGGGCTGTCACGGAATCCCGGATCATCATGAGGTGTTGCACCCGACATGCGCATCGATATCTGGTCCGACGTCATCTGCCCCTTCTGCTGGATCGGGAAACGCCACCTGGAGCAGGCGCTGGAGTCGTTCCGGGGCGGCCACCCGGACGTTCCGGTCGAGGTGGTGTGGCGTGCGTACGAACTCGACCCCGCGTCGCCGACACTCACGGCGGGCCAGCGGGGCGAGAGCAGTGCGCAGATGCTCTCCCGCAAGTACGGGACGCCACTGGCCGACGCGGAGACCGGGCAGGAGCAGATGGCCGAACGCTTTCGCGATCTCGGCTTGGAGTTCGACTGGCGGTCTGCACAGATCTGTTCGACGTTCGACGCCCATCGACTCTCCGCGCTCGCCAGCCGGCACGGCCGCTCGGACGTTGTCGACGAAGCAGTGCGCCGCGCCCACTTCACCGCGGGACTGGCGGTTTCGGATCCGGATGTCCTCCGACGTATCGGGATCGAGGCCGGGCTCCCCTCGGACGAACTCGACGCCCTGCTCAGCGGAGAGGACTACGCCGATCAGGTCCGGAAGGACATCGAGACCGCCCGCGAGATCGGCGTGCGGGGCGTGCCGTTCTTCGTCCTCGACGGTCGGCTCGCGGTGAGTGGGGCCCAGCCCGTCGAGGTGTTCTCCCGGGCGCTCGAACAGGCACTGGCAGGCAACGAGTCCTGACCTGACGGAGGCGGCGGGCGAAAGCGAGTCCGCGAAACCGACGAACCCCTCCCGGGCTGACCGGGAGGGGTTCGGTGACTTGGGTGGTGGTCCTAACTGGGTTCGAACCAGTGACCTCTCCGGTGTGAACGGAGCGCTCTTCCGCTGAGCTATAGGACCGCACTGTGTCGAGGCGTTCCCGCCGTGGCACTCGAACACTGTAGCAAGCGTGATCCCGGACCCCAATTCGACCCCGTGATGCCGCGACTGTCCGGGTTCGGCAGCCCATCCGGTGCCCGGCCCGTGGCGCCCGGTACGTGCCCTCCGACGGGCCCACGGCTGGTGCCTGCCGCTCGCCACGCCTGTAGTGGAAGTGCACCGAGCGTCGCACGCACCCCGGCCTTCGGGAGACCCACGCGTTCATGACCACAAAACAGCGCACATCTGCTGTTTTTGCAGTTCACACCCCATATCCGGCCCCCGATTTGTGTTCTTCATCCGGGGTCGGCTAATGTTCTTTCTCGCAGCCCGGAGCGCCTACAGCGAACCGGAACGCAGTGCGGATGTGGCGCAGCTGGTAGCGCATCACCTTGCCAAGGTGAGGGTCGCGGGTTCGAATCCCGTCATCCGCTCGGAGGGATCGAGGAGTCAGGTTGTCCTCACCAGGCTCGATACCTTTTGCGGTGGAGTGGCCGAGTGGTGAGGCAGCGGCCTGCAAAGCCGTCAACACGGGTTCGATTCCCGTCTCCACCTCCACGTCGGAGTGATCCGGCAGGAGATACCCGCGCGATTAGCTCAGCGGGAGAGCGCTTCCCTGACACGGAAGAGGTCACTGGTTCAATCCCAGTATCGCGCACCGCACAGAACGCCCCGGCTCAGCCCGGGGCGTTCGTCATTTCTCGACAACGGGCGGATTCTGGCGTCAGCGCCCCGTCGTCGCGGGCGTCAGCGCCCCGTAAGCGCCCCGGCCATCGCCGGCAGGGTCATCTCGATGTCATGCTCCTGCGCCGCCCGCGCGCGACCGCGCTCGGCCATCAACTCCCTCCGTGCCGGGTCGGCGATCAACTCCGACAGCGCATTCGCGAGACCTTCGGGATCCCCGGGGGCGACGAGGACCCCGATGCCCTCACGGAGGTACTCCGCCGCTCCCCCGTGATCGGTGGCGACCACCGGCAGCCCCGCGGCCATACACTCGAGAACCCCGAGCGGGCCCGCCTCGGGAAGAACTGACGCCGAGACCGCGATGGCCCACCGGTCGAGCACCTGCCTGCGGTCGACGTGCCCGAGGAACCGGACCCGGCCCCGTAGATCCTCCTGATCGGCACGGTCCCGGAGGGCACGCTCGTACTCATCTTCGCCGAACAGCGCTCCGCCGGCGATCTCCACGGTCATTCCCTGGCATCGTGCGACAGCATCGAGCAGCACATCCTGGCCCTTCCAGGAGGTCAACGCGGCGAGGATCCCCACCACCGGCTCCCTGTCGGACGCGCCCACAACCTTCCCGCGGGGGATGACGACGCCGTTCGGTCGGACTATCACCCGCGGCACGAGCGGTCGTATCGATGCCGCTGTCACCTCGGAGACGGCCACCGCGCGGTGGACTCGCCGGGCGCCGAGTCTGACCGCCACACGTTGCCTCCGGCTCACGACGGTGTCATGGACGAGCCATGACGTCGTGCCGGAGGCCCGGGCCCGCGGGAACGCGAACGGGAGAGCGGGCAGGGCTAAAAGAGAATTGACGACGACGACACCGCCCTCGCCGTCACCGCGGTCACCGCGGTCACCGGTGACCGTTCGCAGGATGAGACCGGCCCGAACCCAGCGAACGATGAGACGGGCCACCGCCACCAGCCTCGCGACCCCGCCCTTTCCCTCCAGGCCGAGCGTGGGGATCCGGAGGTGCCGCGTGCCGGGGGGCATCCCGTCGACGACCGGGCCCGGCGGACTGAGAAGCACCACCTCGTGGCCCGAGTCGGCGAGCTCACCGGCCACGGCCACGAGGACGTTCTCGGCGCCGGAGCGCACACCGGTCGCATTGACGAGTACTGCGGTGCCGGCGCTCATCGACGATCTCCTGTTCCTGGTGCGGCCGGACCGGGCGTGCGTGCCGTGTTCCTCTGTGACAGCCGTACCCGCGCGGCGACATCGCCCGGATACTCCCGAACCGTTCCGGTGATGATCATCAGCCGAGGGAGTCGTAGACGGCGAGGGTGTCTGACGCGACGGCACTCCAGGTCCGGGACGCCACGACCGTGGCCGCCGCGGCCCTGAGTTCTGCACGACGATCGGTATCGGAGAGGAGGTCCCGGATCGCCCGGGTCCAGTGCTCGGCGGTGTCGCGGGCGATCACGACGGCACCGCTCCCGACCGACTCGGGAATCCCACCGACCGCGCTGGCCGCCACGACGCCCCCGCACGCCATGGCCTCCAGCGGTGGAAGCCCGAAACCCTCGTATCTCGACGCGTAGGCGACCACGTCGGCCGCGCGATACAGCGCCGGTACATCGACCTGATCGACGTAGCCCAGGCCGATGCTGCCCACCGGTCGGCCCGGGCCGTCTGTACCCGCGCCCCCGAGAACCACCGGCACCCCCAGGTCTCGAGCCGCGTCAGCCACGACGTGAGGGTTCTTGCGTGGCTCGAGGGTTCCCAATTGGAGGACGAACGTCCGGGGAAGGTCGTATTTGACGCGGACCGCCTCGACTTCGGCCTGGCCCGGGATCCGCGCCCAGTCGGCCGGCGCGAGTGGCGTCACCGTGGCCACACGTCCGGTCAGCGCGGCGACACGTTCGGCGGTGAACTCAGACACCGCGATCACTGCATCTGCGCGGCGGAGAGATCGCCGCAGCAGGATGCGCTCGCCGCGTGCCCGGACCGCGCCGAAGGCCCACGGGGTGTCGAAAACCGACATGTCATGAACAGTGCTGACCGTCGGGCCCCGCTGTGCGACCGGGAGGTCGACATCCAGAGAGTGGAAGAGCGCGGCTCCCGGCGCGGGGCGGAGTCCGTGGACCGCACGTCGCGCACCACTACAGACAGGACGCGTGATCGCACGCACGTCATCCGGCAGTTCGGAGATCGCGTCCTCCTGGACGACGGCGGCGAGGCCGCGCCCCGATCCGAGGTCTGCGGTCGCCCGGATGAGTTCCCGCTCATAGGTCTGCACCCCGCTTCCGCCGGGGCGCAACGCGAGCGCACCCCAGACCACGACGCCGGTGTCGGTCACTTACCTGTGCCCTTGACCACGACCCACATGGTGAGGAGTATCGACCGGATATCCATCCACGGAGACCAGTTCTCGATATAGAAATTGTCGAACATCACGCGGTCCGCGATGCTCGTGTCGCCCCGTAGACCGTTGATCGCGGCCCATCCCGTCAAACCGGCCGGGACACGATGGCGCGAGGCGTAGCCGCGGTACTCACCGCTGAACTGCTCGACGAAGTGCGGACGCTCCGGGCGCGGTCCGACGAGCGCCATGTCCCCACGGAATACGTTGTAGATCTGCGGGATCTCGTCCAATGACGACTTACGGAGGAACGCCCCGACAGGGGAGATTCGCGGATCGCCGGCGATCGACCACTTCGTCTGGGATTCGTTCTCGTCCGCGGGGCGCATCGAGCGGAATTTGAGGAGCTCGAACTGTCGCCCGCGTTCGCCGATCCGGGTCTGCCGGAACAACACCGGGGCGTTCCTGTCGTCGAGCTTGACCGCGAGGGCGATGAGAAGGAAGAGCGGAGAGAGCAGGACCAACGCCAGGCCACTGAGAAGGAGGTCCTGGGGGCGCTTCAGCTTCCAGGCGACCGATCGGTGAGCTGAACGCTTCACCCGGATCAACGGCAGCGCGTTGATCCGGTCCATGCGTCCCTCGACGTTCATGTAGTCGAAGAGCCGGGGGATGATGAACACCTCGGCGTCCTCGTGGTCGCATTCGGTGAGCATCCGCAGCAGCTGGCGATCGTCATAGGCGCCGAATCCGATGATCACGGTGCGCACGCGGTGGCGCCGGATGAGTTCGACCAGACCTCCGGTCGGGCTCTCGAGCGGCACCCCGAGGTCCATGGCCGCGACCTCGGCGGCGAGGCCCCGCTCGGCGTCCACGAGGGCAACCGGGGACAGACCGAACTCGGACCGTTCCACGAGGGTCCGGGCGAGATCCAGACTCGTATCCCCGGTTCCGACGATCAGGGTGCGGTTTCGAAACGCCCGATGTCGTTGACGGCTCCACCGCAGCAGCGGGGCGACCACCATGCGGGTGAGCACGAGTGTCGATACGACCACCGCGGTGAACTTGATGAGGCTGAAGAGATTCATGCCCGCGTTGGCGACGACGGCACCGAAGACCGAGAGGACGGTGCCCACCACGACCACCCTCGGCAGGTCATCGAGAACGGAGATGTTGAGGCGGTGACGATACAGCGACGGCGAGAACGCTATAGCGATGACGAGTGCGGTAGCGGTGAGCCACGGTCGCTCCGGGAGAAAAAGCCAGGCGATGAGATAGATCGCGATCGAGTCCGCGAGCCGGTGCCACACGTCGAACCTGTAGCGCGGCACCACGAGAAGGAAGCGCGTGGCGCGCCCCCAGAAAGAACGTCGCTCTCGACGGCCGGCCGCCGGGGCGGGCAGCGTCGTGGCCGCGCCCGCGACCGCGGGCCGGGGCGGGGCGGGGACGCTCACAGGATCTTCCCCAGAGCTTCGATCATCGAGCGGATGCTGGTGAAGGTGGTCCGGTTCAACACCTCGTCGGGGAACTCGACGTCGAACTCGTCCTCGAGGGCGAGCATGACCTGAACGGTCTGATGGGACGTCATCCCCGCATCGAAGAGATCATCCTCGGTCTCCAGTATGTCGACCTCAACCTTGCCGACGAGAGCGGCCGCCACCGTCTCACGAACCCTGACCTCGACATCGTTGCTACTGCCCACAACCGCCCCCTCCACCTAAGCTCTCCCTTAGGGATATCAGCTATCCGCTTCAGCGTTACACCAGCAGCAGGGTAAGAATCCTCACACCGGCGGGTAGACGCCGGCGGATAGTCGATTTCGATGGGGTGCGTACGGTGCACCGTCGCCCCGACCAGGTCCGCACAACTTCGAGGCTAACCGGTGGTCAGGGGCATATCCGGGATAGACCGCGACCCGGGTGCACCCCGCTTCGCGGCTCCAGCGCGCTGTGCTTTACCTCCTCGATCATGTGACCAATTCGACACGAGATAAAAATTGACTGCGAGTCCAATGGAACCGGTTGGGTAGCATCCACCACGGCACACGGGTGGGTACTCTCTCACTCTGGCATCAGGCATTGGCCGGACCGCGAGCGGCCGCTCCCCGAGACGAGAGGTGGCTGGAGGATCATGACCCCGATCTCGACACTGCACGACGAGTTCCGAGGGCGACTCATCGACGCCGGGCTCCTCATCCCCGCCGGAATACCCGGCCTCTACGCCCGGGGAGCCGGGTTCGAGCGCGTGCTGGACGCAGTCGACGGCCTGATCATCCGTGAGGGTGCTGACGCCGGGGAACTGACGCCGGGCGGCAGCGGCTACCAGCTGTACAGGTTTCCGCCGGTGTTCCCGCGAGACCTCTACGAGAAGACCGACTACATCGAGTCGTTCCCGGATCTGACGGGTGTGGTCAATACGTTCACCGGCACGAGTGCTGATCACCGCGCGCTTCTCGCGGACCGTGCGGCCGAACGCCCGTGGGATCATCATCTGTCTCCAGGCGACACGGTGATGGTGTCATCCGCCTGCCATCCTCTGTACGGGACGCTGCCGAACCCGCTCCCCGAGGGCGGAATCGCGGCCGAGGTCAACGGCTACTGCTTCCGGCATGAACCGTCAGCGGACCCCATGCGTATGCAGTCCTTCCGCATGCACGAGTACGTCCGCGTCGGGACGCCGGTGGAGGCCGCTGAATTCCGCACCGCGTGGGTCGACAGGGCCGTCCGGCTGCTCGCCGGTCTCGGGCTCGAGGTGGAGGCCGTCGCGGCCAACGACCCGTTCTTCGGCCGTGCGGGCAGACTTCTCGCCAACGAGCAACTCGCCAACGATCTCAAGACGGAGATCGTCGTCCACGTCTACGGCGAGGACCACCCGGCCGATGCCATTGCGTCGTGCAATCTCGCCGAGGACCACTTCGGTCGGAACTTCGGTCTGACCCTCGCCGACGGCTCGGTTGCACACAGCTCGTGTGTCGGGTTCGGACTCGAGCGCATCACGCTGGCATTGCTCGGGGTCCATGGGCTCGATCCGCAGCAGTGGCCCGCGGAGGTCAGGGAGTCCCTGTTCCCGTGAGCAACTCCTCGGCGTCGTTCGCGACCTGGTTCGGCCCACCTGACGCCTCCCTGTTCGGGGTCGTCAATCACCCCGTCGGACGCCACTCCGGCACCGGTGTCGTCGTCGTTCCTTCCCTCGGCATCGAGCAGGTGACCACCTACCGGGGCGCCCGGGCCCTGGCCGAGAAGCTCGCGTGCGCGGGAGTGCCGACGTTGCGCTACGACCATCCCGGAACGGGCTCGTCGACGGGCGATCAGCTCTCGGGGACGGCGTGGGAGGAATGGGAGTCCGGGGTCGTGACGGCGGTCCGGTGGATGCAGGACAGCGGTGTCGGACACGTCGTCGTGATCGGGATTCGAGCCGGCGCACTCATCGCCGCCTCCGCGCTCGCCGACGCGGACCTGCCGAACACGTCCCTGGTGGTCTGGGATCCGCCGCAGTCGGGTCGGCGGTTCCTCCGCGAACAGACAGCCAAGTATCGGCTCACCGTGGGCCAGGATCCCGCTGACCCGGGTGTCTCCACCCTCGGTGGGCACTTCTCCCCGGAAACGGCCGCACGCATCCGGAGAGCGAAGTGGGCCCCAGTGACTCGTGTGGCGATCCTCGCGGCCCGACCCGAGGTGATCGCCGACCCCCAGGTCGACGCGATTGCCGACGACGCCACCGCCACCGTGGAGCTGACCCAGAGCGAGCTCTTCACCGCTCCGCTCGCGTTCATCCACCACGTCCCCGAGCCCGACATCGAGCGGCTGTCGGCCGCCGTCCTCGCCGTCGTCGACCGTGAAGCGGTCATCGGCACGACCAGCGAGGGGGCCGTGTTCGATCCGACGCCGCGCCTCACGGCGATCGTCGCGCGCAGAGCGGACGGAACCGTCGTCGAGGAGGAACTCTCGACGGTCACCGCGAAGGAGCTCCCCCTGACCACCACCCGGGTCGTCGGGGAGCCCGTGCGGGGCGGGATCGTCTTCCAGACCACCGCGAACGAGCCGGCGTGGGGTCCGACACGAGCCTGGGTCGAGGCCGCCCGCGAAAACGCCGGAAACGGGCTGGCCTGCTACAGATTCGACAAGACCGGTGGCGGGGAGGCCGGCGCGATCGAGCCCGGCGGGCTCGCGGTGCTCTATTCCCACGCCTCGCGGGACGATGCCGCCGCCGTGCTCCGCGCGTTGCCCCTGCCGGCGCGGAATCTGCTTCTCGTCGGACTGTGTTCGGGGGCGTGGATGTCAGCCGAATCCGCGATCCGCACGCGGGCCGGCGCGGCGCTTCTGTTCGGGATGATCCAGTGGTCCCGGGTGCGCGAGCCCGTCACGAAGGAGTTCCTCCTCGCGCACGGGTACGACCTCGAGAACCAGGTCCCCCCGGCCACCGAGTCCGGCCGTACGCGACTCAAACCGCTGGCGCGCAGGTTGCTCCCGTATCGGGCGTGGGAGCAGCTCGGACGACGAGGTGTCACCCAGGTGCCGGGTCCCCTTCTGACCGACCTCGACGACGCGGGTGTCCGTACCGTCGTCGCGCTCACCCCCGAGGACGATGAACACTTCACCTTCCAGCGTGGTGACGACGGGCTGAAGCGGCTACGTCGACGCGGCTACACCGGGCGTATCGAACGCATACGCACGCCGCAAGGCGATCACAACCTGTACCGTCCGGACACCCGCCGCTCCGCGGCCCGCCTGATCCGGCGGGAAGCCGACGTGCTGCGCTCGCGCCTCGGACTCTCGGTGACCGACACACCACAGCGCCCGCTGCGCGCGTTGTTCGTCAACGAGAACATCGGCGGACACGCGACCGTCCATCACGCGCTGCGCCGTGCCCTCGCCGAGCGCTCGGATGTCGACGCGGAGTTTCTCGACGCCATGGGCCCCGGCCTCGTCGGACGCATCCTGCGGGCACCGGTCCCCGGGCTCGCCGCGCAGGACCTGGACCTGCAGCCCCTCCGGGGCCAACTGGTTCACTCGTGGGCGGTCAACCGTCGCGTGCGCGACCGACTCCGGCGCGGGGACATCGATGCGGTGCATCTCTACACACAGAACTGCATGCTCGGCGGCGCCCGGATCGTCCGGTCCGTGCCGACCGTCATCACGACGGACAGCACCGGCCTGCTCAACGCCTACAGCATCCCGTACCGCACGCCGACCCGATTCACCGCCGGCTCCAGCCGGGCCATACTGCCCTGGGAGCGGCCGGTTCTGCACGCCGCCCGGCACGTCCTCGCCAACTCCGAGCTCGTGGCCGACTCTCTGACCTCCCCGGGGTACGGGCTCTCCCCCGCGTCCGTCTCCCTCCTGAGGATGGGGATCTGGTCTCCGTACCTGACCACCCCGGTCCCGCACCGGAGCCCCGACCGTCAACCGACGATCGTCTTCGTGGGGACGTCGATGGATCGAAAGGGCGGCTCACTCCTCCTCGATGTGTGGCGCTCATCGTTCCGCGACCGCGCCGACCTCCTGTTGGTCACCCTCGACCCTGTCCCCGAGGAACCCGGTCTCCGGGTGGTCCGCGATCTCACCCCGGGGGACGACCGGCTCTGGGAGCTCCTGGCCGGCTCGGACATCATGTGCTTCCCGTCCACCATCGATCAGGCGCCCAACGTGGTTCTGGAGGCGTCGGCCGCCGGACTGCCGGTCATCGCCAATCCCGGTGGGGCGATCCCGGAGATGGTTACGGACGGTGAGACGGGCCTTCTGGTCGACGGAGCGGACCGGGATGCGGTGACGCGGGCACTCGACACGCTGGTCTCCGACCCCGTCCTGCGACGTCGGATGGGCGAGTCGGGCCACGCTCGAGTCCGAACGCACTACAGCATCGTCCATTCCGCCGACGCGATCGTCGACGCGCTCCGCCACGCGGTGAATGCGCGAGCCGAGGAGCCGAACCGATGAGTTTCACCCTCACCTCCGTCGTCGACGACCGGCTCCGGCTCGAATGGCACGCCCTCGCCGAGGACGTCGGAACCCGCTTCGCCTCCCGTCCCTCCTACGGGCTGTCCTGGCACCGCCACCTCGGCCGTGGTCCGCTCCGGGTGGCGACGGTCCATCGCGACGGTCGGTTGGTCGCCCTTGCTCCCCTGCACCAACGCCGACGCCTCGGGGTGCGGGTGTTCCGGCTGCTGGGGCACGGCCTCGGCACCGTCGGTGAAGCCCTGGCGGTCGACGACGAGGCGATGAGGGACCTGGTGGTCGGGCTCGGTACGGCCGGCGGCGTGCTCGAACTGACTCATCTCCCCGCGTCCTCTCCCCTGTTGGCCGCGATCCTGGCGCAAGGTTCCTGGAGGGCGTCGTTCACCCCCGACGATCACTGCCCCGTGATCGACCTTCCCGAGGGCGTTCGTGCCACCGATCTGCGGGGCAGGTCCACGCTCTCTCGTGCCGCCTCCACCCGCCGCAAGCTCGCCAGGGAAGGCAAGGAACTCAGGATCGAGACCGTGCGCACCCGCGAGGAGTTCGACGCACGGTGGCCCGACATCGTGGCCACCGCGGCGTCGGCGCAATCGGATCGCGGCGACGACCGGCTCAACCTGTGCGCGCCGCCCCACGACGCATTCACCAGAGAGTTCCTCCGGCAGGAGGCCGAGAACGGCCATCTACTGCTCTGGGGCGGGACCTTCGGGGGGGACTGGGGTTCCCACTTCGCCACGCTGCGTACCGGCAGCACCGCCGAACTGTGGTTCACCAGGTTCGATCCCGCGCACGGCCGGGCCCGCCCCGGGCACCTGCTCATCGAATCGATCTGTGACCACCACGACGACGTGGGAGTCACCGAGGTGGACCTGTTGATCGGTCGTAGCGGGTACAAGAAGGACTGGCAGACGCGGGAGTACCCCGTCGGCACGCTCGTCGCGATCCCCGCCGGAAACCGGACCGCCCGCGCTCGGATGGCAGCGGCGGACCGTGCCGTCTCGCTACTTCGCAGCCTCGCCGCCAGGATCGCGCCCAGGTGAGCGACGAGGGCGTGGGCACCACGGTTCCGGACGGCGCCATGGCCGCGACCGCGTCGACGCCGTCCCAGAACCGCTCGTTGATCACCAACTCGAGTGCCATGGTCATCAGCCGCATCATCACGGCCGTCTTCGGCTGGGCCGGCACCGTCGTCATCGCGCGCACGCTCTCGCCGGAGGACTGGGGCAAGTACTCGTTCATCTTCGGCCTGCTGGGGATCATGGCTCTGGTCACCGATCTCGGCGTCGGCCGCGTGGTGCTCGCCCGGCTGACAGCTGACGACCATGACGAAGCCCAGCAGGTCGCGGGGTCGTTCATTCTCCTGAGGATCCTGCTCGGGCTCCTCGGGTTCGCGGTCGCGGTCCTCTACGCCTGGGCGACGGGCCTGTCGGTCGCCTTCGTCGCGGTGGTCGCGTTCGCCGCCACCGGCGTGGTCCTCGCAACCCCGTCCAACGCCCTCCTCGTCCTGTACCAGGCCCGTCTGCGATTGGTCCCGCTGGCCCTCTGGGACGTCGTCGCCCAGATCGTCCAGTTCGCCCTCGTCCTCGTCGTCGCCGCGACCGCCCCCGGTCTCGCCTGGTTCGTCGTCCCCTCCGTGGTCAAGGAGGTGGTCGTGCTCGTGGTGCGCGGAGCCGGGGTGCTCCGCGGAAAGCTCGGTCCGCGGCCGGTGTTCAGCGCCGGCACGAGGTACTGGCGGGAGATGCTGCGGGAGGCGGTCCCGATCTCCATCGGTTTCGCGTTGATCATGCTGCTGACCAAGGTCGACATCCTGATCCTCCAGCGGTTGGACACCTACGACGCGGTCGGGATGTACGCCATCGGCTACAAGTTCTCGGACCTCGTCATCATCGTGACGGTGACCATCTCGGTACCCTTCACCACCGTCCTGATCAAGGCATGGCCGCACGACACCGAGACGTTCCGCTGCCGGACCCGGCAGGCGATGGTCGTCGCCGGCGGGCTCGGGGCCCTCGCAGTGATCGGCTTCTGGCCGACCGCCGAGTTCTTCATCGGCCTCCTCTACGGCGAAACCTTCGTCCCGGCGTCCGACGCCGCCCGGTTACTGGTCCTGTCCAGCGCGATCAGCGGCGTGACCAACACAGGGATCGTCGCCCTGGTGGCCGCACGCAAGCTGACCGTCTTCCCCTGGGTCGCGGGTGCGGGTGTCCTGCTCAACGTCGGTTTAAACTATCTCGCAATCCCCCACTTCTCGTATGACGGGGCGGCCGCGGCCACTCTCGTCACCGAGACGTTGATGTTCGTCGTCTGCCTCATCGTCGTCCAGAGAAGCCTCCGGATCGAAGGTGTGGTGGCCTGGGGGCCGCTCGTCAGGCAGCTCCTGTTGGCGGCAGCGCTCATCGTGCCCGCCGTCGTCCTGACCGGATACGCCGGACTGCCGTGGCCGCCGGTCATCGTCGCGGCACTGCTGCTGTTCGCCGCGCTCGCCGAGTACAGCGGCTCACTGGAGAACATCCCGTTACTGAGCCGGACCGCCGCGGCGTTCGGTATCGGACGAAAGGACCGATGATGCCTCGCCCGCCCGCAGCTGCCGCGATCCGTGCCGCGACGTCATTCCTCCACGCCGGGCGTTCGGGCGTGGTCCTCGCCTACCACGACATCCTGCCGGACTCCGCCGACGTCTATCAGTACGCCGTCACCGAATCGACCTTCCTGCACCAGCTCGACATCGTCGCGGGCCTGGGTCTACGCCCGGTGACCTTGTCCGAGTTCACCGACCACCTCCTCGCCGGGGACGCCTCCGGTCTCGCGGCGGTCGTATTCGATGACGCGCTCGTCGGCGTCCACAGGTATGCGATGCCCCACCTCGGTGACCGGGGCATCCCCTGGACGCTGCTTCCCGTCACCGATCATCCGGGAGTGCGGCCGCGGTGGTGGTCCGAAGCGGCACGAACGATGTCCCGCGCCGAGATCGGCGAAGCGCTGGAGGCCGGGGCGACGCTGTGCGGGCACACGGCCAATCACGTGTCGCTGCCGGACGTCGCGCCGCGGGTCGCCCTCGATGAGCTCACCCGCTCCCGGAACATCCTGTCAGAGTGGGCGGGATCGGAGGTGCGGGAGCTGTGTTATCCGTTCGGGCACCAGAACGCCGACGTGCGTGCCCTCGCGGCACGAGCCGGCTACCGCGTCGGGTACTCGTTCACCAACGGGCGCAGCCACCCCCGCACCGATCCGTTCGCCCAACCACGGATGGCGATGCATGAAGGGCTCCGCACCAAGGCGTGGCTCACCACCCTGCTACGCCCCCACCTCACGTGGCCGAAGGTCCGTGATCTGCGCGACCACGCCCGGGAGGCAGGACGATGATCGTCGGACTCGCGGTCGCTCTGGCGGTCTGCCTGGGGCTGTTCGCGCTCGCTCTCAGGCGTCCGCAGTGGGGTGTCCTGGCCATCGCGGCCCTGATGCCTCTCCACGGCCTGCTGTTGATTTATCCCGTGACAGTCTCGTTCTGGAAGGAGGCGGCGGTCCTCGCCGTTCTGGTGGCATGCCCCTTCGCGCCACGGGCCCCCCACGGCCGGACGGTGGTCGCCCCGTGGCTGATCCCGTTCGTGGTCCTCGCACCGGTCGGGATCGTCTCCGCGCTGGTCGTGCACGGTGCGCAGGCGTTCTTCCCGCTCAAGATCGCCTTCTTCTACGTTCTTCTCGCGGTGATCGCGGTGATCTTCCCGTTCGACCGGCGTGACAAGGACACGTTCGTCACTGTGCTGATCGTCACCGGGACCATCTCCGCGGTGTACGGGATCTGGCAGCAACTCATCGGTCCGCACGCGCTGGCAGACATGGGCTACGAGTGGAACGAACACATCCGCAGCGCCGGCCCGCTGTTACGGAGTTTCGGCACCTTCAACCAGCCGTTCCCGTTCGGGCTCTTCCTCATGCTGGTGATCATCATCGGCACCTCGGCGGCACTCGCCGAACCCCACCGTCTCCGATCACGACTGTTTATGCTCGCCTTCCCCGTCCTCGGTCTCGGGATGGTCCTGTCCGTGGTGCGGGCGAGCTACATCGGGGTCGTCGTGGGCCTCGTCCTCATCGGCCTACTTCTCTACCGCCGGTTCCTGGGCTGGCTTTTGGTCGGCGCAGTCGTCGGAGGTCTCGTACTCGCAGTGTTCACCGCGGTCTTCGGTACCGGTGCGCTCTCGGCCTTCATCTCCAGCAGCAGTCTCGAAGACCGCGGCGGCCACTGGACGACCAATCTCCCGCTCATCGTCACCCAACCGCTCGGTCAGGGACTCGGGACAACCGGCTCCTCGGCCGCGAAGGTCGCGGCGGGCTGGGACCCGGTCGCCCCGCTGTATCAACCCGACAGCAACGTCATCAAGATCCTGCTGGAACTGGGCCCGGTGGGCTTCGTCTGCTATACCGCCATCGTTCTGCTCATGGTGATCCCGTTGCTGCGGATGATGCCGGTCACCGAGGACCCCTTGGAGCGCGGCCTCATCGGAGGGGTTGTCGCCGCGACCCTCGCCGCGTGCGTGGCCGCACTGTTCTCGACCTATCTCGAGATCTTTCCGATGGATGCCTACTTCTGGCTGTTCCCGGCGATCGCGGCCAGCACCACCACGGCGGTACGCGATCGGATCACCGGCCGTCTACGACCCGGCCGGCCGGCGGTGCTGACGACTCACAACACGGAGTCGACCACCGCGGCGATCCGCTCCCGGAAGGTCGCCTCGGAGAAGGCTTCCGCGAACCGAGCCAGTTCCGACCGCGAATAGCGCGAGTCGTCCCAGTCGCGCATCGCTTCGGCGAGCGCAGCGACCACGACGTCGTCGTTGTCGTCGGACCCATTCACGAGCTCACCGCTGACGCCCGGAACGACGGTGTCCAACGCGCCACCCCGACCCAGCGCCAGAACCGGGGTGCCGGCGGCGATGGCCTCGACCGGCACGATGCCGAAATCCTCCTCACCGGGCATGATCAGGGCGCGTGCCCCGCGCACGAGATCCCGCATCTCGTCGCGAGGGAGACGACCCAGGAACTCGACGCCGGGCCCGGACCGCGACACGCACCGCTCCATGTCCCGGCCGTCGCCCACCACGAGCAGCCGGACCCCGGCCCGCACTGCCGCGGCCACCGCCCTGTCGACCCGCTTATAGGGCACGAGCCTGCCCACGGAGATGAAGTAGTCACCCCGGGGGGCGTCTCCCGGGGTGAAGTAGGTCGTGTCCACAGGAGGATGGACGACGAGGGCGTCCCTTCCCCACCAGTCGCGGATCCTGTCCCTGACCGCTGAGGAATTGGCGACGACCTCCTGCGGCGCAGGCGACCACCGTGCCTCGTTGGCCTTCGCCCGTGCGGCGAGCAGTCCGAGTGCGGTCCTGCCCGCGACGGCGTCCGTCTCTCCTCGGCGAAAGGCGGGGTCCCAGGCCCACCGGGCCGGGCTGTGGACGTATGCGACCGACGGGACATCGAGTGCTGCGGCAGCGATCGCGAAGGCGTGGTGGCTGATCACCATGGCGTCGGTGTCGGCGGGAGTGATGTCCGCCCTCCGGAGGGCCCACGGCACCATCGGGAGCAGCGGCGCGTAGGAGACGCCACCGACCAGGTCGTAGGCGCGCTGGAGCGGGCCGGTGCTGACCCGTTCCCCGAGGCCTGCCGGGACCCCCTCGGGCCGGGCGAACGGGACGTGGATCCTCGCGTCCGGCCAGGTCCGGGCCATCTGCTCGACCACATGCTCGCTCCCGGCGATATCCGTGAGCCGCTCATGGACCAACGCGACCCGGGGTGTGCGCGAAGAACCCTGCGCACCCGTCGCGCTCAACTCTTCCCCGGTGTTCGGACCGCCACGCGCGCGGGGACCCCGACCTCCGAGAACGTGGCCAATCCGGCCTCTGCGGTCCGACCATCGGTGGAGCGGTCATCCACCACGACCACACCCAGGTCGACGTCCGCGGCGGGCACCTCCCGCCACCACGGATCGTCGTATGGCGCGATCATCAGTCGCCCCGCATCGATACCGTCTCCACTCGGCACCTCGATCGGTTCCGTCCGTCCCAGCACCACGACGGTGCCGCCCGCGGAAAGCACCGCGGAGACCGCGGCCTCGGTCAGAGGCGGGAGCTCATCGGAGGTCGCGGAGTCGACGTCGACGGCCGCGAGGTGACGGTGACCCGCGGCCCTCGCCCAGATCGCGTCAGTACGCCGACCCCTGCGCAGACGTAGCAGTCCGAGGACCAGAACGGCGATCACCGTCGCGGTGATGCCCACGACGAATCCCGTCGAGACCGGAGCCGGCCAGCTCGGTCCAGTGCTGCCGGTCTGGGCGACGATCGTGGCGGTGGGGTAGGCGGTCCGGAGCTGCTCTGCGCCGGCCCGTGCCTCGTAGATGAGAGCGAGGAGATCCGAGGTATCCGCCGTGCGATCGATTCGACGGCGGGCCTCTATCTGCTCGTTGAGCCGGTCGATCTCCTGCTGGGCAGCCTCTGCTACGGGCTCCAGGACCTCTTCACGAGCCTCGTCGGCCCGCAGGTTCATGGCCTCGACCGCGAGATTCCCCATCTTGGCGGCCGCCAGCGGTCCGGAATGCGACCGCGTACTGATCTCCAGCAGACCGGGGATCTTCGAGGTGGTGGCCGCGACCGACGGACGCAGCCCGTACAGCGTCACGGCCTCGCCGACGCCCTCTTCGATGAAGAACCTCGCCCGCTCGTCGGTGACGTACTCGGACATCCCCGCGGCCAGTGCCTCCATGGTCGCAGCGTCCCGCTCGGCGCGACCCGGCGTGGCGACGTTCACGGTGGTCGTCGCCGTGTACTCATCGCGGAACGTGGAGGCGACCACGCCTGCCAGTAGACCGACCGCGATGCCGATCACGAGCGCTACCGGAAGCGATCTCCCCATCGACGACAGGAGCAGGCCCAGGTCGAACACCGGTGGTCGGTAGTTTCTCCCGGTCCCTACGGACGAAGCTCGCACGTCCGGGCTAGCCGTCTCCATGGATGGGTCCCTCCAGTCGATGCGGTGGCGCCGGGACCGGCACCGGCCGGACATCACAAAGCACCGCGGGATTATATCCCCCGATGGCGTCAGATGAATACTCTTCCACGTTATGGCATCGAGCACAGCCTGGAGCACCCGGTCTGGCGGTAACATGCGCGGCGAACGTCCCGGCAACAGGTGATGCCCGGACCCTGACCAGCATAGGTGCTCATGACCGACACGCTCTCCCCCCGCCTGCCGCTGATTCCCTCACAGACCGGGATGCGCGACGGGCACCTCCAGGATCCTGAGAATTCGGCATACTCGGTCGCCCAGATCGTCTGGTTCGCCGGCGAGGAGCTCTCAGAGCAGATGGTGGTCGACGCCGTGGAGATCGGGGTCAGGGATACGCATTCGATCCTCCTCGTCGCCGGAACCGATGAGAACGGCCAGTGGTACCAGCAACTCGACACCGCGTCCGAGGTTCCCGTTCATCGGGTGGATCTCTCCGCGGAGCCGGATCCGCAGCAGGCGGCCCGAGATCTCGCGTTCCGCGAGGTGCGGCGTGCGCTTCCGATCAGCGGACCCGAACTCCCGTTCAGGTCCTACGTCCTCACACTCGGGCCCACCTCCTTCGCATGGTTCGGGATCTGCCACCACATGTTCATCGACGGGTACGGGGCGACTCTCCTGCGTGCCAGGGTCGGTCAGGTCCTGGGCGCGCTCGCAGCAGGTCAGGCCGTCCCTGACTCCCCCCTGGGAAGCATCACCGACCTGATCGCCGCGACTCCCGAGCCCGATCCCGCCGATCTCGAGTTCTGGAAGGCCCACCTGGACGGAGCGCCGGAGGTCATCAGCTTCGCCGATCGTGTCGCACCGCCGGCCCCGCTCTACGAGATGATCGATTTCCGCGTCCCGCGCTTCACCACTCGGGTCGCCGAGGCCCTCGACGGGGTGAACTGGGCACACGTCGCGGCGGCAGCCGCGATCGCGTACACGTCGGTGATCCTCGAGAGCCCGGCGGTCGTCGTGGGTCTCCCCGTCACCGGCCGATTCACGCCGGAGGAGAAGATGACCCCGTCCCAGTCGATGGGCGCTCTACCGCTGCACCTGCGCGTCGATCACGCGGCCACGATCCCCGACCTCGTCACCGTGTTCCGGAATACGGTTCGCACCACGAAGAACCACCAGCGACAGGCGCCCGATGCCCTTCGCGCCGAACTGCCGGTCGCATGGCGTACCGGGCGGGTCTACGGGCCGATGGTCAACGTCATTCCCTTTGAGATCCCGTCGATGGCGGGAGCACTCGAAACCGGGTTGGAAGTGGTCAGTCACGGCCCCTGCGATGATCTCTCGTTCACCATCACGCCGGCGCCCGGGGACGGGATCCGGACCGAGATGCTGTTCAATCCCTCGATCTATCCCGCCTCGGATCGCGTTCTGCACGCGCAGCGGTTCGCCGACTGGCTGGAGCAGGTGGCCGCACGGCCGGACGCCCCCGTCTCCGACCTGGTCTGCCTCACCGCGGCCGAACAGAGCCTCCACGCCGAGCTCGCCGACACCGCGGGGCCCGACTCTCCCCAACCACTGGAGTGGGGCACGAACTGCACCGTCGCCGATCTCGCCTCGAGCGTCGGCCTCACCGACGTCACGGGAATCGAGGTCCGGTCTGATCTCGGTCGGCCATCCGTCTTCGGGCGACCCGGCCGCGTCGTGTTCCTGACTCCCCGGGGCGCCCGGGAGTCCGACCTGCTGGTCTCACTCGGCCGCGACGGACTCGAATACCGCGGAACTACTGAGGATCGCGTCGTGGTGAACGGCGCCCATGTCGAACTGGACGCCGTGCGCCGGGCCGTCACGCGCGATCCGCGGTATACCGGCGCAGAGGTCACCGCATCCGGACGGCGGATCACCATCCGACCCGCCGGGAAGACGTCCCGCGAAGAGAACGAGGAGATCGCCGCGCGCGTCGCCGAGGTCACGTCGGCGCCGGTCGTGATTCGCTGAGGCGCCATCCGGCACGGGCCCCGGCTCGACTGGGGTCGGAGGGCCTGCCGGCGACCGACGGTCGTGCTCTAAGAAACGGAGCCCAGAGCCGGCTGGTCGCCGAGCTCCGGCATGGGGTTCGCCACCGAGCCGCCGCCGGTGTCTACGCAGTCCCTGATCGCCTCCTGGATCGCTGCCGCCGCAGGCTTAGGTGTTTGATCCCAGTGGTAGATACCGAAATGCGACTCGGGATCGTTTGACGACTCGGCATTGTCGATCAGCGTGTAGATGAAGATCGGGCCGATCGCAGGGTGCGCGGTCGCGAGCTCATACGATTCTGCGATCATCGCGGCCTGCTTCTCGACCGGGACGGTCCTGTCCGCCGCCTCGGGTCGGGTGGGGGCCCCGTACTCGGTGAGCCAGATCTTCTTGTCCCCGTCACCATTGCGGCGCATGAGTTCGACGATGGCGTCCAGCTTCCCGAAAGTGTTCCAGGACGCATCATGCGAGGGCATCTCAGGGTGCGAGTAGGGGTGCATTCCGATGGCATCCGCGTACTGGTTCCCGCCCAGGTCGTAGAACGCCGTGAGGAACCTCACGGGTTCGATCCGGCCACGCAGGTCGTCGGCCGGAGCCAACCCCGCGGAGATCACGGTGGCGGTGGGGTCGGCCGCGTGAATCGCCGGGTACGCGGCCTTGATCAACTCGACATAGTGGCTGACGTCCGGATCGGGCCAGAACCTGGGCAGGTTCGGCTCGTTCCAGATCTCGTAGCCGTCCACGTCATCGCCGTAGCGATCCGCCACGGCCCCTGCGAACCGCGCGTAGTTCGCCGCGAACTGGCGATGGGCGTCGGTGATCTGGCCGGGCCCGGGGACCTGCTGCCAGTCGGGAACCGAATGGACGAGAAGGAGCGGCGTCAAACCCGCGTCGAGGGCATGCCTCATCCGCATATCCAGCGCCGTCCAGTCGTAGCGCCCCGGATTGCTCTCAACCTCCGACCAGTTCGCGTTGATCCGCAACCGTCCCATGCCCAGATCCCGCGTTGTCTCGGTGGCGAGGTCGTAGTCCTCCGACGAGAACACATCCCAGTCCGCGTTGGTGGCCATCCCGATGTTCAGGCACGGCGGCTGATCCCGGAGCGACTCGACGGTTGCGGTGGGCTTGTGCGCCGGGGGCGGGGAATATCCCCACAGGATCCCGGAGACGACCGCGATCGACGACGCCATCGCGACGATCACCGTGCCCCATGAACGAAGTGGGGACACACGACCGGCAGGTCCGGTTCTCATGTATCTCGCTCCCTCTCGGCGTTCCCGCCGGATCGATACGACCGGCCATTCTTCGGACGATCACGCCCCGGCCGATTCGGTGGTGACCGGTTGGCCGAAGGCTGTCGTGTCGACCACTGTGATCATTCCATCACATCGAATCAACCGGAGAGGGCTGTCGCAGAACCGGGAAATGCACCCGGCCCCTAGGATTGTGGCCGTGACAGTCTCCGTTCGCCGCGCGTGCCCCGATGACGTGCCCGCCCTCGCCGACCTCGCTGCACGGACGTTCCCCCTGGCGTGCCCGCCCGGGTTGGCCGCGGCCGCCATCGACGCCTTCGTCGCCGAGAACCTCAGCGAGGCGGCCTTCGCCGAATACCTCCGGGCCCCGGGGCATACGGTGCTGGTCGGTCTAGACAAGTTCGGCGAGGTAAGGGCGTATGCGTTGCTCGTCGACGGTACGGGGATGGATCCGGAGTGCGCGTCGGTGCTCACGGGCCTGTCCACGGTCGGGGTGAGCAAGTTCTACGTCGACCCGGCGTTGCACGGCCTGGGCGTGGCCGGGGTCCTGCTCGACGCCGCGGTCGCCACAGCGCGGCAGGCCGGTGCATCGAGTCTCTGGCTAGCGACGAACGTCGACAACGCCCGGGCCCGGGCGTTCTACGTCAGGAACGGCTTCGCCGAGCGCGGGACACGCGTCTTCACCGTCGGCGGCACTGAGAACAACGACGTGGTGTTGGAGAAGCCCCTGTAGGAAGTGGTGTCCGAAAAGCCCGTGCAGGACGGCCCCGTTCAGCCGCCGACAGTGTCGAAACGGGAGAGCGCGAGCAGTCGAGAGGTGGCCCGTAGGTACTTCTTCCGGTAACCGCCGGCCACCATCTCGTCAGTGAAGATCGCATCGAGCTTCATCCCGGAGTTGCGTACGGGGATACCGGCGTCGTAGAGACGGTCCGCGAGAACCACCAGTCGTAGCGCGATGGACTGGTCCGGGAGCGGCTTGACCCCACTCAGACACACGCGGTTGACCCCGTCCACGAGCCGGTTGTACTTGGACGGGTGCAGGGTCGCGAGGTGCCGGCACAGCGCGTCGAAATCGTCCAGGGTCGCTCCCGGTGCCGCCGCGGCATCGGCGGCGAGTGCCTCGTCGGACATCGGCTCGGGGGCCGGCGGCAGGTTGCGGTGCCGGTAGTCCGGGCCGTCGACGCGGATCGAATCGAAGATGCCGGACATCTTGCGGATCTCCCGCATGAAGTCCTTGGCCGCGAACCGGCCCTCCCCCAGCTGTTCGGGAAGGGTGTTGGACGTGGCGGCGACGCTCACGCCGGCAGCGGTCAATTCCGCCAGAAGACGCGAGACCAGCATCGTGTCACCGGGATCGTCCAGCTCGAACTCGTCGATGCACAGGACGGAATGTCCGGACAGTTCCTCGACCGCCCGGTTGAAACCGAGCGCGCCGACCACGTGCGTCAGCTCCACGAACGTCCCGAACGCCTTGGGTGCGGGACAGTCGTGGTAGATCGAGGTCAGCAGGTGGGTCTTGCCCACGCCGAACCCACCGTCCAGGTAGATGCCCGTCCCCTGCACGACCTTCGGACGACGGCCGAAGAACCCCTTCTTGGGCGCCCGACGCGCGGTGACGGTCTCGGCGAACTCGCGACACGCCTTGACCGCCGCGGCCTGCGAAGGCTGGGCCGGGTCGGGAATGTACGAATCGAAACTCACGTCGTCGAACATCGTCGGCGGCACCATCTGGGCCACTAGCTGATCGGCGGGAACCACCGGGGTGACGTCTACGAGGCGGGAGACCATGAGCAGAGCCTATCGTGGGGGAACCCCACGTCAGAATGGAGGACATCCGAGGTGCACAGCACGCGACCCGCCGTGTTCGACGACGACCCCGCGGCCCTGGATGTCCTGTGGCACGCGTTGCATCCCGAGCCAGGCGGCCCGGATGTCCGGATTCGCGCGGTGATGATCTCCTCGGTGGACGGAACCACCGCCGTCGACGGACGAAGCGGGCCGCTGGGGACGCCCACCGACCGCCTGGTCTACGACGCGATGCGCGCACGCGCCGACGTCGTGCTGGTCGGCTCCGGAACCGCCCTCGCAGAGGGCTACGGCCCCGCCCGGATCGCGAGTGCCTGGGCGGGCCGTAGGTCACGTCCGGCCCCGCCGGTCCTCGTCGTCACCCGTTCGATTCCCGGCGAGTTGATCGCGCAGTGTTGCTCGGCCGGCGGCGGACTGGAGATCGCGGCCGCCGCCACCACCCCACGGGATCGGGTCGACGCCGCCCGCGAGGCGGGTGTGACGGTCCACGTCATGCCCGACGGGCCCTATGCAGAGGCACTGCGCACACTCCTTCGTGACCTCGGAGCGGGCGAGGTCGCGTTCGAAGGTGGCCCTCGCCTGCTCGGGGAGTTCCTGACACAGGGCCTGGTCGATGAACTCGTGCTCTCGCTGGCACCGGAGGTCGTCGTGGGCGGCCGGGGTCCGGGGCTGGTGAACGCGGACGAGCCCCGGCGCGTGCCGATGCGGGTGGTGACCGCGTTCACATGCCCCCGGGGCGGTCTCTACACCCGGTGGGTCGTCGATCACGCCCCGACGGATGTCGGGCGCACCGACAGCGTTGATCGGACGAACGAGGCGAACGGATGAGGCACACACGAGCGGGTCGACTGGTCACCGCCGGACTGACGGTTCTCTTCCTGGCCGCGACGTCGTGCGCACCGCTGCCGGCCACCGGCCCACGGCTGGCCACCGGCGACGACCCCCGCTCGAACGGCGGGACGGGAACCGACGACAGCGGCCCACCGGAACGGCCGGAGTGGCTCGCCCCGGAGTCCGAACCCGAGTGGGTGAACTGCGGCGATCGCGGAATCAGCGGGATCCCGGACACAGTGACCGCCCGGTGCGGACTCGCCGGGCAATCACCCTCGATCCGTCTGTCGTCGACTGCCACGCCGGACGACGCGGCACCTCTCGTCGTCGTCGCCGGCCCCGAGACCCCCGCATCGGAGCT
The DNA here is from genome assembly GCF_053645335.1 of Dietzia sp. NPDC055340. Taxonomy (NCBI): domain Bacteria; kingdom Bacillati; phylum Actinomycetota; class Actinomycetes; order Mycobacteriales; family Dietziaceae; genus Dietzia; species Dietzia sp. NPDC055340. The sequence continues at coordinate 26,749 of NZ_JBSHML010000023.1, read as the reverse complement.
GGCTCCCCGCCTGGTCTCCTCCGGTACCGAGTTGGTCGACAGTCGGCCGCTCGTCGTCGTCGACCACCGGGGCCGCACCGACGCCGCAGGCGCGTGTCTGACATTCGCGGCGCGACGGACCCTCGACGGCCTCGCCGATGCCGGGGCCGACCCCGGCTCGCCCGAGCTCCGCGGCGAGCTGGCCGACGCCTCCCAGTCGTGCACGGACGAACTCCAGGGGCGCGAACTCGACTACGGCGCCGTGGGCGCGGCGCAGGACCTCGAGGTACTCCGCCAGCACTGGGACGTGCCGGGTCTGGCGATCCTCGGCATCGGGGCAGGCGCGCAGACCGCGCTGGCCTACTCCTCCACCCACCCCGACAGGTTGTCGGTCCTCGCGCTGGACTCCCCGGCGCCGGACGACGGCGATCAGGAGGGCACCGCCCGGGCCGCCCTCGCCGGATCGGATGCCGCCCTCCGGCTGTGGGCATCCTCGTGCACCCGGCCCGAATGCGGGCCCGGCGACGCCGACCAGAAGGTCGAGGCGGTCTCCGCCGCGCTCGACAGGGCGCAGGAACCCCTCGCTGACATCCCTGCAGCGCTGCTCTCGGACGTTGTCCGCTCCGCGCTGGGCGATCTGTCCGGCGCCTCCGCGCCCGAGCCCTCCGGCGGTGACATCATCCTCGGCGACCTCATCGCCGCCGGGCCCGGAGAAACTCCCGAGAGCGTGCGGGGGCGGGCCGAGACGCTGAGTCGGTCCTCCCTCCCCTACGTCGCCGGCTGTTCCGACCTGTCGCAACGAGTTCCCGTCAGCCGGGTCGACGAACTCGAGGCGGAATGGGCCGACACCCCGCCGTTCGGAGAGATCCTCGCCGCCCAGCTCTCCGCGTGCTCCACCTGGCCCGTCCCGGCCCCGATGCCGCTACAGGTCCCGCCCACGGTTCCGATTCTCCTGCTGGCGGGTATCGCCGATCCCGTCGCCGGCGCCGCCTACCTCGAACCGACCGCGGGCCGACTCACCGCTGCCGGCGCCACCGAGGTCCGCACCGTCAGCTGGGGGGCTCCCGGTTCAGCGGTGATGCTGCACTCCGGCTGTGCGCGAGAGGCGGTGACGACCTTCCTCGACGACCCGGCGGCAGCCGAGAAATCCACCGCCTGTCCGTCCTGACGAACCGGAGTGCCTCACCCGGGGGCAGGGGCCCGGGCGGTAGCCTCCTCAGCGTGCCGCTGCCCACCCGAAGCTCGACGACCGTGCCCCGCATCCTCGCCAATGTCCTCTGGCCACTGGCGGTCATGACGGTGATCCACCGTGTCCTGATCAGGGCCGTCAACGGCGCGATCACCAACGATTTCGCCACGGTGTACGCCGCCACCCGGCGCTTCCTTGCGGGCGAGCCCGTCTACTCCGAGAACCTGCTCACCGTGCAGCCGCACTACCTGTACGCCCCGAGTGGGACGTTGCTCCTGTCGCCATTCGGGGTAATCGACAACTACACGATCTCCAGGTGGCTGTTCATCCTCATCAACACCGCGGCAATCATCGCCGCATTGTGGCTGCTCATGAGGATGTTCGACCTCGACGTGAAGTCGTTCGCCGCCCCCGCGATCCTCCTCGCGGCGTTCAGCACCGAAGCGGTGACCAACACGCTGGTGTTCACGAACATCAACGGCGTGATCTTCCTCTGCCAGGCCGCGTTCCTGTACCTGTTGCACACGCGGCGTCTCTGGTGGGCAGGTGTCGCGATGGGGCTGTCGCTGGCCGTCAAGCCGATGCTCGCCCCGCTGCTGGTACTGCCGTTGATCCGTAAGCAGTGGCAGCCGTTCGTGGGCGCGCTGGCCATCCCCGCGGCCGCGATGGCGGCGGGATGGGCGCTGACGGTCGACGCCTCCCGGTACCTCGACACCACCATGCCGTACATGGGGCAGGTGCGTGATTACTACAACAGCTCGATCGCCGGTCTCGGCGTCTACTACGGCATTCCCGAGCCGCTGATCCTGGTCGCCCGGATCCTGGTCGTCGCGGCGACCCTGCTCGCGGTGTGGCTGCTGCTGGACTACCGGCACAACAACGAGGTGCTGTGGCTGGCCACCACCTCGGGAGTCGTCCTGGCCGGGGTATTCCTCGTGTCCACGCTCGGCCAGATGTACTACTCCATGATGCTGATCCCGCTCATGCTCACCGTGGTCCTCAAGGGGTCCCTGGTGCGGACCTGGCCCGCCTGGCTGGCGGCGTACGCGTTCTTCTTCCCGGACAACTGGGAGTCCGTGCGCTGGCCCTACTACGGCCGGGTCATGGAGTTCGCGCACCCGACGCTGGGCTGGCTCCTCATCCTCGCCACGATCCTGGTCGTGCTCCTGTGGCGCCGCGCGGCCCCGGGCCGGCACGAGCGGATCGCACCCGCCGCCACGTCGGCGTAGCCTGCGGTCATGAGCGAGTCCACCGATACCAACGCCCCGCAGCCGAACTTCACCCTCGACGACGCCGAGTGGCGCCGCCGGCTGACCCCCGACGAGTATCAGGTCCTGCGCCGGGCGGGCACCGAGCGGCCCTTCACCGGCGAGTACAACGACACCAAGACCGAGGGCGTCTACCGCTGCCGCGGCTGCGGCGCCGAACTGTTCCGTAGCGAGGGCAAGTTCGAGTCCAGCTGCGGTTGGCCGTCGTTCTTCACCCCGCTCGCCGGCGACTCGGTGATCGAGCGCGTCGACGACTCCATGGGGATGCGCCGGATCGAGGTGCTGTGCGCGAACTGCCACGGCCATCTCGGGCACGTCTTCGAGGGCGAGGGCTACCCCACCCCGACCGACCTGCGCTACTGCATCAATTCCCTCAGCCTGACGCTCGAGCCGACACAGAACTGATCCGCGCCCGCGCGACCGGAGACGAGCAGAGCCCGCCGGGGTCGATCCCCGGCGGGCTCTGCTCGTCTCCCCTGCAGGAGTCAGGGCATCGTGGTGGCGAGCTTCTCGGCGGTCACGCGCGGCCCGGTGAAGAACGGGATCTCCTCGCGCACGTGGCGCCGGGCCTCGGTGGCGCGCATCTCGCGCATGAGGTCGACGATCCTGTCGAGCGCGGGTGCCTCGAACGCCAGCAGCCATTCGTAGTCACCCAGCGTGAACGCGGGGACGGTATTGGCGCGCACATCCGGGAACTCCCGGGCGGCGCGGCCGTGGGCGGCGAGGATCTGGCGCCGCTCCTCGTCCGGCAGCAGGTACCACTCGTAGGAGCGGACGAACGGGTACACCGAGATGAACGCACCGGGCTCCTCCTCCGCGAGGAACGCCGGGATATGGCTCTTGTTGAACTCCGCCGGGCGGTGCAGGGCCGTGTTGGACCAGAACGCGGTGCTGGCCTTACCCAGCAGGGTGGTGCGGCGGAACTCGTTGTAGAACCCCTGGAGGTCCTCGATGTGCTCGGCGTGGGTCCAGATCATGAAGTCGGCCTCGGCGCGCAGGCCGGAGACGTCGTACATCCCGCGGACCACGACGTCGGTGTCCTCGTACCCGGCGAGGAACTTCTCGAGATCCGCGGCCACCGCGGCCCGGTCCTCCCCGAGCTGCCCCGGCGTCACGGTGAAGACCGAGAACATCAGGTAGCGAAGAGTCGAGTTAAGCTTGGAGTAGTCAAGGCGTGCCATGGCTCAATCCTGCCACTTCCCGGCCAACCGGCGGGCCGCGACCCGGGCCGACCCCACGCAGGAGGGCACCCCGACCCCCTCGGTCGCACCGCCGACGAGCTCGACCCCGGGGAGGTCCTCGACGAGACGGCCGCGGATGCCGGCGATCAGCGCATCGTGACCCGGGCCGATCTCGGCGAGGGCGTTGTCCCAGCGGCGCACCCGCGAGTGCAGGACGGTGGGGGTCGATCCGCACACCCCGGCCAGCGCGGAGACCGCCATCCGGACCAGTGTGAGGTCGTCCGTTGCGAGTATCTCGTCGTCGTCGAGCCTGCCGAAGGACACCCGCACCAGATGGCCGCGCCGGTCGTCCAGGTGTGGCCACTTACGGCTCGAGAACGTCATCGCCTTGAACGGCACTGGTTCGTCGGTGGCGACGAGCACCCCGGATCGTTCGGGCAGGTCGAGGGAGCGGTCGACCTCGAGCGCCACCACCGCCGAGGAGGCGGTGCGGATCCCCGACAGCGCCCGCACCGCGTCGTCGACTCCCCCGGCCGCGGTGAGGAGCGGTGCGGCGAGCGGGACCGGGACCGCGACGACGACGAGGTCGGCCTCATGCGTCCACGGACCACGATCGTCGGAGCCGACCAGCGCGTATCCCCCGCTGTCCCGTCGGATCGCGGTGCACCGCGCCCCGGTCACCACCCGCGCCCGGGACGCACGGACGAGCGCGTCCACGAGGACGCGGTAGCCACCGGACAGGGTGGCGAACACCGGGCCGGGGGTGCGGTGCGCGGTGAGATCCCTGGCCGCCGCGGTGAGGTTGGGCGCCCCGCGGTCCAGCGCGTCGGCCAGGCCGGGCACCACCTGGCGCAGCCCCAACCCCACGCTGGGCGCGGCGTACACGCCACCCAGCATCGGGTCGACCAGACGGGCCACCACCGCGGAACCGAAGCGGTCGGCGACCAACCTGCCCAGGGCGACGTCCCCGCCGGGGGCCCAGTCGAGAGGCAGCTCCGGCTCCCGCGCCGCCCGCTCCACGTCCGCCGGCCGGAGCACCCCGGACAGTGTCGACGCATCGGAGGGCAGACCCATCAGCGTGCCGGCCGGCATCGGGACGAGACGGCCGCCGGTGAGGATGGCGGGACCGAGGGTCCCGGGATGCCGCAGTTCGTGTGTCAGACCGAGTTCGGCGACGAGCTCCGAGGCCTCCGGGCGCCTGCCGATGAACGCCTCGGCACCGAGCTCCATGGGGCCGGACGGGAAGTCGGCCGTATCCAGGCAGCCACCGGGCACCGGCGACGCCTCGAACACCGTGACCCGGGCGCCCGGGAGGTCCCGGGACAGTTGATAGGCGGCCGTCAGCCCACTGAGGCCGCCACCCACCACGGCGACGCGTGGGGCCGCCATTACTCGGCGGTCAGCTCGTGGACGAGCTCCACGACGTGGGTCACCGCCGTCGGGTCCGTGCTCGGTAGGACCCCGTGTCCGAGGTTGAACACGTGGCCGCGTGCGCCGGCCTCCCGCGCACGTCGTCCCTCGGCCACGATGCGCGTGACCTCGGCGTCGAGGGCGGAGCGATCGGCGAACAGCATCGCCGGGTCGAGGTTTCCCTGGAGGACCTTGCCCGGCACGCGGGTGGCGGCGTCATCGAGCGGGATCCGCCAGTCCACGCCCACGACCTCCGGGCCCGCCTCGCCCATAGCGCCGAGCAGTTCGCCGGTGCCCACGCCGAAGTGGGTGCGCGGGACGCTCGAGACCACGTCATCGGCGAAGATCCGGGTGGAGTGCGGCAGCACCAGTGAACGGTAGTCGCGCTGCGTGAGCGCACCGGCCCAGGAGTCGAACAGCTGGACCGCGTCCACGCCGGCGCCCACCTGGGCACGCAGGAAGACCGTCGTGAGGTCGGCGATCCTGGACATGAGATCGTTCCAGAGGTCCGGACGCGAGTACATGAGCGACTTGGTGTGCTCGTGGTTACGGCTCGGCCCCCCTTCGATCAGGTAGGACGCAAGCGTGAACGGGGCGCCGGCGAACCCGATGAGCGCGACACCCGGGTCCAACTCGCCGATGATGAGGCGGACCGCCTCCTCGATCTTCTCCAGCCGGTCCGGGGTCAGTTCGGGGAACGCCGCGATGCCCGCCTCGTCGCGGATCGGCTCCGCCACCACCGGGCCCACGCCCGGGACGATGTCGATGTCCACACCGGCCGCCGCGAGCGGAATCACGATGTCGGAGAAGAAGATCGCGGCGTCCACGCCGTGACGACGCACCGGCTGGAGCGTGATCTCACACGTCATCGCCGGATCGAAGCACGCCTCGAGCATGCTCGAGGTGCCGCGCACCTGCTTGTACTCGGGCAGCGATCGCCCCGCCTGGCGCATGAACCACACCGGCGTGTGGGGGCCGCCCTTGCCGGTCACCTCGTCGAGATAGGGGCCGGCCCCCGGGCGGCGGCCGATGGTCGCGGCGCTGGTCGGGGCGTCGCCAGAGGGAGAGGTCGAGGGCATATCGGAGTTCAACACGCCCTCCATGGTCCCATGAATGGGCCGAGGAGGGCGGCCAGCCCACCCCGATGGCTGACGGCGCGCCTCCGGAGCACGCCGCCGGGCGGTGACTAGCGTGACGCCCTGTGAGTACATCGGTCAATGACGGCGAGCCGGAGGTCTTCCAGGAGGCGGTCGAGTCCCTGTCGCGGCTCGAGGTGCGCCCCGAGATCTCGGTCGGGCCGATCCGCCCCCCTCAGCGGCTGGCGCCGTACAGCCACGCACTGGGCGTCGAGATCATCCCGCCCTCGGGAGACGACGTCCCGGAGTTCTCCGACGGTGACGCGTTCGGCCGTCTGATCCTCCTCCACGACCCGTCCGGCGACGACGCCTGGAACGGCACCCTCCGGCTGGTGGCCTACATCCAGGCCGACATGGAGGCCGCGCTCGCCGGGGACCCGCTCCTGCCGCAGGTCGCATGGAGCTGGCTGACCGAGGCGCTCGACGAGGAGGCGGGACCGTATACGGCGCTGGGCGGTACCGTCACCAGCACCGCGTCGGTCCGCTACGGCGATATCGCGGGCCCTCCCCAGGCACACCAGCTGGAACTCCGGGCCTCGTGGACGGCGCTCGAAGCAGACCTCACCGGCCATGCGTCCGCCTTCTGCAAGACTCTGGCCCTCGCAGCCGGTCTGCCTCCCGTCGGCGTGACGTCGCTGCATCGTCGCGCGTGAGTGTCCGCCGCAGGGGTGAGACCCCGCCGGGAGCGGCGCCGCCGCCGGCCGAGTACGAGTTCGTCGACGACGACGCGGGACTCGATGTGGTCGCGGGGGCGCTGAGTGCGTCGTCCGGCCCGGTGGCGGTGGACGTCGAACGGGCCTCCGGGATCAGATACCCCGAACGCGCGTTCCTGCTCCAACTCCGACCCGCCGACGGGCCCGCACTCCTCGTCGACCCCGAGACCCCGGGCCGCACCGTCGGTCCGCTCGCCGATCTCCTGTCCGACCGCCCGCTGTTGCTGCACGCGGCGAGCCAGGATCTGCCCTCTCTGCGCGAGCTCGGGATCATCCCCTCGTCGTTGGCCGACACCGAGCTCGCCGGGCGTTTCCTCGGAACCGAGCGGGTCAACCTCGGCGCGATGATCTCCGAACATCTCGGCATCGGTCTGGCCAAGGCACATTCGGCCGCCGACTGGTCCCGTCGACCACTTCCCGCGTCCTGGCTCGACTACGCGGCCTACGACGTGCTCTTCCTCCACGAACTGGCGGACGCAGTCCTGCCACGTCTCGATGATCTCGGTCGGCGCGACTGGTACGAGGCGGAGTGCCGCTATCTCGTCGAATCCGAACCTGCACCCGCCGCACCCGAGCCGTGGCGTCGCCTGTCGCGGCTCACCTCGCTCCGGGATGTGCGCCAGCTCGCGCGGGCGCGGGAGCTGTGGATGGCTCGGGACCGCATCGCCGAGGACCGGGACATCGCCCCCAAGCGACTCCTACCCGACGCCGCGATCGTCGAGGCCGCGCGCATCGGCCCGGCCAGCAGATCAGCTCTGCTCGCGATCGACGGTTTCGACGGGCCACACCGTCGGAGGATGGCCGGTGACTGGCTGGAGGCCCTCGAATGGGCCGAGGGGCTCGGTCGTGCGGACCTCCCGACCCGTCAGGGACCCCGCGGCGAGCACCCGCCCCACGCGTCCTGGAAGCGTAACGAACCGGAGGCCGCCACTCTGCTCGAGCTGGCCCGCGCCCGGATCGGTGAACTCGGCGACGAGCTCGGACTGGAGGCCGGCCTGCTGTTGAAGCCCGCCACGCTGCGACTGTGGGTGTGGCGGGCCGCCACCACTCGTCCCGGGGACGACGGCGAGCTACTGGACGAGGTCCTCCGGGGCGAGGAGACCCGGGACTGGCAGCGCGTACTCACCTCCGCGCCCCTGCTCGAGGCTGTTCGGGAGTTCCGGGCGACGAGCTGACCCGCTCGGCGCCGCGAGCTCACACGACGTGGAGCGGCTCGCCCTCGGTCAGTCGGCGAGTCGCGCCCGGATCGAGGCCGCGATCCCCTCACCGGTGAGCCCGGCGTCGGTCAGGATCTCTCCCCGCGACGCGTGGTCCAGGAACTCCTGCGACAGCCCCAGCGACATCCGGTCGCCCCGGACGCCGGCTGAGTCCAGCCGCGCACAGACCGCGGACCCGACCCCACCGTGGAGACCGTTGTCCTCGACCGTGACGACCAGGCGGCGGCCCCGGGTGGACCCGACGAGCGAGTCGGAGACCGGGTAGACCCAGCGCGGGTCGACCACGTCCACGCCCAGACCGTCCGACTCGAGCTCGCGCGCCGCAGCGATGGCCGGGGCGACCATCGAGCCCACAGCCACGATCAACACATCCGACGAGCCCGGACCGTGGACACGGTCCACGCCGTCCTCCGAGGTCTCCAGCGCCGGGATGGACTCCCCGACCGAGCCCTTCGGGAAGCGCACGACCGTCGGCCCATCGGTGACGTCCACCGCCTCACGCAGTTCCTGGCGCAGCGTCACGTCGTCGCGCGGCGCGGCCACCCTGATGCCCGGCACGATCCCGGTCAGGGACAGGTCCCACATCCCGTTGTGGCTCGCGCCGTCCGGCCCCGTCACGCCCGAACGGTCGAGGACCAGGGTCACCGGCTGTCCGAGCAGGGCGACATCCATGAGCAACTGGTCGAAGGCCCGGTTGAGGAAGGTCGAGTAGACGGCGACGACGGGGTGCAGCCCGCCGAGCGCCAGGCCGGCGGCGGACGCCACCGCATGCTGCTCCGCGATTCCGACGTCGTACATCCGGTCCGGGAAGCGGTCGCCGAAGGCGGTCAGCCCGGTGGGCCCCGCCATGGCGGCCGTGATGGCCACGACGTCCTCCCGTTCCGCGCCGATGGCACAGAGCTCGTCGGAGAACACCGAGGTCCAATCGACGGAGGACGAGGTGGACAGCGGCTTGCCGGTCTCGGGGTCGATGACCCCGGTGGCGTGCATCTGGTCGGCTTCGTTGTTCTCGGCGTGCACGTAGCCCATGCCCTTGCGGGTCACCGCGTGCACGATCACCGGGCCGCCGAAGTCCTTCGCCAGTCGGAGCGCGGCCTCGGTGGCGGCCAGATTGTGGCCGTCGACCGGGCCGATGTACTTGATCCCGAGGTCGGCGAACAACTCCTGGGGTGAGACCGCGTCCTTGAGGCCGGCCTTGATGCCGTGGAGCACGGAGTAAACGGCCTTGCCCAGGAGACCCTTCCGAGAGGTCAACGCCGTCTTGGTGCGGTCCATCGCCTTCTCATAGGCGGGCTGCAGTCGCAGGGCGCCCAGCCGATCGGCGATCCCGCCGATGGTCGGCGAGTACGAGCGGCCGTTGTCGTTCACCACGATCACCAGGGGACGGTCCTTCGCGGCGGCGATGTTGTTCAGCGCCTCCCAGGCCATCCCGCCGGTCATCGCGCCGTCGCCGATCACGGCGACGACCGTCCGGTCCGAGTGGCCGCGCAGGGCGAAAGCCTTGGCGAGGCCGTCCGCGTACGACAACGACGCGGTGGCGTGCGAGGACTCCACGATGTCGTGTGGGCTCTCGGCGCGGCACGGGTAGCCCGAGAGACCGTCCCGCGTGCGCAGTCCGTCGAACCGGTCCTTGCGGCCGGTGAGCATCTTGTGGACGTAGGACTGGTGGCCGGTGTCGAACACGATCGGGTCCCGCGGTGAATCGAACACGCGGTGCAACGCGACGGTGAGTTCGACGACGCCGAGGTTCGGGCCGAGATGCCCGCCCGTCGCCGCGACCTTGCGGATGAGGAACTCTCGGATCTCGCCGCACAGACGGCTCAGCTGGTCGGAACCCAGGCCCCGCAGATCGGACGGGCCGTCCACCTCATCGAGCACGCTCATTGCTGTCGACCGCCCCTTTCCTGACCTTCACCCCGCTGGGTCGAACGGCCAGTCTACGGGCTGCTGACGCGGGAGCCCTCCCGTGGGCGGCAGTCTGAGGCCCTCATCACCTACGACGATCAGTTCCGGCCGGGCGCGTCCAGCACCGCGATCCCCTCGACGTGGTGGGTCCCCGGGAACGCCGCCACCCCACGGAACTCGCGCAGCGACCACCGGGCGGAGACGAGAACCCCCACATCACGCGCGAGACTGGCCGGGTCGCAGCCGACGTGGACGACCCGCGACCTCGCGGTCCGGGCCACCTTCTCCATCACCGGGATGCCGGCGCCGCCCCGCGGCGGGTCGAGGATCACGACGTCAGGCCGTCCGAACGGATCGGTCTCGTCGCCCGGCTCGAGGAAGGTCTCGACCCGCGAACGCACGGTGCGGATCCCTCCGTCGGCACCGAGCGCCGCCTCCGCCGCGCCGAGCGCATCCGGCGCGGATTCGACGACCGTGATCCGGGCGCCCGGCGCGGCATCCAGGGTGGCCGCCGCGAAAACTCCGGCGCCGCCGTACAGGTCCCACACCACCGGGGCCCCCGTCACCCCGGGCGCGCCTGCCACGGCCGCACGGACGACGTCGCTGTAGTGGGTGGCCGCGGACCGGTGGGCCTGCCAGAACGCGTCCACCGGCAGGTGCCACCGACGTTCCCCTACACGCCGGACCATCGTCGGCCCACCGACCACGTGCTCCCAGCCCCGGCCACGCGCCTGGCGGGCCCGTGCTCTCGTCGCCGCGGAACGGGCCGCGTTGCGCCCCCGTCCGCGGGGCCGGTCCTCCGTTACAGCTCGATGGGCCACATGGATCGAACCCTCGTCGTCCAGGACACCCAGTATCTCGCGATCCGGGCCGATACCCGCCGAGAGCACCGCGTCGAGCAGACGTGGATCCGACTGGCTGCAGGGCTTCGTGATCACGTCCCGGGAGCGGGCGCGGCGCACTCCGGGGCGCCCATCGGCGTCCGTCACCCACCGTGCGGTCGTGCGCCACCCCGTCGTGGCGGGGTCGCCGGCGGGGAGATCGACAGGAACCGGCGAGTGCGGGATCCCGATACGGCCGATCCGGGCCGCCTGCTCCGCGAGGACCCGACCCGCCAGGTCTCGGGCTGCGGGGCCGTCGATATAACTCCAGTCACAGCACCCCGCGCCGGCCGCAGCCGCCTCACACACAGGCCGCACCCTGTCCGGGGACGGTTCCAGCACCTCGCGAACGGTCCCCCGGCAGAAGCCCTTACCCGGGTCGTCGTCGACGACGACCTCCACCAGCTCGGCGGTGAGCGCACCCCGACAGAAGATCACGCGACCGGAGTGTCGCGCGACGAACTCCCCGCCGTGCGCCGGCCCCTCCACCCGCACCCGGAGAACCTGGCCGGTCCAGTCGATCGATTCCCTGACAGTCATTGCGCCTCCGGTTCACGCCAGCGTCCGACGATCGGCTCGTCTCGGGCCTGCTCCGCGCGGCCGTCTGACGAGGACAACTGCCACGGCACGCTGGTCACCATGACACCGCGCTCGTAGAGCAGGCGGGATTTGAGCCGCAGCGCGCTCTGGTTGTGGAGGAACTGCTCCCACCAGTGCCCGACGACGTACTCGGGGATGAAGACGATCACCACGTCCCGCGGTCGCTGCTCCCGTAGTCTCGTCACATAGTCCACCACGGGCCGGTTGATCTCGCGGTACGGGGACTCGACGACCTTGAGCGGCACCTGGATCCCCCGGTCCTCCCACTCGCGCACCAACGCTCGCGTATCGGCGGTGTCGATGTTGACCGTGAGCGCCTCGATGGTGTCCGGCCGGGTCGCCCGGGCGTAGGCCAGTGCCCGTAGCGTCGGCAGGTGCAGCTTGGACACCAGGACCAGACAGTGGGTCCGGCTGGGCAGTACGACCTCCCACGACGAGTCGTCCAGCTCCCGCGCAACGGAGTCGTAGTGTCGGCGGATGAGTTTCATCACCACGAACAGACCCACCATCCCCAGCACGGCGATATAGGCCCCGGACAGGAACTTGGTGGCCATGACGATCACCAGGACGCTCGCCGTCAACACCATCCCGGTCGCGTTCACGATCCGAGCGCGCCTGACCCCCCTGCGCACCGCAGCGTCCTCCTCGTGGCCGAGACGCCGGTTCCAGTGCCGGATCATCCCCCACTGGCCCAGTGTGAACGCGACGAAGACCCCGACGATGTAGAGCTGGATCAGCTCCGTGACCTGCGCGTCGAAGACGATCACCAGTGCCGCGGCGGCCACGGCGAGCAGCACGATGCCGTTGGAGAACGCGAGCCGGTCGCCACGGGTCGCGAGCTGGCGGGGCAGGTACTTGTCCCGCGCAAGCACCGAAGCCAGCATCGGGAAACCGTTGAAGGCCGTGTTCGCGGCGAGCACGAGGATGAGCCCGGTGGCGCCCATGATCACGTAGAAGACCAGCGGAACGCCGGCGAAAACGGGCTCGGAGAGCTGCGCGATCATCGTCTTCTGCCGGTAGCCCTCAGGTGCGCCGAGCAGTTGGGCGCCGGGATTCTCGGCGATCTTCACGTCGAGGCGGCGGGCGAGTTCGATCAGACCCAGCAGGAACGAGACCGCGAGCACCCCGAGCATGCCCAGGGTCGCGGCGGCGTTGCGGGCGCGCGGCTTGCGGAACGCTGGTACGCCGTTGTGGATGGCCTCGACCCCGGTCAGGGCCGCACATCCGGACGCGAACGACTTCGCCACGATGAACACCAGTGCCAGCCCGGTGATCGACAGGCCGTCCGGCGTGACGAGCGTGAAACCCGCGGACTCGGCGTTCAGATCCCGCCCGAGCACTTCGACCTGGAACAGGCCCCACGCCACCAGACCGGTCATCGCCGCCATGAACGTGTACACCGGGATGGCGAACATCGCGCCCGATTCGCGAACCCCCCGCAGGTTCACGGCCGCCAGTCCCGTGATCGCCAGGACCGCGAAGAGCACCTCATGATCGTGGACGAACGGTATCGCCGAGCCGATGTTCTCGGCGGCCGCGGCGATCGACACCGCCACCGTCAGCACATAGTCGATCAACAGCGCGGCCCCCACGCCGAGGCCGGCGTTGGGCCCGAGATTGACCGTCGCGACCTCGTAGTCGCCACCACCCGAGGGATACGCCCGGACGTTCTGCCGGTAACAGGCGATGACGACGACCATGACGATCGCGACCGCCAGCCCGACCCACGGGGTGAACGCGAGCGCGGACATCCCGCCCATCGAGAGCACGAGGAAGATCTCCTGCGGCGCGTATGCCACGGACGACAGCGCGTCGGAGGCGAACACCGGCAGGGCTATCCGTTTACGCAGGCGGGTGGCCCCGATCGTGTCACTGCGGAACGGACGACCCACGAGCAGCCGCTTGGCTCCCACGGAGACCTTGGAGATCCTGGACACCGACACATCGTATGACCCGCACGCCATCTCGGACAGCACCGCAGGCGGGCAAGTAGCGTAACCGGATGGACGCACGCGGTGTGCGCCGTGAGGAGTGAGACCGCCATGAAGGTCGTCATCATGGGGTGCGGGCGCGTCGGCGCGGCGCTCGCGACCGAGTTGGACGCCGCCGGGCACGACGTGGTGGTGATCGACCACGAGCCGCGGGCTTTCGGCCGCCTGTCCGAGGGCTTCACCGGTCGAACCGTGACCGGCACGGGCTTCGACAGGGACGTGTTGGAGGGCGCGGGTATCCGCGACGCTCATGCCTTCGCCGCGGTGTCATCGGGCGACAACTCCAACATCATCGCGGCGCGCGTGGCACGCGAGACGTTCGGGCTCGACCGGGTCATCGCTCGGATCTATGACGCCGGGCGCGCCGAGGTCTACGAGCGCCTCGGTATACCCACCGTCGCCACCGTCCCGTGGGCGACCGGCCGGCTGGTGCGGTTCATCACCGCGGGATCCAGCCCGGTGCTCTGGCGGGACCAGACCGACTCGGTGTCACTCGTGGCGATCGATGCGCCGAAGGAGTGGGTCGGGGCGCCGCTCGACGCGCTCGCCCGCGCGGCGGGTGGACGGGCCGTGACCCTCACCCGCTTCGGCGAAGGCCGTCTACCGAACGCGGACACCCTCGTCCAGGCCCAGGACATCGTGCACCTCGCGGTCCCCTCCGCCACGGTCGCCGAACTCGACGAAGTGCTGAGACGAGGTCCCGCCGATGTCTGAGAACCAGATCCCCGACTACGCGGACGGGACCGGACTGCTCGACGAGTCGCCGATCCCGCCCGCCCGTCCCGCGATCATGACGGTGGTCGTGGCCGGCGCCGGCGTCGTGGGCCGATCGATCGCGCGGGAACTGCTCGCCAGCGGCCACCACGTGATCCTCGTCGACAAGGACGCCTCGGTGTTCGAGGCCGATCCGGTCGACGGTGCTGATCTCCACACCGGGGACGCCTGCGAGCTCAGTTTTCTGTCCCGTCTGGGAGTCGAGGACGCGGATGTGGTGGTCGCGGCGACCGGGGACGACAAGGCCAACCTGGTGGTGAGCCTGCTCGCCACTACCGAGTTCGCCGTTTCCCGGGTCGTCGCCCGGGTCAACAACCCCCGTAACGAGTGGCTCTTCGACGAACGCTGGGGTGTGGACGTCGCCGTGTCCACCCCGCGGCTCATCGTGTCGATGGTCGAGGAGGCGGTCTCCGTCGGCGACGTCGTCCGTCTGATGACGTTGCGCCGCGGTGGGGCGAATCTCATCAGCGTCACGCTCCCCGAGCAGACGCCGCTGGCCGGCCGGCCGGTCAACCGCGTGCGGTTCCCCCGCGATGCCGCGCTGGTCGCGATCCTGCGCGGCGGGCGTGTGATCGTCCCCGCCCCGGACGTACCGTTCGAACCCGGTGACGAGCTGCTCGTGGTGGCACCCGAGGAGGTCGAGCCCGAGCTCAGCGACGTGGTGCTCCGGGGCTGACGGTCACCGCGATCTCACGACCGTATCCCCAGCCCGGGGCGAGCGGGAGGCTGTCACCGCTCCAGAAGCGGCCGGGGTCGTACCAGCTGGTGTCCCCCGCCGGCAGCAGGATCCCCATCTCCTCCAGCGTGGCTCCGACGACCTCGGCACAGTACGCCGCCTCGAGACGTCGGGCCGGCCCCCGCGCGAAAGCGGGCCCGCGTGCCCCGGCCCCGTCTGCTTCCGCGGGCACGTCGGAGGCAGCCGCCTGTGTCCGCGAACGCCGAAACTCCGGCAGCGGAGAACAGCCCCGGCGACCGTCGGGACTGCCTGCGTCGGCGTCGTCCCTCTCTCCGGGTTTCCTCCCGCCTTGTTCGGCGCGGCCGCCAACCCCCTCCTCGGCGCCGACGTCCCCGCTCCTCCCGGCTGCCCACCTGCCCCGTGCCCATCGCGCGGCAAGGCGTCCTGTCGACGGAAAAGACACGCCGTTCAGCCGGGCGATCGACTCGAGCAACGCGTCCTCCTGCCCGGGGCCGACCTCCGGACTGATCTGCCGGAACCACGCCCGCTGACCGTACGGGCCGGCCCACTGGCGAACCGCGGCCTCGAGGTCGTGCAGCTGAACACCCCGCTGGCGACGCCCCGTCCACACATCGGGCAGCGCCCGGCCCATCTCCGCGTGCCACATCAGGGGCGGCATGTCCTCCAGCACCACCGCGATCCCGACGTGGTTCACAGGCGCGTTGGTCAGTGTCTGGATGAGCCTGTCGGCGGTCGAGCGGCCACGGAACACCCACAGGTCCCCGGTCCTCGTCCGTTCGGTGGCGGCCGCCAGGGGCACGGTGTCGACGGTCATGATGAGATCCTGCCAGGCGGTTGCCATTCTCCGCCTACAGTTGTCGCATGGCTCCTCGTGGACGGCAGTGGCTCAAGGTGGTCGGCGCGGCGGGCATGGCCGGAGTCGCCGCAACCGGAATCCTCGCGGCACGCTCCGAACGGCGGCGTCGCGCCTACGAGCCGGACGAGATCCGCGAACGGCTCCACGAACGCTACGCACGGGTTCAATCCCGCCGGGAGAGCGGCGCCGACTGACCACCGCGCGAGGGGCTATATCCTTGCGGGCACCATGTCCTCGTCTTCCGCGCCCTCCCCTGAGCTCCGCCGGGCCCGCCACGAGCTGCTCGTCCGCCTCGACGAGGTCGGCACCCTCGACGCCCACCGGCTCCGGCCCCGGATCCGGCGGGCCCGCGCAGACCAACTGGACGAGCTCTCCGAGCGCGTCGACAAGGCAGCCGAGTGGCTCCGGCGTCGGGCTGACTCGATCCCGATCCCCGAGTACCCCGGGCAGCTGCCGGTCAGCACGCGCAAGGACGAGATCGCAGAGGCCATCCGCGGCAACCAGGTGGTGGTGATCGCCGGCGAGACCGGCTCGGGTAAGACCACGCAGATCCCCAAAATCTGCCTCGAACTGGGCCGCGGTGTCCGCGGGATGATCGGTCACACACAGCCGCGCCGGCTCGCCGCCCGGTCGGTCGCCGAGCGCATCGCCGAGGAGCTGGGTGTGCAGATCGGCGGTCTCGTCGGCTCCGCTGTGCGCTTCGACGACCGCACGAGCCCGGAAACCGCGGTCAAGCTGATGACCGACGGCGTGCTGCTCGCCGAGATCCGCCGCGACCGGCTGTTGCGCGCCTACGACACGATCATCATCGACGAGGCGCACGAGCGCAGCCTCAACATCGACTTCCTGCTCGGCAACCTCAAGCAGATCCTGCCGAAGCGCCCCGACCTCAAGCTCATCATCACCTCCGCGACGATCGACCCCGAGCGGTTCGCCCGCCATTTCGCCGACGCCGGGGGGCGGCCCGCGCCGGTCATCGAGGTCTCCGGCCGTACCTACCCCGTCGAGATCCGCTACCGCCCTCTACAGGTGGAGCAGGGCGACAGGGTGATCGATCTCGACCCACTGGACGGGCTGGCTGACGCGGTCTCCGAACTGCTCCGGGAGGACGACGGCGACGTCCTGGTGTTCCTCTCCGGCGAGCGCGAGATCCGCGACGCCGAGGAGGTGCTGCGCGGACGTCGGTTCAAGAACACCGAGATCTTCCCGCTGTTCGCCCGACTCACCGCGGCCGAGCAGCAGAAGGCCTTCCGCGCCCATTCGACGCGCCGGGTGGTGCTCTCGACCAACATCGCCGAGACATCCGTCACCGTGCCGGGCATCCGCTACGTCGTGGACACAGGCCTGGCCAGGATCTCCCGCTACTCCACCCGCACCAAAGTCCAGCGGCTGCCCATCGAGCCGGTATCGCAGGCCTCCGCCGCCCAGCGCGCCGGTCGCTGTGGCCGTGTCGCGGACGGGATCTGCATCCGCATGTACTCGGAAGACGACTTCGAATCCCGGCCCGAGTTCACCGACCCGGAGATCCTCCGGACCAACCTGGCGTCGGTGATCCTGTCCATGGCCGACCTCGACCTGGGGCCGGTGGATGACTTCCCGTTCGTGGAGCCACCGGACCGCAGGTCCGTCCGGGACGGGATGACGCTGCTCACCGAACTGGGCGCCCTACGCATCGACGACGACGAGCGGCCTCATCTGACGAAGGTCGGCCGCGAGATGGCGGTCCTCCCGCTCGATCCGCGCCTGGCCAGGATGGTCGTGGAAGGCCACCGGAACGGGTCTCTCGGCGACATCCTCGTCGTGGTGGCGGCGCTCACGGTACAGGACGTGCGCGAGAGACCGGCCGAGGAACGGGACAAGGCGGATCAGTTGCACCGCCGGTTCGCGGACAAGAGCTCGGACTTCCTCGGCTACCTCAATCTGTGGCGCTACATCACCGAGCAGCGGCGCGAGCTGTCCGGCAGTGCGTTCCGCAGGATGTGCAAGGCCGAGTACCTACACTGGCTGCGCATCCGTGAGTGGCAGGACCTCACCGCCCAACTGCGGAGCATGTGCCGAGAACAGGGCTGGCACCCGCCGTCCGAGCACGCCGTCGAGGACGATCTCCACAAGGCGATCCTGGCGGGACTACTCACCAATGTGGGAGTGCGCGACGAGGACACACGCGAGTTCCGCGGCACCCGCGGGATCCGGTTCCAGGTGTTCCCGGGCTCGGACCTGGCCAGGAAGCCGCCCCGCTGGGTGATGGCATCCGGACTGGTCGAGACCTCTCGGCTCTGGGCGCGAGATGTGGCGCGAATCGATCCGGCATGGATCGAGCAGTTGGGAGAGCACCTGGTGCGCTCGCAGTACTCCGAACCCCACTGGTCCGACGCCCAGGGCGCCGCCATGGCATACGAGAAGGTACTCCTGCTCGGCTTAACGGTAGTAGAGGCGCGGCGGATCCTGCTCTCGCGGGTCGATGCACCGTTGGCGCGGGAGATGTTCGTGCGCCACGGGATCGTCGAGGGCAGATGGACGACGCGGGTCCCGGCGATCATCGACAACGCACGGGCTGTCGAGCAGGCCCGCGAGCTGGAAACCCGTAGCCGTCGGCGTGACCTCGTGATCGACGACGAGGCGCTGGCCGGGTTCTACCTCGAGCGCCTTCCCGCGGACATCACCTCCGGTCGGCACCTCGAATCATGGTGGAAGAAGAAGGGCCACCGCGATCCCGCTGCGCTGCGCCTGACCGACGAGGACATCCGCACCGCGGAGAAGGCGCCGGATGCCGCCGCCTTTCCGCCGTTCTGGCAACAGGGTGAACGTCGCTTCGAACTGCACTACGAGTTCGAACCCGGTGGCGCCGCGGACGGGATCACCATCCGTATCCCGCTCCCGCAGCTCAGTTCCGTGACCGCAGCGGGGTTCGAGTGGCTCGTCCCGGGGTTGCGCGAGGAGCTCTACACCGAGATGCTGCGGACGCTGCCCAAGTACCTACGGCGGATGTGTTCGCCACCGGCCGAGTACGCCGGTCTGCTGCTCGCCGATGTGAAACCTCGCTCGGCCCCTCTGCCCGTCGCGTTGGCGGAGGCGCTGTCGACCCGGATCGGGACCACCGTGGATCCGAGAGAGTTCCGACCGGAGCAGTTACCTGATCATCTGCGTGTCAGGTTCGAGGTCGTCGACGGCGACACGGTGGTCGACGCGGGGACCGACCTCAGAGCACTGCGTTCCAGACTCACCGACAAAGTCCGTTCCACCCTCAATCGACGGCTGATCCCCGACGACGGGCCGCACCGCGAATGGACTGCCGACACGATCGGTGATCTGCCTCGCTCGGTGACGGGGTCGGTGGACGGCGTCGAGGTGACCGTCTATCCCGCCCTGCGGATCGCGACAGACGGCATCCACCGGGTCGCGTGCACCACCGAGGAAGAGCGCCGGGCGACCCAGACCAAGGCCGTCCTGTCCTTGATGACCGCTGATCTCGTCGCACCGTCGTCGATCCTCCGGGGGCGCCCGGTCGAGCAACGTCTCGCCCTCAGCCAGTATCCGTACGGCGGCATCGATGCTCTGGTCTCGGATGCCTCTCTCGCCGTGTGCGCCAGACTGCTCGCGAGCCGACAGGGCGCGCCGGTACTCGAGGCCGCTGATTTCCTGGAACTACGTGCCACCGCGCGGGCCGAGGTGCCGGGGGCTGTCGCCACCTCCATCTCGACCGTCGTGACAGCGTTGGTCCGGGCTCAGCAGGTCTCGGCACGCCTGGCGGAGTCCCCGCCCACGCTCGCTGACACTGTTCGTCCCTCCCTGGAGTACCTGACCGGAAAAGGGTTCCTGGCCCGGCATCCCGCGTCCGTGCTGCCGCATCTGGAGCGCCATGTCCGAGCCGTGTCGATGCGCCTGGATCTGGCGGAGAAGGCGCCGGGGCGCCACGCCGAACTGTCGGCACGGGTTGCCCGCTCGGAATCCACGGTCGAGGAGGCATGTGCTGTGCTTCGCGCGCGGCCGGGCGGCGCCAGAGCGATCCGTGACCTGCGGTGGATGCTGGCGGAATACCGGGTCGGGCTGTTCGCGCAGTCGCTCGGTACGGCCCAGTCGGTATCGCCGGAGCGGATCGACAAGGCTGTCCGTACCGCACTGTCCCAGAAGTCCTCGCGTTGAGCCGGCCGGCTACCGAGTGTCGCGGCGCTCTTTGAGAGCGATGATCTCTCGTTCGAAATCGTCCGCCGAACTGAACTGCTTGTATACGGAGGCGAACCTCAGATACGCGACTTCGTCCAAGTCCTGCAGCGGCCCCAGGATGGCGAGTCCGATCTCGTGCGCAGGGACCTCGGAGGCGCCTCGTGCGCGGACCGCGTCCTCGACCTGCTGCGCGAGCCTGCGGAGTGCGGCTTCCTCCACAGACCTCCCCTGGCATGCACGGCGCACGCCTCTGACCACTTTGTCGCGGCTGAAGGACTCGGTCACTCCATTGCGTTTGAGGACCGTCAGCAGAGGCGTCTCGAGAGTGGTGAACCTGTGCCCGCATTCCGAACACTCGCGACGGCGTCTGATCGCCTGCCCCTCGTCGACGGACCGGGAATCGATCACCCGGGAGTCCTCGTTGTGGCACGTCGGGCAGTACATTCCCGTTCCGCCCTTCATTGACCGGATCTCACGCCCTCAGGTGAACTGCTCACCGGGACGGAGACGGACCATGTGCCGTCTCTACTCCAGTCTAAGAGGCCGACCACCCGATCACGCGTAGGCGGGCCCGCCGAGGAAGGCCAGCGCCAGGAGCATCGCGATCCCGAAAAGGACTCCACAGACGACCAGCGCCCACGTCGGCACGTCATCCACCACTCCCACTGGCGCCGTCGCCGGCGCCTGCACGTTGCACGCGCGCACAGACCCCGCCGATCGGACCACGATCCGACGACCGGGCACGACCGGGGCAGCAGAAGTCGAACGACCGCTCGCCGGCGATCGGTCGAATGCCACACCCCGGCGCTGCACTGACTTGCGTGCCGATACCGGCCGCGCGCGATCCGTGCTCACAGCCCCACCGGCACGTCGGCCCTTCGAACGGACCACCGGCCGGGTGCGTGAGGCGCCGGACGGCAGAGCCGACGCCGGCCGCCCGCCCCGGCCCCCCGAGTCCCGGACCGGGACGACGCCGTGTTCCCCTGCGCAGACCTCGGTCCAGCTCCGCGTGAGGTGCGCGTGCGACTGAAGCTCCTGAACGGACATGGCCACTCCCTACTCGACAGACTGTGCGACACGGAATCGCACGCTTGTGTGTGTTGCCCGAAACACCTGTTCGAACTCGAACACTGCCTAGAGTTGTATCACGCGACTCCGACAGAGTCACCACCCGAGCGCGAATTTCTTCGAACAGGTGTGTGGCGCTTCGTTCCCGGCCCGTCTAGGGTGTAGACAAAGAGAGACGTCGAACATCCATTCGCCGAAGGGACATCGCGATGCCGAAACCGGACTTCGAGGCGCTCACGCCTCGTCAGAAGAGCGTGCTGCTACATATCCACGACACGGTGAAAGACCGTGGATATCCGCCCAGCATCCGGGAGATCGGCGATGCGGTGGGACTGCAGTCCACCTCCTCCGTCGCGCATCAGCTCCGGACCCTCGAGAAGAAGGGCTTTCTGACCCGGGATCCCCACAAGCCGCGGGCGGTCGACGTGCATGGCGTCCCGGGCCAGAAGTCGCGGGGTCGGCGCGCACCCACCCCGCCTCAGGGGCGCCCGTCCGGGGCAACGGAAGCGGTCTATGTTCCCGTGCTGGGGCGCATCGCCGCCGGGGGGCCGATTCTGGCTGAACAGGCGGTCGACGAAGTGTTCCCGCTACCTGCGGACCTGGTGGGGTCGGGGGAGTTGTTCATGCTCAAGGTGGTCGGCGAGTCGATGATCGACGCCGCGATCTGTGACGGCGACTATGTGGTGGTCCGTCAGCAGAACGTGGCCGACAACGGCGAGATCGTGGCCGCGATGATCGACGGGGAGGCCACGGTCAAGACCTTCCGTAAGGACGAGACGGGCGTCTGGCTACTTCCCCATAATCCCGCGTTCAGCCCCATTCCCGGCGAGCATGCGACGGTGCTCGGCAAGGTTGTCACGGTCTTCCGCAAGATGTGACGTTCACGAGAAGTCCCCAGTCCGGCCCGCGCCGCCTGCTCCCGGAACCCGGGCTCAGGCGGCGCCGCCGTGTGTGCCGTCGGCCAGGAACTCGGACACCTCGCCGGCCACCGACTGGGGCAGCCGCACCGTGATCCTCGTGCCCTCCTGCGTGTGCGCCTCAGCGAGAACCGCGCCCTCCGCGTGCACCCGGGAGATCACCTCACCCCGCCGGTAGGGCACGAGTAGCGTGACCTCAGTGTCACCGGAGGCAATGATGTCCATGATCGCCTCGAGGAGCTCGTCCATCCCCTCCCCCGTCGCGGCGGACACGAACACGCCGTCCGGAACCGCGTGATGCAGCTCGGTCAGCACCAACGGGTCTGCCGCATCGATCTTGTTGATCACGACCAACTCACGGGGCCGCTCGGCGCCCTGCTCCTCGACGACGTCGTTGATCACCCTGCGCACCGCTTCGATCTGGTGCAGCGGCATCGGATCCGAGCCATCGACCACGTGCAGGAGCAGTTCCGAATCGACGACCTCTTCCAGAGTCGATCGGAATGCCTCAACGAGTTGCGTGGGAAGGTGTCGGACGAAGCCCACGGTGTCGGTGAACACGACCGTTCGCCCGTCCGGGAGATCTGCACGCCGGGTCGTGGGGTCCAGGGTGGCGAACAGCGCGTTCTGAACGAGCACCCCGGCTCCGGTGATCCGGTTCAGGAGACTCGATTTACCGGCGTTCGTGTACCCGGCGATCGCGATCGACGGCACCGGGGTGGCACGACGGCGGTGACGCTTGGTGTCGCGAGCCTGCTTCATACCCTTGATCTCGCGTCGCAGCTTCGCCATCCGCTCACGGATCCGGCGGCGGTCGGTTTCGATCTTGGTCTCGCCGGGACCGCGCAGGCCCACCCCACCGTTGCTGCCGGCGCGGCCGCCTGCCTGCCGGGAGAGCGACTCGCCCCAACCCCGCAGCCTGGGAAGCATGTACTCCATCTGGGCCAGCGAGACCTGCGCCTTGCCTTCGCGGCTCGTGGCGTGCTGGGCGAAGATATCCAGGATCAGTGCGGTCCGGTCGATGACCTTGACGTTCACGGCTTTCTCCAGCGAGATCAGCTGGCCCGGGGTCAGCTCACCGTCACAGATTACCGTATCCGCGCCGGTGGCGGCGATCACATCCTTGAGCACGCTCACCTTGCCGGACCCGATGTACGTCGACGCATCGGGCTTGTCCCGGCGCTGGATCAGCGCGTCGCACACCTCGGACCCGGCGGTCTCCGCGAGTTGGGCGAGCTCGGCCATCGCCGCGTCGGCCTGGGCGGACGAGCCCTCGGTCCACACCCCGACGAGCACGACCCGCTCCAGTCGGAGTTGCCGGTACTCGGCATCGTTGACGTCCTGGAGCTCTGTGGACAGACCCGCGACCCGGCGCAGCGAGGAGCGTTCCTCGAGCTGCAGTTCGCCGATGGAGGGGTCGAGATTACGTAGTGGGCGGTCCGCCGCCCCGGATTCGTTAGTCATTCCCGGCCATCATCTCATACCAAGCCCGGTCATGCCGCCGGGCGCCGACCCCGGGATAGACGGAGAACATGCGCTACGACCTCCGGAATGTGCCCTCCGCGACGAGTACCGACGGGCCGGTGAGCGTGGATCCGCTCTCGGTCAGGCCGACGGCGACCTCCCCGCCCGGCACCGTGACGACGACCTCGCCGGCGGTCCGGCCGGCATCCGCGAGCGCGGCCACCGCCGTGGCGACGATTCCGGTCCCACAGGACATCGTCTCGCCCGCCCCACGTTCATGGACCCGCATCGAGACACGGCCCTCCCGCAGGGGAGTCGAGATCTCCACGTTGACCCCCTCCGGAAAGAAGTCCGTGTCGAACCCCGGTTGGCGGTGGAGGGGAAGCGCCGCAAGCTTCTCACCATCGAGCCCGGGCACGACACAGGCGAGGTGGGGATTGCCCATGTCCACCGCGATCCCGGCGAACGTCCGATCCCCGACCTGCACTGACGACAGACCGAGAAGCTCCGGCTGCCCCATATCGACACGGACTACCGCGCGATCTCCGCGGTGTTCGAGGATCCGGGCCGGTCGGGGTCCGGAACGGGTGCCGACCCGGACCTCTCCCGTCTCCGCGCGGCCGGTCGCGACCAGCGCGTGGGCGAACACCCGGACCCCGTTTCCACACATCTCGGCGATGGAGCCATCGGCGTTGCGGTAGTCCATGAACCAGTCCGCCTCGAGCACACCGTCCGGCAGCTCGGACAGGACCGCCTGTTCCACAAGCGCCCCTGCCGTGGCGATCCGCAGGATCCCATCCGCTCCGATACCCGCGCGGCGGTCGCACAGGGCACGCACGAGATCGGAGTCGAGCTCGAGCTCGGCGCGGTCGTCCGGCAGGAGAACGAAATCGTTCATGGTGCCGTGCCCCTTGATGAACGTGATCTCCGCCGGAGCCACCGACCTGTTCTGCGCCATGGGCCGAATCCTACCCAGGGGGCCCGGCGTTCCACACTGTGGAAATGCCAGATGAAGCCGTCAGAGGCGCCAACTAGAGTCTGAGCCGAGAACGATCCCCTAACAGGAGGAGAGCATCGATGTCCGATCGCATCACCGTCGGCGGTATCCAGGTCGACAAGGTCCTGTACGACTTCGTCAATTCGCAGGCGATCCCGGGTACCGGGGTCGACCCCGACGAGTTCTGGGCCGGCGCGGCGGCGATCTTCACCGACCTCGCGCCTCGTAACCGGGAACTTCTGGGGGTGCGCGACGAACTGCAGTCGAAGATCGACGCGTGGCATCAGGAGAACCCGGCCCCGATCGATCCCGCCGCGTATAAGACGTTCCTCCGGGAGATCGGGTACCTCGTCCCCGCGCCCGAGTCCGTCTCGGTGAAGACCGCAGGCGTCGACGAGGAGATCGCGACGATCGCCGGCCCGCAGCTCGTGGTGCCGATCACCAACGCGCGCTTCGCGATCAACGCCGGCAACGCGCGGTGGGGTTCGCTCTATGATGCCCTCTACGGCACCGACGCCATTCCGGAGTCCGATGGCGCGGAGCAGGGCAGCTCCTACAACAAGGTGCGCGGCGACAAGGTCATCGAGTGGGCCCGCGAGTTCCTCGACGACGCGGCCCCGCTCGAGACCGGCAGCCATGTCGGCTCCACCGGCTACGCGGTCGTCGACGGCGCTCTGCAGGTCACGGTCGCCGACGGCTCGACCACCGGACTCCGGGACGCCGCTCAGCTCGTGGGCTATCTCGGCGATGCCGGGTCGCCGTCGTCGGTTCTCCTGCGCAACAACGGTCTCCACATCGACATCGAGATCGATGCGGATTCCCCGATCGGCTCGACCGATGCCGCCGGCGTGAAGGACGTCGCCCTGGAATCCGCGGTCACCACCATCATGGACTTCGAGGATTCGGTCGCCGCGGTGGACG
This sequence comes from Dietzia sp. NPDC055340, assembly GCF_053645335.1. NCBI lineage: Bacteria > Bacillati > Actinomycetota > Actinomycetes > Mycobacteriales > Dietziaceae > Dietzia > Dietzia sp. NPDC055340. Next base: position 1,421 of record NZ_JBSHML010000023.1, on the reverse strand, counting down.
CCGAGGACAAGACCCTCGGGTACCGCAACTGGCTGGGGCTGATGAAGGGCGATCTGTCCGAGGAGATCTCCAAGGGCGGCAAGACCTTCACCCGTGTCCTCAACGACGACCGGGTGTTCACCTCGCCGGACGGCACCGGCGAGGTGCGCCTGCACGGCCGTTCCCTGCTCTTCGTCCGCAACGTCGGACACCTCATGACCAACCCGGCTGTCCTGGACACCGAGGGCAACGAGCTCCCCGAGGGCATCCTCGACGCGCTCGTCACCGCTCTCGCCGGTATCCACGGCATCGCCGAGGGCAACGAGCGTGGCAACAGCCGTTCCGGCTCGATCTACATCGTCAAGCCCAAGCAGCACGGCCCTGCCGAGGTCGCGTTCACCAGCGAGCTGTTCGGCCGTGTCGAGAAGCTCCTGGGCCTTCCGGCCAACACGCTCAAGGTCGGCATCATGGACGAGGAGCGCCGCACCTCGGTCAACCTCGCGGCGTGCATCGCCGAGGCCACCGAGCGCGTCGTGTTCATCAACACCGGCTTTCTCGACCGCACCGGCGACGAGATCCACACCTCCATGGAGGCCGGCCCGATGATCCGCAAGGCGGAGATGAAGTCCGCGCTGTGGATGAGCGCCTACGAGGATTTCAACGTCGACACCGGCCTGGCGTGCGGTCTCCGCGGTCGCGCCCAGATCGGTAAGGGGATGTGGGCCAAGACCGACCTCATGGCCGAGATGCTCGCCGAGAAGATCGGCCAGCCCGAGGCCGGGGCCAACACCGCCTGGGTCCCGTCGCCGACGGGTGCGACCCTGCACGCCACGCACTACCACCGCGTGAACGTGATGACGCGCCAGGAGGAGCTCCTGGCCGGCGGCCCGCGCGCCTCGGTGGACGAGATCCTCACGGTGCCGCTGGCGCCCAGCACGGACTGGACCGACGCGGAGAAGAAGGAGGAGGTCGACAACTCCTGCCAGACGATCCTCGGCTACGTGGTGCGCTGGGTCGAGCAGGGCATCGGCGTCTCCAAGGTTCCGGACATCCACGATGTCAATCTCATGGAGGACCGCGCCACGCTGCGCATCTCCTCGCAGTTGCTGGCCAACTGGATCCGCCACGGGATCGTCTCCGCCGAGTTCGTCGAGGACTCCCTGCGCCGCATGGCCGAGATCGTCGACGGCCAGAATGCCGGCGACGACGCGTACCGGAACATGGCTCCGAACGTCGAGGAGTCCATCGCCTGGCAGGCCGCCCGTGAGCTCGTCCTCGAGGGCACAACGCAGCCCTCGGGCTACACCGAGCCGATCCTGCACCGGCGCCGCCGCGAGTTCAAGGCCGCCAACGGTCAGTGATCGCCGGGGCCGGTGACCACCACGGCCCCGCGCGATCGGCGATCCACGCGTGACGAGAGCCGGCAGTCCACCCGGGTGGAC
>NZ_JBSHML010000022.1:0-77530 GCF_053645335.1 Dietzia sp. NPDC055340 | reverse complement strand
ACACTGTTGAGTTCTCAAACAACACCCACACACCGATCCACCGCGATACACTCACCACAGCTTCACAGGGAAGATCCTGCAACCGCCGCCCTCCCAGGCAACTTCTCCAGCCTAGCAGCAACAACTCCCAGTTCCAAAACCGGGGGTTCCGCTTGCTCCTGGAGCACGTCTACTTTGAGCGACCCCGTTCCTTTCGGTCCGGGCTCGCTCTCGGCGACGTCCATTAAGTTACGCAGACATGAACTGAAACGCAAACCCGCTGGTTAACGGCCCCAAAAATACGAAAACGCCGGCATGGCCGGCGTGATCGTGGTCGGAATCGCGAGGAATCAGCGGATGCGGATCCCGGCGAAGCTCTTCTTGCCCCGGCGCAGAACCACCCAGCTGCCGTGGAGCAGGTCGTCGGTGGACGGCGTCCACTCGGGATCGGAGATGCGCTCGTTGTTCACGTACGCACCTCCCTCTCCCACCGCACGCCGGGCGGCGCCCTTACTCGAGCAGAGCCCGCCGGCCACCAGGAGATCCGTGATCGTCCGTGGATCGTCCGGGGCGATCTCGGCCGCGCCGGCATCGTCGAGCGCCGCCGCCAGAGTGGCCTCATCGAGCTGGCCGAGTTCGCCGCGCCCGAACAGTGCCTGGGCCGCGGCCTGAACGGACTCGGTGGCCGCGACCCCGTGAACGAGCGTTGTCATCTCCTCTGCCAGCCGCTTCTGGGCAGCGCGCAGATGCGGCTTCTCGGCGGTGAGGACCTCGAGTTCCTCGATCTCCTCCCTGCCGAGGAACGAGAACCAGCGCAGGTAGCGGACCACGTCGGCATCCGCCGTATTGAGGAAGTACTGGTACCACGTGTACGGGCTCGTCATGGCGGCGTCGAGCCATAGGCTGCCGCCGCCGGTCGACTTGCCGAACTTCTTGCCGTCGGACGAGGTCACCAGGGGCACGGTCATGGCATGGACCGCCTTGCCGTCGACACGACGGTTGAGGTCGACTCCGCCGACGATGTTGCCCCACTGGTCGGAGCCACCGATCTGGAGCGTGCACTCGTGATGACGTCGCAACTGCAGGAAGTCGTTGGCCTGCAGCAGCATGTACGAGAACTCGGTGTAGGAGATGCCGTCGCCATCCAACCGGCGCTTGACCGTGTCCCGACCGAGCATGGTGTTCAGCGAGAAGTGCTTGCCGACATCCCGCAGGAACTCGATCACCGAGAGGTGGCCGGTCCACTGCATGTTGTTGACGATGCGCGCCCCCGTGGGCCCCTCGGTGAGGTCGACGAAGCGCTCGAGCTGGCCGGAGATCCGCTCGGCCCAGTCCGCCACCGTGTCGGAGGTGTTCATGATGCGCTCCCCGACATCACGCGGGTCACCGATCATGCCGGTCGCGCCGCCGGCCAGAACGATGGGCCGGTGCCCGGCGAGCTGGAAGCGGCGCAACGTCAGGAGCGGGATGAGATGACCGGCGTGCAGGCTCGGCCCGGTGGGGTCGAAACCGCAATAGAGCGACACCATACTCTCGTCCAGATGGGCGCGGAGCGTGTCGAGGTCCGTCGACTGGGCGATCAGGCCACGCCACTGCAGGTCATCGAGGATGTTATTGGTCACGACGTTCATTGTCCCCCATCACCGGCCGGGGTCGAGCACTGGCCGCGTGACCGCGGGTGCCCTCGGGCTCCGTCGGTAGGCGGAGACCTCCCGGGCGCCGGCGACCCAGAACCGCCAGTGACGGTCGGCCTCGCGGGAGACGCCGACGCGGGGCCCGGAGCGGATCAGTTCGTCCGGAAGAGGGTCGGGACGGAAGGAGACCGACGACGAGTTGAGCACGTCCAGACCTCGGAACGACAGGTCGACCCCGAGTGTGCGGCCGAGATTGCCGGGTCCGCGTGCGAGCTTGTCGGACGTGATGCCCGGCCGGCGGGTCGCGACGACCTCGTGGCCTTCTTCGACGCGGGCTGCCCGGAGCAGTACGCCCCCGCCCTCACCGGGCGGCCGGCAGGTGATGTTCACGCACTGGTGGATGCCGTGACTGAGGTAGACGTACAGGTGGCCGGCGTCGCCGAACATGACCTGGTTGCGCGGCGTCGGGCCGGGCCAGGTGTGGGCCGCGGCATCGGGGTAGGCGGATCCGGCCGGCCCGCCATAGGCCTCGACCTCGAGAATGCGAACAGAAACCGGGCCGTGTGTCAGCGTCCCACCGAGCACGATCCGCGCGGCCTCGTCCGGCGCCGCCTCCCGCAGCAGCTCTCTGAGCGGGTCGGTGACGCCGGACCGGGCCCCGTGGTCGGTGTGAGGGTTGCTCACTCCGGGGACGAGCCCTCTCCGGCGCCCGCCTTGGCGAGCAACTCCGCGTGCTCGGCCTCGTCGACCTGCCGGGATTCGTCGACCAGCAGCACGGGGATTCCGTCGTCGATCCGGTAGGCGCGGCGCAGACGCTGGTTGTACAGCGTGTCGTCACCAGCGAGCAGGAGCGGGCCCTTGTCCTCGGGGCAGGCCAGGATCGACAGCAGTCGTTCGTCTAGGACGGACATGCCGTTCACCCTACCCAGGCGGCGAGCTCGTCACGGAACTCGGCCAGCCGCCCGCGCTGCTTCGCGACAGCCTCACCGGCGGTGCCGCCGCGGGCGTTCCGGGACGCGATCGATCCCGTGACGGTCAGCACCTCGCGAACCTCGGGCGTCAACGCGGGGTCGACGGCGGCGAGCTCGTCGTCGTCGAGCTCATCCAGTCCCACCCCACGTCCCTCGGCGATGCGCACGCACTCCCCCGCCGCCTCGTGGGCGACCCGGAACGGGACGCCCTGCCGGACCATCCACTCCGCGATGTCCGTGGCGAGGGTGTATCCCGCCGGGGCGAGCTCCGCGAGCCGTTCGGGGTGGAACTCGAGGGTGTCGACCAGACCGGCCATCGCCGGGAGCAGCAGGTCGAGCTGGGCCACCGAGTCGAAGACCGGCTCCTTGTCCTCCTGCAGATCCCGGTTGTAGGCCAGCGGCTGTGCCTTGAGCGTCGCCATGAGCCCGGTCAGATTGCCGATGAGCCGGCCGGTCTTGCCGCGCATCAGTTCGGCGACGTCCGGGTTCTTCTTCTGGGGCATGATCGAGCTGCCCGTGGACCACTCGTCGGCCAGGGTGACGTAGCCGAACTCGGGCGTCGACCAGGCGATGATCTCCTCCGCCAGACGCGAGAGATCCACCGCGATCTGGGCGAGCACGTAGGAGGCCTCGGCCGCGAAGTCACGCGAACTCGTGGCGTCGATCGAGTTGTCGGCGGCGCGGTCGAAACCGAGCTCGGCCGCGATCGCGTCCGGGTCCAGACCGAGCGACGAGCCGGCCAGTGCGCCGGAGCCGTACGGTGAGACCGCCAGGCGCCGGTCCAGATCACGGATCCGGTCGAGGTCGCGCAGCAACGGCTGGGCGTGCGCGAGCAGTTGGTGGGAGAGCAGGACCGGCTGGGCCGCCTGGAAGTGGGTCTTGCCCGGCATGACCGTCTCCGGGTGCGCATCGGCTTGCGCCACGAGTGCGTCGACCACATCGAGCACACCCGCGGCCACCGCGCGCACGGCATCCCGCAGCCACATTCGGAACAGGGTGGCCACCTGGTCATTGCGCGAGCGGCCGGCACGCAACCGTCCGCCGACCTCGGGGCCGACCCGCTCGATCAGGCCTCGCTCCAGGGCGCCGTGCACGTCCTCGTCGGACTCGGCGGGCACGAACTCCCCGGAGTCGACGTCGGCGGCGAGTCGATCCAGACCGTCGAGCATCGTGTCCAGGTCGGCACCCGTGAGCAGGTCGGCGCGATGCAGCACCCGGGCGTGCGCCTTGGACGCCCGGATGTCGTACGGCGCCAGATCCCAGTCGAAGTGGGTGGACTTGCTCAGGGCCGCCATCGCCTCGGCGGGGCCGCCGGCGAATCGGCCGCCCCACAGGGCCCCGGTGTTGGTCCCGTGCCGGTCGTCCCGGCCCTGCTCGTCGCTCACAGTCCCAGGTCCCGCTTCGCGGCGATCTTGGAGCTCAGGCCATGGAGGTTGACGAAGCCCTTGGCGTAGCTCTGGTCGAACGAGTCACCCTCGTCGTAGGTCGCCAGGTTGAAGTCGTACAGCGACTTGTCGGAGCGGCGGCCGTTGACGGTGATCGAGCCACCGTGCAGCACGAGTCGGATATCGCCCGAGACGTGTTCCTGGGTGTTGTCGATGAAGGCGTCCAGGGCGTACTTCAGCGGCGAGAACCAGAGACCGTCGTAGACGGCGTTGGACCAGGTGTCCGAGACGCCGGACTTGTAGCGGGCCAGCTCCCGCTCGAGGGTGACGTCCTCGAGGGCCTTGTGCGCGGTGATGAGCACCATCGCGCCCGGGGCCTCGTAGACCTCGCGGCTCTTGATACCGACGAGACGGTCCTCGACCATGTCCAGTCGACCGACGCCCTGGGCGCCGCCGCGACGGTTGAGCTCTTCGATCGCCTCGAGGACGGAGACCCTACGGCCGTCGATGGCGACCGGAACGCCGGCCTCGAAGGTGATGGTGACCTCGTCCGGGGCGGCGAAGTTGATCGTCGGGTCCTCGGTGTAGTCGTAGACGTCCTTGGTCGGCGCGTTCCACAGGTCCTCGAGGAAGCCGGTCTCGACCGCGCGGCCCCACACGTTCTGATCGATCGAGAACGGCGACTTCTTGGTGACGTTGATCGGGATCGCGTTCTCCTCGGCGAACTCGATGGCCTTCTCACGGGTCCAGGCGTAGTCGCGGACGGGGGCGATCACGTCCAGGTCGGGAGCGAGCGCGCCGAAGCCCACCTCGAAGCGCACCTGGTCGTTGCCCTTGCCCGTGCAGCCGTGGGCCACGGCCGTACCGCCGTGCATCTTCGCGGCGGTCACCAGGTGCTTGACAATCAGCGGGCGGGAGATCGCCGACACCAGCGGGTACTCGCGCATGTACAGGCCGTTGGCCTTGATGGTCGGCGCACAGTAGTCGTTCGCGAACTCGTCGCGGGCATCCACGACGATCGACTCGACCGCGCCGCAGTCGAGGGCGCGCTGGCGGATGGAGTCCATGTCCTCTCCGCCCTGTCCCAGGTCGATGGCCACGGCGACGACCTCGGCACCGGTCTCCTTGCCGATCCAGCTGATGGCGACGGAGGTGTCCAGTCCACCCGAGTAGGCGAGGACGACGCGATCGGTCATGGTGTTTCTCCTTGGTTGTTGTTCAGGTGTTGTCTATCGGCCCGGGGCCGCGTCAGAGTTGGCGCCGGGCCAACGCTGCGAGGCGGCCCGCCAGCTCTTCTCCGCGCACGGGTTCGCGGGCCATCACGAATATGGTGTCATCCCCGGCGATCGTGCCGACCACGTCGTCGAGATTCGCACGGTCCAGGGCACTGGCGAGAAAGTTCGCCGCCCCGGGCGGCGTGCGCAGGACCGCCGTGTTCCCACTGTGGTCGGCGGACACGAGCAGCTCACCCAGAAGGCGCCCCACCCGGTCCGTTCCGCCGGGGATGCCCGGGACCTGACTGCCGTCCTCCGGGATGACATAGCGGCCGGCACCGCCGTCGGCAGCGCGGAGCTTGACCGCGCCGAGCTCATCGAGATCGCGACTGAGAGTGGCCACCGCGATAGCGATCCCCTCACCGGCCAACGCGTCGGCCAGTTCGGTCTGACTGCGCACGGGCCGGTCCCGGAGGATCTCGGCGATGCGCGCGTGACGAGCCGTCCGACTGACCGCGCCGACGGAGGTCACGATCGCTCCAGCAGCCAGACGAGTAGCGCCTTCTGTGCGTGCAGCCGGTTCTCCGCCTCGTCGAACACCCGGCTGCGGGGACCGTCGATGACCTCGCCGGTGATCTCCTTCTCGCGATACGCGGGCAGGCAGTGCAGGACGATCACATCGTCGGAGGCCTTGTCGACCGCGTCCCGGCCCAGCTGGTAGTCGGCGAGATCGCGCAGACGCTCGGTGGCCGAGTCCTCCATCCCCATCGACACCCAGGTGTCGGTGATGAGGACATCGGCGTCGATCACGGCCGTGTCGACCTCGGTCGTGATGGTGACCGAACCGCCGGTCTCCGCCGCGATCCGTTCGGCGTCACCCACCACCTGTCCGGTCGGCTGGTAGCCGGCCGGCGCCGCGATGGTGATGTGCATCCCCGCAGTGGCGAACCCGACGAGGTACGAGTGCCCCATGTTGTTCGCGCCGTCGCCGAGGTAGACCGCCCGCAGGCCCGCGGTGCGTCCGAAGCTCTCCCGGATCGTCAGCAGGTCGGCGAGGATCTGACAGGGGTGGAAGTCGTCGGTGAGCGCGTTGACGACAGGCACGGCCGAATCCGCCGCGAGCTCGGCCAGTCCGGCCTGCGAGTACGTCCGCCACACGATCGCCTCGACGTAGCGGGACATCACCATCGCGGTATCGGAGAGCGTCTCGCCCTTGCCCATCTGGGTGGACCCGGATTCCACCACGATCGCATTGCCACCGAGTTGTGCGATGCCCGCGTCGAAGGAGAAGCGGGTCCGCGTGGAGGTCTTGTCGAAGATCACCGCGACCGACTTCGGCCCCTCCAGCGGGCGCGCCGAGAACGGCTCCGCCTTGAGCCTGAGCCCGAGCTCCAGCACCTCGGCCTGCTCCGCGGGACTGAGATCGTCGTCTCGGAGAAAGTGACGCGGGGTCGGGCTTCCCGGGGCTGTCGTCGTGGACGACGGCGAGGTCGTACCGGTCATGACGAGGTCTCCTTCTCCGACGCGGCGTCGAGGATCGGGGGCAGGGCGGTCACGAACTGCGCGACCTGGTCTTCGGTGAGGATGAGCGGCGGGGCCAGCCGGACGACGTCCGTGCCGGTGGCGCCCACGAGGTAGCCCGCGGCGCGCGCGGCCTCCTCGACCTCCTTCGCCCGCGGCGCGGTCAGCACCACTCCGAGCAGGAGTCCGCGGCCCCGGACATGATCGACCAGCGGGTGATCCAGGCACTCGATCTCGGCGGCGAGTAACTTGCCGAGCCTGTCGACGTGGGCGACGAGGTCGTCGGTGTCGATCGTTCTCAGGACCGCCACCGCGGCCGCGCACGCGACGGGGTTACCACCGAAGGTGGTGCCGTGCTGCCCGGCGGTGAGCAACTCCCCCGCCCGGCCGATGCCCAGACACGCGCCGATGGGCAGCCCGCCGCCGAGCCCCTTCGCCAGGGTGATCACATCCGGAACCACCCCGGCCTTGCGGGACGCGAACATCGCGCCGGTGCGGGCGATCCCGGTCTGGACCTCGTCGACGATCATCAGGATCCCGTGTTCGGTGCACAGTTCCCGCACGTCCGCGAGGAAGCCCTCGGGCGGTTCCACGACGCCGCCCTCCCCCTGCACCGGTTCGACGATGACGGCGGCGGTGTCCGCCGGGGCCTGCTCGACGAGCGCCCGGAGCGCCGCGGTGTCCCCGTAGGGGAAGTACTCGACGCCGGCGGGCATCGGCTCGAACGGCGCACGCTTGGCGGGCTGACCGGTCATCGCCAGCGCCCCCATGGTCCGACCGTGGAAGCCGTTCTCCGCGGCGAGGATCCGTGAACGGCCGGTGCGGCGGGCAATCTTGAACGCCGCCTCGTTGGCCTCGGCGCCGGAGTTGCAGAAGAAGGCCCGTACCGGCGCCTCCACCGCGAGAAGTGATTCGAGACGCTCCGCCAACTCCACGACAACCGGGTGGACATAGAGATTCGACACGTGCCCCAGTTCGGCGACCTGACTGCTGACCGCCTCGACGACGGCGGGGTGGGCGTGCCCCAGGGAATTGACCGCGATGCCGGCCAGCAGATCGAGGTACTCGCGACCGTCGGCGGCGGTCACGGTCACGCCCCGGCCCGAGACGAGTTCGAGCGGAGGGGTGCCGTAGTTGCGCATCAGCGCGGTGTCCCACCGTGAGGTGAGATCAGTGGTGTCCTGCGGGCTCACTGTGCTTCTCCTACTGCTGAACGTGTCTCGTGGTCACCCTCGGTGACCATCGTTCCGATGCCGCCCTCCGTGAGGATCTCGAGCAGCACCGAGTGCTCGACGCGGCCATCGATGACGTGCGCTGCGCCGACGCCGCCCCGCACGGCGGCCAGACACGCCTCCATCTTTGGAACCATGCCGCTCTCCAGCGACGGCAGCAGTGCCTCCAGCGGCGTGGTGCCCAGGTGCGTGACGAGCGACGAGCGATCCGGCCAGTCGGTGTACAGGCCCTCGACGTCGGTGAGGACGACGAGCTTCTCCGCTCCGAGTGCCGCGGCGAGTGCGCCCGCGGCCGAATCCGCGTTGATGTTGTGGACGACGCCGTCGGCATCGGGGGCGATCGTGGACACGACCGGGATGCGTCCGGCCTCGATGAGGTCGATGACCGCCCCGGGATCGACCGCGGCGACGTCCCCGACGAGTCCGATGTCGGTGGCCTCCCCGTCGACCATCGCCGTCCGACGGACCGCGGTAAACAGACCCGCGTCCTCGCCCGAGATCCCCACCGCGTACGGGCCGTGCGCGTTGATCAGCCCGACGAGTTCGCGGCCGACCTGGCCGAACAACACCATTCGCACGACATCCATCACCTCGGGCGTCGTGACACGGAAACCGCCCCGGAACTCGCCCTCCATGCCCAGCCGACCGAGCATCGCGGTGATCTGGGGACCACCGCCGTGCACCACGATCGGCTTGAGGCCACAGGTGCGGAGGAACACCATGTCGGCGGCGAACGCGGCCTTGAGCCTCTCGTCGACCATCGCGTTACCGCCGTACTTCACCACGACGATCTTGTCGTGGAACTCCTTGAGCCACGGCAGTGCCTCGGCGAGGACGTGCGCGCGGACGAACGGCGACAGTTCGGTCGACCCGTCGTTCATCAATGTGGGCATATCAGTCGCCTCCGGCGGTGATGGGGATGGTCAGGGTCAGGTGGATCTGTGCGCCGCCGCGGTGGCGGAAGCGGAACGCGGCGCCGGCCTCGGTGGCCGCGGGTCCGGGCCACGGCCCGAGTTCGGTGTCGGGCCGCAAGACTAGGACCTCAACCGGCCCGGCCTCGACCCCCGTGCGGACGCCCACGAATCCGGCGACGCCCTCGGCGACACCGTGCACGAACGTGAAGTCCGCGCCAGGATCGCCGGATCCGGGTCCGTCGAGCAGCACGACCGCGCGGGTCGACGGCACCTGGGCGCTGAGCGCGCTCCACTGCAGCTCGACCGCGTCGGCCCCACCACCCGATACGTCGAGTGCGGCCGTCGCACCCGAGGGAGCCAGCCAGATCCCGGCGATGTTCCGGGCCGGATCCGTCCACAGTTCGAGCCCGTGATCGTGCCCGACCAACGTCGCCCCGGGCAGGACCTCCGCGCTCAAGGGGCCAGGCCGACCGTGCTGAGACCGGCGGTCTCGGGCAGCCCGAGCGCGAGGTTCATCGACTGGATGGCACCGCCGGCGGTGCCCTTGGCCAGGTTGTCGATCGCGGCGGTGAACACGGCCCGACCGGTGCGCGCGTCGACCTCGATACCCAGCTGCACGGCGTTGGAGCCGAGCACCGAGGCGGTCATGGGCTGCACCCCGGCCGGTAGGAGGTGGACGAACGGCTCATCACCGAAGGCCTCCGCATAGACCTCACGCAGCTCGTCCGCAGAGGCCGTGGTGGGCACGACCGCCGTGGTGAGGATGCCGCGCGCCATGGGGGCGAGCACGGGCGTGAAGCTGACCGACACCTCGGCGTCGGTCACCGCCCGGAGGTTCTGCGTGATCTCCGGGGTGTGACGGTGGGTGGCGACCCCGTACGCCTTGGTCGAGCCCATCACCTCGGACGCGAGCATGGGCACCTTGGCCGCCTTGCCCGCGCCGGATGCCCCTGTCACCGAGACGATGGTGATGTTCGACGCATCGACGAGCCCCTTGGCCACTGCCGGGAACAGCGCCAGGGTCGCCCCCGTCGGAAAACAGCCCGGGACCGCGACCCGCCGGGTCGACCGCAGCGCCTCGCGCGCTCCGGGGAGCTCGGGCAGCCCGTACGGCCACGTACCCGCGTGCGGGGAGCCGTAGAAGGCCTCCCAGTCACCGGCGTCCGTCAGACGGAAGTCCGCCCCGAGATCGATCACCAGCACGTCCGGCCCGAGCTGTTCGGCGATCGCCGCGGAGTGGCCATGCGGGAGGCCGAGGACCACCACATCATGACCGGACAGCGACTCGGCGCTGGTCTCCGAGAGAACCCGGTCCGCCAACGGCAGCAGGTGCGGATGGTGCCGATCCAGCGTCTGGCCGGCGTTTGACCCCGCCGCCAGGACTCCGATCTCCAGCTCATCCGAGAGGTACGAGGGATGTGCGAGGAGGAGTCTGAGGAACTCCCCGCCCGCGTAACCCGATGCACCTGCGACAGCTACCTTGATTGCCATACGCACGAGTATGCATCACGTTGCAATCTTTTGCACACAAGGTCCGTCGGCGAGCCTCGCGTTCAACCGGGAGCCGGTCCGATCACCAGCACATCCAGGTTATGCCCCGATCTGCCGTGGCGCACCGCCGAAACGCTGTTGCCCCAGGTCGACCGAACCGCCCATGCGACGCCCCTCATCGAGGCCGGACGTGCCGACGCGGCGCCTGGAACTCTTGACGGTGTGGGGGAAACGGCGACGCAGCTCCGCCTCGGCGCACTGTGAATCCGTACGCAGGACCAGCCCGGCCCCTGCCGCATCCGAACTCTCGGACACCGCCTCGGCCTCGGCCGCGGCGAGGCGCCGGCCCACTTCGAAGGCGAACCCGGTCATGAACGATTTGCGGTGGGTCACCGCTGACACCCCCGGCGCCGGGCGCTGCCGCGCGGCGCCGGCCAACATGATCCCGGTCAGCGCACCGGCCAGCATCGACACGCGCTCGACGTGTCGACGGACCCCGACGATATACACGTTCCGACCCCCGTCCGCCCGCCTCGATGACACCGCCCTGCAGTGCATAGCCACCGCCAGCGACGCGACGAGACCGATCTGGTCGGGTTGGTACTTTCCGAGCACCACGTGCTCGTGGACCACCACCTCGGCCGCCGCCTGATCCGGACCGGATCTGGCCAGCGCCTCGTCGACCCCGTACTTCGCGAGCAGCGCGTAGGCCCGCTCGAGTAGCACCTCCGCCTCCGGCGTCCCGGCCACGCTCTCGGCCTTGGTGAACAGCTTGCGGACCCGGTCGAAGGCCTTCTCCGAGGAGAGCGCTGACGCGGCGCCGCCCCCGTTCTGGCCGGTCGCGCGGGAGTTGTCGGAACGAGTGTGGGTCATGGCCTGCTCCTGATCGTCTCAGCATTGATGTCGAGACGGATGTTCGCACACACGTACGACAGGGCTGTGTCGACGCCGCCGGACAGCCGCCCGGGTCGATGACCCCGGTCCGATCAGCGGTGGAGGAACCAGGTGTGGTCGAGCGGGCCGGCACCCTGCCCCACGTCGAGGGACAACCCGCCGTGCAGGGCCCCGTCCATCCATGGCCGGACCCGTCGGTACGCCGCTTCCCAATCGGGCGCACCGACACGCGCGGTGGCCAGTGCCGAGGACAGCGAGCATCCGGTGCCGTGGGTGTGCGGCGTCTCGACGCGGACGAACGGCAACCGGAGTGTCGTGCGACGGTCCGTCTCGGACTCGACCATCACGTCCTCGGCGCTGCCGTCCTCGAGGTCGCCGGTCGTCGCGAGAACCGCGCTATCGGTCTGCTCGTGGACCAGCTCCGCCTGACTGACGATCCCCTCGATGTCGGTCGCGGTGTCTGTACCGCAGAGCACACCGAGCTCGGGCACGTTCGGGGTGACGAGGTCGACGAGCGGTACGAGGTCGCGCAGCATGGACGCGGCATCCTCGCTCGCGAGACGCCCGCCGGTGGTCGCGACCATGACGGGGTCCAGGACGATGTGAGGAGGGCGACGACGACGAAGCCACGCCCCGACCGCTTCGACGAGTGAAGCCTCTCCGAGCATGCCGATCTTGACGGCGTCGATCTGGACGTCATCGGCGACCGCGTCCAGCTGGGCGATCACCGTATCGACCGGCACCGCGTGGACGCCGGCCACGCCGCGGGTGTTCTGCACCGTGACGGCGGTGACCACGCCCATCGCGTAGCCGCCCATCGCCGTGACGGACTTGGTGTCGGCCAGCAGGCCGGCACCACCCGACGGGTCGGTGCCGGCGATGCAGAGAATGCGGGGCACCCGCACCGCGTCAGCCACGAAGGCTCGCTCCCACGGCCCGTGCTGCCGCGTCCACCGCGGCCGTGCGCCACTCGCTGGCCTCGTCCTCCGTCAGCGTCCGGTCGTCGGCGCGGAAGGTGAGCGCGTACGCGAGCGACTTCCTGCCCTCACCGAGCTGGCTGCCGGTGTAGATGTCGAACAGGCGGACGCTCTCGAGCAGGTCGCCGCCTCCCGAGATGAGGGCCGCCTCCACCGCGGATGCCGGGACCACCTCATCCACGACGAGAGCGACATCCTGATTCACCGACGGGTAGGAGGAGATCGCCGGCGCGGGCAGGACCTCGCGCGTGCCGATGGCGGTCAGGTCGAGCTCCATCGCGCATGTCCGCGCGGGAAGCTCCAGACGCTCGCACGCCGCGGGGTGCAACTCACCGGCGTGGCCGACCACCGCGCCGTCGACGACGATCTCGGCGCAGCGGCCCGGGTGCCAGGGTGCGTACTCCCCCGACCTCACCTCGACCTCGACGCCGAGCGCGGCGCCGACAGTCCGGGCCGCCTCGACCGCGTCGAGCGCGTCGGCGTCGCGGCCCGGATCGAGATGGCCGGCCGGCACTCGTCTACCGGTGTAGAGGGCGGCCGTGTGCAGCGGCTGCGCGGGCAGCGAATCGCCGAGCCGCTTCTGCTCGTCCGCGGTGGGCTCACGGTCCACGGGCAGCATGTCCACCCCGGAGGTCGCGGGCGTGCGGAACGCGACCTGGGCGATCGAGAAGAGCGCGAGGTCGCGGGTCCCGCGGGTGAGGTTGCGCCGGGCGATCTCCACCATCGACGGCAACAGGGTCGTCGCGAGATGCGCCTTGTCGCTCTCCAGGGGATTGACCACGGACATCGTGTGGCGACGCTCGTCGTCGTCGCGGAGCCCCATCGCGTCGAACACGGACGGATCGCAGAACGGCGACGTGAGCACCTCGACGTGCCCGGACGCGGCGAGGGCCCGCCCCACGGCCCTGCGGCCGCGCTGGGTGGCCGTCAGGCCCCGACCGGCGGGGGCCGTGGGCAGCACGGACGGGATGTCCTCCAGCCCCTCGAGTCGCAGGACCTCCTCGACCAGGTCGGCAGGCATCGTCAGATCGGGGCGCCACGTGGGTGGGGTGACCTCGAGCAGGACGGCGTCGTCGCCGGCCACCGTGGCCCCGATCTGCTCCAGGCGCCGGCGGGTGGTCCCGACCGGGTACCCGAGCCCCGCGACCCGCGAGGGCCGGTCCGGGTCGAAGGCGATCGTGGGTGGGACGGGCGCGGCGCCGACGTCGGTGAGCGACGCCTCGACGGTGCCGCCGGTGATCTCGGCGAGCAGCGTGGCCGCGCGATCCAGCGCGGCGACGGAAGCCGCCGCGTCCACCCCTCGCTCGTAGCGCTTCCCGGCCTCACTGGGCAGCTTGTGTCGGCGGATGGTCCGGAACACGGCCAGGGTGTCCCACACGGCGGCCTCGAGCAGCACGTCGGTGGTCGTGTCCGAGACCTCTGTGCTGGCGCCGCCCATGACGCCGGCCAGCGAGACCGGGCCGGTCTCGTCGCAGATCACCACGTCCTCCGGGTCGAGCGAGCGCTCCGCGCCATCCAGGGTGGTCAGCGTCTCCCCCGCCCGAGCGCGACGCACGGTGAGCCCGCCCGTGAGCGTGGCGGCGTCGAAGGCGTGCATCGGATGGCCGAGTTCGAGCATGACGTAGTTGGTGACGTCGACGGCCGGGGAGATGGGCCGCACACCCGACATCAGCAGGCGACGGGCCAGCCACCAGGGGGTCCTGGCCGACGGGTCGACGCCGGTGACCCGGCGCAGCGCGAACCGCTGGGCGCCGGACTCCCCGGTGACCTCGAGCGGCCAGGTCTCCTTCCCCGACGGCAGGCCGAGCTCGGCGGCCGGGTCCGCGAAGTCCAGGTCGAAGCCGCACGCGAGCTCGCGGGCCAGACCGCGGGCCGACAGGCAGTAGCCGCGGTCCGGGGTCACGTTGAGTTCGAAGACCGTGTCCCGCTCGGGGGCACCGGCGGCGAGGACCGGCCCGGCCGGGGTGCCCGGCTCGGCGGTGCCCGGCGCGAGCACGATGATGCCGCTGTGATCCGACCCGATCCCGAGTTCGGACGCCGAGCAGATCATGCCCTCACTGGGCCTGCCGTAGGTCTTGCGCTTGCCGATCTCGAAGCCACCGGGCAGGACCGTACCGGGCAGTGCCACCACCACGAGGTCGCCCTCGGAGAAGTTCCGCGCGCCGCACACGATCTGCTGCGGCTCGTCGCCGCCGACGTCGACGAGGCAGAAGCGGATCGGCTTCTTGAAGCCCTCGAGTTCCTCGATGCTGCTGACCCGGCCGACGGTGAGCGGGCCGGTGATCTCCGGGAGCGTCTGCGGCTCCCCCTCCACCTCGAGGCCGACGCGCACGAACCCGGCGTCGAGTTCGGCCGGCGACACCGACCAGCCGTCGTTGGCCCGCTGCAGGATCTCGGTCAGCCAGGACTGCGCAATTAGCACTGTGGGGTCCTTCGTAGTTCTCGGTGGTCGGGTGAGCTCTGGGATCGGGCGGGCGGGGCATCGGCCCGGGCCCCGGCGGCGGCCGCCGCCCGGGCCGGTACGCCGATCAGTACCGGATGCCGAAGGGCAGCGAGAACCGCACGTCGCCCTCGACCATGTCGCGCATATCGGACAGCCCGTTGCGGAACTGCAGCGTGCGCTCGAGGCCCATCCCGAACGCGAAGCCGGAGTACACCTCGGGGTCGATGCCGCAGGCGATCAGCACATTGGGATGCACCATTCCACAACCGCCCCACTCGACCCAGCCGGCGCCGCCCTTCTTGTTAGGGAACCAGACGTCGACCTCGGCGGAGGGCTCGGTGAACGGGAAGTAGTTGGGCCGCATACGGGTGCGGGTCTCCGGCCCGAAGAGCGCGCGTGCGAAGGCGTCCAGCGCGCCGCGCAGGTGCGCCATCGTCAGTCCCTTGTCGATGGCCAGCCCCTCGACCTGATGGAAGACCGGGGTGTGGGTGGCGTCGAGCTCGTCGGTGCGGAAGGTCCGGCCCGGGCAGGCGACGTAGATCGGCGGCTCGCGATCGAGCATGGTCCGGATCTGCACCGGCGAGGTGTGGGTCCGCAGCACCTGCCGACTGCCCTCGGGTGCCACGTGGAAGGTGTCCTGGAGCGTGCGCGCGGGGTGGTCGGGGAGGAAGTTGAGCGCGTCGAAGTTGTAGTGCTCGGCCTCGATCTCCGGCCCTTCGGCGATCTCCCAGCCCATCCCGACGAACACGTCCGCCACCTGCTCGGTGATGATCGTGATGGGATGCTGGGCCCCGACCGGCGATCGACCGGACGGCACCGTCAGGTCGAGTGTCTCAGCCACCAGGACCGCCGCGTCGCGCTCGGCCTGCAGCTGCCCGAGCCGCGCCTCGTACGCCTTCTGGACACGGCCGCGCGCCACGTTGACGGCCTTGCCCGCGGAGGCCTTCTGCTCCTTCGGGAGCGAGCCGAGTGTCCGCCGACCCAGTGCGATGGGGCTCCGGTCGCCCAGGTGGGCCGTCTTGGCCGCGGCCAGTGCGTCGAGGTCCGCGGCCGTGGCGAACGCGCCCTCCGCGTCCGTGGCGTATCCCGCCAGGGACTCCTCGTCGATCCCGACCTCGACCGCGCCTCTGTCTTCGCTCACCTGTGCTGCGTCCTCCCCGTCCCGGTCAGCTCCGGCGACCGCCGGGTGCATCGCCGGACAGCCTAGTCGATTAGCGTTTGCGCCCCCTGCCCCGTGTCCTGCTCAGACCACCCCGTTCTCGTAGGCGTACACGACCACCTGAGCGCGGTCCCGCAGCCGCAGTTTCTGCAGGACCCGCCGTACGTGGGTCTTGACGGTCTCCTCCGAGATGAACAGCACCCCGGCGATCTCGGCATTGGACCGCCCGGTGGCGATCTGCTCGACGGTCTCGCGTTCCCGCGGCGTGAGGGAGGTGAGTTCCGCCGGCTCGCGGCGCGGGCGGCGGCCCCGGGTCACCACGTCCTCGATCAGCCGGCGGGTGACGGTCGGCGCCAGCAGCGCCTCACCGGTGACGGCGACCCGGACGGCCCGGAACAGCTCCTCGGCGGGCGCGTCCTTGAGCAGGAATCCGGAGCATCCGATCCGCAGCGCCTCGTACACGTAGTCGTCGAGATCGAAGGTGGTGAGCATGATGATCCGCGGGGCCGGGTCGATCCCGGAACCGAGTATGCGCCGCGCGGCCTCGAGCCCGTCCATCTCCGGCATGCGGACGTCCATGAACACCACGTCGGGGCGGAGCGCCTCCACTTTCCCGACCGCCTCGGCGCCGTCCGCCGCGTCGCCGATGACCCTGATGTCCGGCTGCGACCCGAGCAGCGCGGCGAAACCCTGTCGCACCATCGCCTGGTCGTCGGCGATCAGCACGGAGATGGTCATACGGATCAGCCTAGACGCGACCGGGTCCGCGTCCCGGGCCCCGTCCCGTCCCTGAGCGGAACCGTCGCGGTGACGGTGAAGCCACCGTCGGAAGCCGGGAGGGCCGCGAACGCCCCGCCGACGGCCCGGACCCGGGCGGACATCCCCGCGATCCCGGACCCGCCGCCCTCACCGGGCGCGACGAGGGCGCCCGGCGCCGCCGGGCCGCTGTCCACCTCGAGGGTCACCGCGGGTGGCGCCCCGTCCGCGTCGACCGTGGAGACCGCGAGGGAGACGACGACGAGCCCGCCCGGCGCATGGCGGGCGGCATTGGCCAGACTCTCCTGGAGCACGCGGTGCAGGACCACGCCGGCGGTCTCGTCAATCGTGTCCATCTGCCCGCCGAGCTGCCAGGTGATGTCGACGCCCGAGCGGCGTGCGGCGCGGAGGGTGGGCTCGATCTGCTCGACCCCGACGGGTTCCACCATCGGGTTCTCCGCGTCTGTGCGCAGCACCCCCAGAAGGCCCCGCACCTCGTCGAGCGCCGCGCGGGCCGTCTCGGCGATCGAGTCGAACTCGGCGTGGACGGCCGGCGTGACGCCCTGGAGTCGGTACGGCGCCGACTGGGACTGGACCACGATCATGGACATCTGGTGGGCCACCACATCGTGCAGATCCCGCGCGAGGTGGTTGCGTTCCTCGGCCAGCAAGCGCAGTTCGGACTGCCGGAGGGTCCGCTCGGACTCTCGTGCCAGGCGCAGGTTCGAGTTCTCCAGCTGGCGGCGCGATACCGCCAACCACCGCACGAGGAGTACCACCGCCGAGAAGACCGCGGCCCCGATCATCCAGCCCACGGACACCTCCGCGCCGGGGTTGAGCGCCATGAGCAGGATGGTCACCCCGACCGCGACCGCGACCCGCACCGGTCGTTCGACGAGGATCACCGCGGCCAGACACACGGCCAGCGCGAGATGGAACACGACCGGCCAGCCCAGGGCAAATGTCGACTCGGCCCGCAGCGGCACCGACACCGCACACGCAACGGCGACCGCACCCCAGGCGAGGAACGGCGCACGGCGCGCCGCCGCCACCGGGAGGGCCCCCAGCGCGGCGATGATCGGCACGAGCACCGTCCACGCCGAGTGGGTGATGAAGTAGGTGGGCCAGGCCACCGCGAAGAAGACGAGCGCGAGCACGACGAGGGCGAGGTCCCAGGCGTGAGGTCGCAGCACGCCGACGAGGCCGGCACGGCGACCCCGGGCGTGGGCCTCCACTGTGCGGGGCCCCGCGTTGTCGGGTTCGGCGGCGGGCCTGTCGTCTTCTGATCGCATGGCCATGACGGTATGCGTGACCTCCGTACCCGGGCATCCCCCTGCGGAGTGACCTCGCCGTCCCCCGAGCGGGCCACCCCCGGAGAGTGACCTCGAGATCACCTCCGGAGGGGATCCGCCCGGCGGGCCGGTGTTCCTAGTTTCGCCCTCATGACCCCACCTCCGAAGCACCCGAACCCGCCCTCCGTCCCGCGCACCTCGAACCGGCCGGCCGGTGACCACCGCTCGGGCACCGCGAGCCGGTCCCGCGGACCGGGGTCCCGCGCCGTTGTCGGTGTAGGTGCGGCGGTGGCGGGCGTTGTCGTCGTCATCGGGCTCTTCGCCGGTACCGTCGCCGAGGCCGCACCGGCGCCCGCGGCCGCGGGCCACGCCGCGCACACCGACCTCACCCGCCCGCACGGCACCGACGCCGACGCCGACAGCGACACGGCGATCGCCGCCCTGGCCGCCGCGCGGAAGATCGCGGACGGCACCCCGGGCGCCGACATGGTGGTCCCCGCCGTGGTTGTCGACCTCGGCTACGAACCGGTGGTGGAGCAGGCGTCGGCCGCCAAGCGCACAGGCGACTGCTCGTCCCCGGTGCCGCTCCCGCGGTCGTTCGAACCCGCCTGCCGCGTCCACGACCTGGGCTACGACCTTCTGCGCGTGGCGCACCGACACCAGGTCCCGATCCCACCCGGGCTCCGGTCCGACCTCGACGCCCTCCTCGCGCGGCAGCTGCACGACTCGTGCGAGGGGCGCACGGCGTGCACGGTGATGGCAGACATCGCCCACGCGGCCGTCCAGCTCAACACCGTGCGCCAGAGGCACGGTGCGCCCGTCGAGGAAACGCTGCCGTGGTGACCCGGGTCGTCGCGCGGGTCACGCTCTACGCCGTGATCGTGTACGCGATCGTCGGCGCGCTGGGGTCCGCCCTGTGGTGGGCACTCGACTCGGGGCCGTTGGCAGCTGATCCGCGACTCGTCCTGAACGACCGGGCCGCGTCGTCGGCCATCCGCGTATACGGCGACCACCCCGGCCTCGACCCGGACCACGCGGCGCGGCTGACCACCGACGCCCTCGTCGGCGCCGGCGGATTCGACCGGTCCGTCCTGCTGGTGACCATCCCCACCGGATCGGGGTGGGTGGACCCGGCGCAGGTGACGGCGATCGAGGACTGGTCCGGGGGCGACGTGGCGACGGTGGCGATGCGTTACTCGTCCGCGCCCTCGGCGGCCGTGTACTCGCTCCGGCCGCAGTTGGCGGCCGACTCCGCGCACGCGATCCTCGCCGAGATCACGTCGCGGCTCCGTGCACTCCCCCACAACGACCGTCCGAGACTGGTGGTCCACGGGTTGAGCCTGGGGGCGCAGGCCGGAGTGGCGGCGCTGCGTGACCCCGCGGTCGCCGGGCTCGTCGACGTCGCACTCTGGCAGGGCCGTCCCGGGTCGGCTGCGATGGCCACGGCATCAGCGGCACCGTCTGCGGCAGCAGCGCCCTCCGCGGCAACTCCGGCCGGATCCGAACCGTTGGCCCGCTGCACGGTCAGCGAGGTCAATCCCGACGACCCGGTCGCCGAGCTCGGTCGGGACCTCCTCCGCAACCCGGTGCGGGCTCTCCGTGTGCTCTCCGCACTTCCGGGGTCCGACTCCGCGGCCCCGGGGGTCGGGCACCGCTACCGGCCGGTCCTCCCGCCCTCCGGGTGTGTCTCGCCCGGCCTCTGACCGGCGGCTGTCTCAGCTCACGAGCATCCACCCGCCGCCGGGTCAGCGTTGCTCGCGGACGGTGCCCGCGTCCACCAGGAGCTCACGAGTCGACCGGAAGGCATCACGCATACGCCGGTCATGCGTCACCAGCAGGACGGTGCCGTCGAAGTTCTCGACCGCCTCCTCGAGCTGCTCGATGGCGGGGAGATCTAGGTGGTTGGTGGGTTCGTCCAGCACCAGCAGGTTCACGCCGCGGTGCTGCAGGAGAGCCAGCGCCGCGCGGGTCCGCTCACCCGGTGAGAGTGAATCGCACAGTCGCGACACGTGCTCGCCGCCGAGACCGAACTTGGCGAGCAGCGTCCGGGCCTCGGTGGGGTCGGCCCCGTCCGGGTCAGCAGCGGCGCAGAAGACGTCGAGGAGCTCATCCGGACCGGCGAACGCGGCGCGCGCCTGATCAACCCGCCCCGCCTCGACGGAGGAACCGAGGGTGACCCGCCCGGACCCCGGCGTGCGATCGCCCAGGAGGAGCGAGAGCAGTGTCGACTTGCCGGACCCGTTGGCGCCGCTGATGAGGACCCGGTCGCCGGCATCGATCTGCAGCGTCACCGGGCCCAGCACGAAGTCGCCCTGTCGGGCGAGCGCCTCGTCGAGCACGGCCACCACCGAGCCGGAACGCGGCGCCGACGCGATCTCCATCCGCAGCTCCCACTCCTTGCGGGGCTCGGCCACCACCTCGAGCCGCTCCATGGCCCGCTCGGACTGCGCGATCTTGGCCGCCTGCTTCTCCGAGCGCTGCCCGGCCCGGTTGCGGATGTGTTTGTCGCGCTCAGCGTCTCTACCGCCGGACTTGCGCATCGTGTTTCGCACGCCCTTGTCCAGCCACGTCTTCTGCGTCTGGATGCGGCTGGCGAGCTGATCAACCCGCCCCGCGTACTCCTCATACGCCTCGCGGGCGCGCTGACGCGACAGGACCCGTTCGGCAAGGTGGGACTCGTATCCGCCGTCGAACACGGTGATCTGTCGCTGCGCCGCATCGAGCTCGACAATCCCCGTGACGCAGCGGGCGAGGAACTCACGGTCATGACTGACCACGACCATCGGCCGCCGCTCGGATCGCATGAACTCCTCGAGCACGTCGAGCCCCGCCAGGTCGAGGTCGTTGGTCGGCTCGTCCAACAGCAGGATGTCGTACTGACTGAGCAGTACCGCCGCGAGGTTGACCCGGGCCGCCTGCCCACCGGACAGCGCCGCGACCGGAAGGCCCAGAACCTGCTCGTCGAGCCCGAGTCGTGCGGCCACAACCGGGATCCGCTCGTCCAGGTCGCCGCCTCCGAGGGCCAGCCATCGCTCGAGGGCATCCCCGTAGGCCTCGGCGGCCGCGTCCGACTCCGCCATCTGCTCGGCCAAACCGTCCATGAGCGTCTGGGCTCGCGCCACACCGGTCACCCGGTGCAGGAGTGAACGGACGAGCTCGTCGTCGTCGCTCTCCACCTCCTGGCGCAACACTCCGACGGTCGCCTCCGGTGGGCTCACGGTGATCCGACCGGACATCTCCGCATCGGGAGCACCGGCGAGCGCGTGGAGCAGCGTGGATTTACCGGCACCGTTGGGGCCGGTCAGTCCCCAGACGTCACCGGCGGCGACGACGAGATCGAGCCCGTCGAAGAGTGTCCGTGCACCGCGGGTGGCCCCGACCCCACGTGCCGTCAACGTGGCCGTCACAACCCGGCGCCCTGCAGACGGACGCTGGTGTGGAGACAGATCGAGGCGGCGGTGACGATGTTCAGGCTCTCCGCTCGCCCGCGGATCGGAATGCGGACCCGCACGTCGGCGGCCGCGGCCAGCGCAGCGGGCACCCCGTGCGCCTCATTGCCGAAGATCCAGGCGGTCGGGCGCGACAGGATCTCGTCGGCGTGCTCGATGTCCACCTCGCCGTCGGCGGTCGCCACGGCGATCTGTAACCCACTGGCGTGGGCGCGCGCAACCAGCCCCGACTCGGCGATGCCCCGCACGACCGGTAGATGGAAAAGACTCCCCGCGGACGCGCGGACCGCCTTGGGGTTCTCGGGATCCACCGAGCCCTCGGTGAGCCATACCGCGTCGGCGCCGAGCGCATCCGAGACGCGGATGAGGGTGCCGACGTTGCCGGGTTCGGCCAGGGCCTGCCCGATCGCCACGAGCCGTGCCGGGTGCGACCCGGCGGTGTCGGCCGGATCGTGCCCGGATTCGACAACGAGGGTCCGACACAGCGCGACGATCCCGGACGGCGTCACGGTATCCGCGAGGGACCGCATCGCCCGCGCGGTCACCATGGAGACCCGAACGCCGCGTCCGCGGGCAGTGTCGATGAGGGCGGAGAACCGATCGGCAGCGTCCTCGTCGCAGAAGACCTCCAGCGCACGGTCGGTCGCCAGGGCCGCCTCGACCGAGTTCGCGCCCTCCGCGAGGAAGCGGCCGGCCTTACGTCTGGATGCCGCCCGGTGGAGCTTCGACGCAGAAACGACCCGCGGGGTCCGTTCGGTGAACGGATCCGCGGGTCGTCGCTGCGTGCCCTGCTCGGGCGAGGTGTGATGCGTCAATTCGCGGACGTCAGGCCGCCGGAGCGTTGACGTCGGCCGGGAGGGCCTTGCGCGCGACCTCGACCAGCGCCGTGAAGGCGGCCGGGTCGGTGACGGCGAGATCGGCGAGGACCTTGCGGTCGACCTCGACGCCGGCGAGCTTGAGGCCCTGGACGAAGCGGTTGTACGTCATGTCGTTGGCGCGGGCCGCCGCGTTGATGCGCGAGATCCACAGCTTGCGGAAGTCGCCCTTGCGCTGGCGACGATCGCGGTAGCTGTAGTTCATCGAGTGGAGCATCTGCTCCTTGGCCTTGCGGTACAGCCGCGAACGCTGCCCGCGGTAGCCCTTGGTGGACTCGAGTACGGTCCGACGCTTCTTCTGGCCGTTGACGGCCCTCTTCACGCGTGCCACTGGTCAATCCTCACTGGTCTGGGGTGGCCACCTGCTGCGGTGACCGAAAGTTCTACGTATGGGAAGGGGCTCAGAGCCCGAGGAGCCGCTTGATGCGGGGCACGTCGGCCGGGGCGACGTCGGTGCGGCCGTCGAGACGACGGGTGCGCTTGGTGGGCTTCTTCTCCATGATGTGGCGGCGGTTGGCCTGCTGGCGGACCAGCTTGCCGGTTCCGGTCTTCCGGAAACGCTTGGCGGTGCCCTTGTGGGTCTTCATCTTCGGCATGATCGGTCTTCCTCACATGGTTCGTCCCGGGACCCGGTGGGGTCTCGGGGGGCGGACGGCGGACGTCCGGGGTCTGGTTCGGCGTTTCAGAGCCGGGCGGACTACTCCGAAGCGGGGTCGGTGACCTTCGAGTCCTGCGCCTTGGCGCGGGTCTTCGCGCCGCGATGGGGGGCCACGACCATCGTCATGTTGCGGCCGTCCTGCTTGGCGCTGGTCTCGACGTATCCGTAGTCGGTGATGTCGTCCGCGAGCCGCTGCAGCAGACGGAACCCGAGCTCGGGCCGTGACTGCTCACGGCCGCGGAACATGATCGTGACCTTGACCTTGGAGCCCTTCTCCAGGAAACGGACGACGTTCCCCTTCTTGGTCTCGTAGTCATGCGTATCGATCTTCGGACGGAGTTTCTGCTCCTTCACGACGGTCTGCTGCTGGTTCTTCCGGGCCTCGCGTTCCTTCTGCGCGGCCTCGTACTTGAACTTGCCGTAGTCCATGATCTTGCAGACCGGCGGGCGGGCGTTGGGCGCGACCTCAACGAGGTCCAGATCGGCCTCCAGGGCCAGACGAAGTGCATCCTCGACGCGAACGATCCCCACCTGCTCGCCCCCGGGGCCGACGAGTCGGACTTCGGGGACACGGATTCGTTCGTTGATACGTGCTTCGGCGCTGATGGGCCCTCCTCGGTAGTAACGGTGCGTGTGTGCTGTCGATCACTCGCGTGATCGCACCTGCGCCCTCGAGGGACCCCGGTCGCCCCGACGAACGTCGGGAAAACCGAGAAGGCCCCACGGTACGAATACCCGGGGCCTCTCACTCCTCACCCTCGTCGAAGACACGTCTGCCATACTTCGCAGACCCCTCGCCGGGGGTGGTGACCATCAAACAACCCTACTGGCGTCGGATGGTGGGAGATCAGGCTCCTCTTGGACGATGGACCCCATTGCTTAACGGGATCCCACAGTCGAGGTAGAGACTACCAGGTTCGGCGGGGACCCCCAAACCGGTGCCCGTGCACGCGCGACCGGGCCGTCCGTGGGACAGTATTCGCCATGACCACCGACCAGCCAGCATCCGCCGACCAGGCCTCGGACAGCCCCCTCGAGGAGCACGTCGATGCCCGTGAGGTCGAGATCGTCGATCTGGCCGACGTCTCCGCTCAGGAAGTCATCTTCCGGTCCATCGTCGTTCTCATGAGCGCGGCCGCGGAGAAGCTCGGACTCTCCGACGATGAGCCGACGGCCAGCGCCCACCTCGATCTCGACGAGGCCCGCAAGCTCGTCACCGCCCTGGCCGGCCTCGTCGCCGGGTCCGCCGAGCACCTCGGCCCGCAGGCGAGCGTGGTGCGCGACGGCCTGCAGGGCCTGCAGCGCGCCTTCCGCGAGGCCAGCGCCTACCCCGATCCGCCCGGCGAGGGACCCGGAGAGAAGTTCACCGGCCCCGTCTACTGACTCACTTCCCGCGGGACCGTGATCCCGCCCACGCACATCAGGGCCGCCCCGGGACAGAAACGCCCCGGGGCGGCCCTTGCGTGTCAGCGAAGCGACCTGGCCTTTCGCGCGGCCTTGGCCGCGGTCTTCTGCGCCGAGGTCTTCTGCGCCGAGGTCTTCTGCGCCGAGGTCTTCTGCCCTGCCGACTTCGTTGAAGTGGACTTCTTGGGTGTCGCCTTGGCCGCGGACTTTTTCGCCGCGTTCTTGGCCGCCGGCTTCGTGGCCGGGCCCGGCGCTGAATCGCCCGCTGCGTCCTCACCGCTCGGCGATCCGGCGGGCAGGATCTCGGCGAGGAAGCGCCCAGTGTGACTCTCCGGCACCCGCGCCACCTGTTCAGGCGTGCCCTCGGCGACCACCATTCCGCCGCCTGCACCACCCTCGGGCCCCATGTCGATCACCCAGTCGGCGCTCTTGATGACATCGAGGTTGTGCTCGATGACGATCACCGTGTTGCCCTTGTCCACCAGCCCCTGGATGACCAGGAGAAGCTTGGTGATGTCCTCGAAGTGCAGGCCCGTGGTGGGCTCGTCGAGGATGTAGACGGTCCGTCCGCTGGATCGCTTCTGCAGCTCGGCGGCGAGCTTGACGCGTTGCGCCTCGCCTCCGGACAGTGTGGGTGCGGACTGACCGAGCCGCACGTATCCGAGACCGACCTGGGTGAGCGTCTTGAGGTAGCGGTGGATCGAGGTGATCGGCTCGAAGAACTCACAAGCCTCCTCGATCGGCATGTCCAGCACCTCGGCGATGGTCTTGCCCTTGTAGTGCACCTCGAGGGTCTCGCGGTTGTACCGCGCTCCGTGGCAGACCTCGCACGGGACGTAGACGTCCGGCAGGAAGTTCATCTCGATCTTCAACGTGCCGTCGCCCTGGCACGCCTCGCAGCGGCCGCCCTTGACGTTGAACGAGAACCGCCCCTGCTTGTAGCCCCGGACCTTGGCCTCTGTGGTGGCGGCGAAAAGGGTGCGGATCTTGTCGAACACGCCCGTGTAGGTGGCCGGGTTGGACCGGGGCGTCCGGCCGATCGGCGACTGGTCCACCTGCACCAACTTGTCGAACGACTCCACGCCGTCGATCCCGGAGTGCCTCCCCGGGACCTGCCGGGCCCGGTTGAGCTGGTTGGCCAGCGCCGTCGCGAGGATGTCGTTGACCAGGGTCGACTTGCCCGATCCGGATACTCCCGTGACCGCACACAGCACGCCGCCGGGGAACACCACGTCCACGTTCCTGAGGTTGTTCTCGCGGGCGCCACGCACCCGCAACTGCTTGTCCGGATCGCGTTCACGGCGAGACTGCGGGAGCGCGATGGAGCGTCGACCAGCGAGGTAGTCACCGGTGAGTGATTCGGTGTTGGCCAGCAGCCCCTCGTAGTCACCGGAGTGGACGACCCGGCCACCGTGCTCGCCGGCGAGAGGTCCGATATCGACGATCCAGTCGGCGGCCCTGATCGTGTCCTCGTCGTGTTCGACCACCAGGAGGGTGTTCCCGAGGTCCCTCAGACGCACCAGGGTGTCGATGAGGCGTCGGTTGTCGCGCTGGTGGAGCCCGATGGACGGCTCGTCGAGCACGTAGAGCACCCCCGCCAGACCCGAACCGATTTGGGTGGCCAACCGGATGCGCTGTGCCTCGCCGCCCGACAGGCTTCCGGCAACGCGGTCGAGCGACAGGTAGTCCAGCCCGACGTCGAGCAGGAAGCCCATGCGCGCCTGGATCTCCTTGAGCACGCGGCCGGCGATCATGGCCTGCCGGGCGTTCAGTTCGAGCCCGTCGAGGAAGGCTGCGCAGTCCGCGACGGACATCCTGCTGATATCGGCGATCGAGCGCTCGTGCCCGCCGTGACCGCTCAGGGTCACCGCGAGGATCTCGGGCTTGAGACGGGTGCCCTCGCACGCGGGACACGGCACCTCGCGCATGTAGCCCTGGTACCGCTCCTTCTGCGACTCCGATTCGGTCTGCTCGAGCCGGCGCTTGAGGAACGACATGACGCCCTCGAACTTGGCGTCGTACGTCCGCACCCGCCCGTAGCGGTTGCGGTAGCGCACGCGGACCTTGGTCGAGGCACCGCCGAGAACGGCCTTACGCACCTTCGCGGGTAGCTCCTGCCACGGGGTGCGGAGGTCGAAACCCATGTCGTCAGCAAGTCCGGTCAGGAGTTGCTGGAAGTAGTCCGCGCTCTGGCCGCCCGCCCACGGGGCGATCGCACCGTCCGCGAGAGAGACCTCCGGATCGGGTACCACCAGGTCCGGATCGACCTCGAGGTGCGATCCGAGACCGTCACACACCGGGCACGCACCGTACGGCGAGTTGAACGAGAACGCCCGGGGCTCCATGTCGTCCAGGGCGATGGGGTGACCGTTGGGGCAGGCCATGTGCTCGGAGAAGCGCCGACGCCGGCCCGGGTCCGATTCCTCGAGATCCACGTAGTCGATCACGATCACACCGTCCGCGAGGCCGAGCGCGGTCTCCACGGAATCGGTGAGCCGCTGCCGTGCGGACGGCTTGGCGGCGAGACGGTCCACCACCACCTCGATGTCGTGCTTCTCCTGCTTCTTCAGCGTCGGGGGCTCCGCGAGGGTGTGCAGTTCCCCGTCCACCCGGACGCGGCTG
Source organism: Dietzia sp. NPDC055340 (assembly GCF_053645335.1). NCBI lineage: Bacteria > Bacillati > Actinomycetota > Actinomycetes > Mycobacteriales > Dietziaceae > Dietzia > Dietzia sp. NPDC055340. The sequence goes on along the minus strand of NZ_JBSHML010000022.1, from coordinate 50,660 downwards.
TACCCGTCAGCGGCGAGCTGGGCGAAGAGGTCCACGAACTCGCCCTTGCGTGTACGGACCACCGGCGCCAGGACCTGGAAGCGGACGCCCTCCTCGCCCTCCAGGATCTGGTCGACGATCTGCTGGGGCGTCTGCCGCGACACCTCCTCACCACAGGTGGGACAGTGCGGGACGCCGGCCCGGGCGTACAGCAACCGGAGATAGTCGTACACCTCGGTGATGGTGCCGACGGTCGAGCGCGGGTTCCGGTTGGTGGACTTCTGGTCGATCGACACCGCCGGGGAGAGACCCTCGATGAAGTCGACATCCGGCTTGTCCATCTGGCCGAGGAACATCCGCGCATACGCCGAGAGGGACTCGACATAGCGCCGCTGCCCCTCCGCGAAGATCGTGTCGAACGCCAGCGAGGATTTGCCCGACCCCGACAGACCGGTGAACACGATCAACGCCTCTCGGGGGACGTCGATATCCACGCCCTTGAGGTTGTGCTCACGCGCGCCGCGGACGACCAGCCGGTCCACCATGGGGGTTCTCCTTCCGGGGGGAGGTCGCCACATTGCCGTACGTGCCGCATGGCCGCCGTTCCCGCACACGAAGGTACCAACGTCGTCCGACATGTTTCCGGTCCCCGACCACCGGCAGCGTCGGTAGCCTGCAGCTATGTCGACTTCCACCACGCCAATCCCTGACCGAATCACCCTCACCGAGGGTTACACCGGCCGTCTCGACGGCCGTCTCACCGGCGAGCGCTGGACCGTGGGTCCTGCCCGCCTGACCAAGATCTCCGTCGGCGAGATGGACAACAACGTGTACATCGTCGAGTCGGTCGCGACGGGCGACGTCCTCCTCGTCGACGCGGCCAACGACGCGCCTCAGCTGATCGCCCACCTGCGTGAGCACGCCCCGTCGCTCAAGGAGGTGCTCACGACCCACCTGCACGCCGACCACTGGATCGGGCTCGCGGAGACGGTGGAGGCGCTCGGTCTCACCACCATCGCCTCCCCTGGTGACGCCGGGTCGATCGACATCCCCACCGATCGTCATGCGTCCCATGGGGACCAGCTCACCGTCGGCGATCTGCGGCTCGAGGTGATCGGGTTGCGCGGGCACACCCCGGACGGCATCGCCCTGCTGCTGAGGACGGACGAGGGCACCCACCTGATCTCGGGTGATTCGCTGTTCCCAGGCGGCCCGGGCAAGACCGGCTCACCGGAGGACTTCGACCGTCTCATGAGCGACCTGGAGTCGCGGGTGTTCGCGGAACTCGAGGACGACGTGGTGGTCCACCCCGGGCACGGCGACGACACCACCGTGGGGGCCGAGCGCCCGCACCTGGCCGAGTGGCGGGACCGCGGCTGGTGACGGGAGAAGGACATCGGTGATCGCCGCTCCGGCCGCCCGACCGAACCGTCGCGACGGCCATTTCCGAATCGTTATCAATCCCACTCGTCACACGATTCCCGCAGCCCATCCCCTGTCGGACATCGTCGACACCGACCCGGGATGACGCGATCGGAGGCGCGGCACCCGAGTTCGCACTAGGTTCGAGCACGCACTCCCACTGATTCAGGAGGAACGATGATCCGACGACTCGCACGACCAATGCTCGCCTCGGTTTTCGTCATCGACGGCATCGAGACGTTGCGTAATCCCCAGGCCCATGTCGCCGATGCGGCCCCGCTGGTCGACCAGGCCACCCCGCTGGTGGAGAAGGGGGAGCAGGCGGTCAACGAGCGCGTCAACACGACCGTGCCGCCCGTCCCCAAGGACACCGAGACCCTCGTCAAGGCACTCGCCGGGGTCAAGATCGGCGCGGGCGCTCTCTTCGCGCTGGGCAAGGCGCCGCGGTTGTCGGCCCTCGCCCTGACCGCGTCACACGTGCCCTCGACGGTCAGTCGTCACGCGTTCTGGACGGAGTCCGATCCGGCGGCGCGCAGCCGTAAGACGACCGGCCTGGCAACCGATGTCGCACTGCTCGGCGCACTGCTGATCGCCTCCGCCGACACCGCCGGCCAGCCGGGGCTGGCCTGGCGCGCCGGCAAGGCCAGGGACAAGGTCGCGGCCAGGTTGCCCGGGGCGAAGGCGGAGGCCCTCACCGCCGGCTCGGCTGTCGCCGGGGTGGCGCACACCGTGGCCGACCAGGCGCGCGACGCGGCCGACACCGTCCGCGACAAGGCGCCCGAGGTGGCCGAACAGGTCCGCGAGCGGGCCCCCGAGGTGGCCGAGCAGGTTCGTGACCAGGCGTCGGGCATCGCCGGACTGGTGAAGTCCAAGGCCCCGGTCATCGCCGCTCAGGTGCGCGACCGCGTCGCCGACGCCCGTGAGCAGGTCGCCCCGTACGCGGCAGAGGCACGAGAGCGCGCCACCACCGCCGCACACCTCGCCGCGGAGGAGGCCGGACCGCTCGCCGCGCAGGCGCGTGACCGCGCCGGGTCCGTGGCGGCGAACGTGGCCGACCGGGTCGAGGAGATCGACACCTCGGCCGTGCGCAAGACCGCGAAGGACGCCCGCAAGGCGGCCGAGAAGCGGGGCGGCAAGACCGAGAAGCGCGCCCGCAAGGCCGGCGCCGACGCCCGGAAGAAGAGCGACAAACTGCGCAAGAAGGCGGCCAGGGCCATCGCGCCCTGACGCCACTCCGGCCCACCCTGGGGCCGCCCGGGTCCAGTGACGACCCCGCCCGTCGACGGGCGGGGTCGTCGTCGTCGGTCCTGTCGCGAATACCGGTAGCCTGGACGTCCTGCCCAGAGCCGTCCACCAGGGAAGGAGCGCCCGTGACGGGAAACGATGCCCTCGCCGAGGAGCAAGAACACCTCGGTCGACTCCTCGACCGGCTCGAGGAGTTGCGCAAGGACACCCGCGCGCGGCTCGACGCCGTTCTCCGCGGGACAGGAGGGACGCCCCAGGCCCGATCCGAGCGCGAGTCGTTCGCCCGCCTGTACTCGTCGGAGCTCGCGTCCTTCAACGCCGCCAACCTGGGCCTGTACTTCGGGCGCCTGGACATGGAGGACGGCGAGGTCCGCCGGATCGGCCGCGTGGGACTGAGGGACGACGACGAGGACCTCACGACGCTTCTCCTCGACTGGCGCGCCGACCACAGCCGGCCCTTCTACCTGGCCACGACGGCCCGCCCGGAGGGGGCCCACCGGCGTCGCCATCTGCGCACGATCGGCCGCCGGGTGATCGGCGTGCACGATGAGTTCCTCACCGCCCCGGTGGACGGCGACGTGCCGGAGGACCACGACGACGTGGTGGGTGAGTCCGCGCTGCTCGAGGCGCTGGACGCGGCCCGTTCCGGCCACATGACGGACATCGTCGCCACCATCCAGCGCGAGCAGGACGAGATCATCCGTAACCCACACTCCGGGGTCCTGGTGGTCCAGGGTGGCCCCGGCACCGGGAAGACCGCGGTGGCGCTTCATCGCGCCGCCTACCTGCTCTACACCCATCGCCAGCGGCTGGACCGCAGCGGCGTGCTCATCGTGGGCCCGAACCCGCGGTTCCTCGACTACATCGCCCGCGTCCTCCCGTCCCTCGGCGAGTCGGGGGTCGTTCTGCGGACTCTCGGGGACCTCTACCCCGGGGTGAGGGCGACCGGTCCCGAGTCCCTGCGCGGCGAAGAGGTCAAGGGCTCGGAGGCGATGGTCGACATCCTCAGGGCCGCGGTGCGGGCACGCCAGCTCGCCCCCGCGGACGAGGTGGAGGTCCACGTCGACGGCCACCGGCTGGTCCTGGAACCGGCGACGGTCCGTGCCGCGCGCGGCCGGGCCCGGATGACGCGCCGCCCGCACAATCAGGCGCGGGACGCGTTCGCGACGCGGATCACGGAGGCACTGACCGAGCAGTACATGGCCGCCCTGACCGATCCCGTGGGTGACGCGGAGGACGAGGCGTGGGCACCCCGGGGCGACGGCCTGGGCGATCTGGGCGATCCGGCCCGCCCCCTGTTGGACGCCGAGGACCGGGCCGCTCTCCGGACGGAGGTCGAGGAGTCCGTCGAGGTGGGCGAGGCCATCGACGAGTGGTGGCCGGTACTGCGACCCGAGCGGCTTCTCGCGGAGCTCCTGTCGAGTCGTGAGCGGATCACCGAGGCCGCCGGCGACTATGTGGCAGAGGACCAGGAGGCGCTGTTCCGCGAGGACGGTTACGCCTTCTCGGTGGCCGACGTCCCGCTGTTGGACGAGCTGGCGGAGCTCCTCGGCGACGACCCGTCGGAGGAGGGCACCGAGGCCGATCGCGCGTGGGCCGAGCAGGTCCGTCAGGCGGAGGAGGCACTCGAGATCCTCACCGGTTCCGCGGTCCAGGACATCGAGGATGATCTCGACCCCGAGGTGCTCATGGCGTACGACGTGGTGGATGCGGAGTCGCTGGCCCGTCGGCACAGCGCGGATTCCGATCTCACCGTCGCCGACCGCGCCGGTGCTGACCGGACGTGGGCGTTCGGGCACGTGATCGTCGACGAGGCGCAGGAGCTGTCGGCGATGGCGTGGCGCACTCTCATGCGCCGCTCCCCCAACCGCTGGATGACCCTGGTGGGCGATGTGGCCCAGACGTCGAGCCCGGCGGGTATCGACTCGTGGGGCGACGCGCTGTCGCCGTATGTGGACGACCGGTGGGTGCTGTGCGAGCTCACCGTCAACTACCGGACCCCGGCGACCGTGTCGGCGGTGGCCGAGGCGTTGCTCGCCGAGATCGACCCCGCGGCGACATCGCCGCGTCCGGTCCGTCAGGGCCGGCACCCGGTGGAGTGGGCGGAACCGGACGCCGCGTCGTTGGTGGATCTGGTGGTGCAGCGGGTCACCGCCGTATCGCCCGAGCGGGCCGTGGCGGTGGTGGTCCCGGATGGGAACGAGTACGACGACGACAACGGCGTCCACCCGGAGGACGGTCACGGCACCGCCGACGTCGGTGGCGTGAACGATTCCGCCGCGTCGACCGGTTATCCGGATCTTCGCGAGGCGGTCGAGCGCGTCCGCCCGGGCACGTCCGTGTTGCCGCTGGCGTTGGCCAAGGGGCTCGAGTTCGACGTGGTGGTGGTGATCGATCCCGAACAGATCCTGGCACGCTCGCCCCAGGGTCTCCAGGACCTCTACGTGGGTACGACCCGGGCGACGCAGGAGCTGGTCCTGGCCCAGCCAGGAGGTTTCGGCCCCCTGCTCGCGGAGATCCGGGACACGCTGGCCGGCAGCAGAGAGGAACTCACCGCATGAGGTCCGTTCCGGATCGCGTCCGGGTGGTGCCGGCCCTCCTCATCCTCGCGCTGGCCGCCGGCGGGTGCGGTCAGGCGGCCGAGGAGGCGTCGGAGACCGCCGCCGACTCCCCCACCTCCGTGAAGGCGAACAGCGCGCCGGCACCTGCCGACCCCGCACCGGAGACGAGGACCGACGCCGAGCAGGCGTTTCTCGATGATCTCGCGGAGTTCGGGCTGCCGACCGGCATGAGCGCCGAAACCACTGTCGAGGTGGGGATCGGGATCTGCGAGAACACCGCGGAAGGTGTCGACACCGAGACCATTCTCGACCAGATCCGCCCCCTCAGCAGCGCGATCGCCACACAGAGCAGGGACCAGGACACCGACCGCGTCGGTCGCACCATCGTGGAGGCCAGCCGGGCTCACCTCTGCGACTGATCCGGCCGGCCTCGATTCAAGACGAGCGCCCCGCCCCCGGAGTTCCGTGCCGAACGATGCCCACGGTTCCCTGGCCGGGCGTGCTGCTAGGTGGTGTGGACGATGAGCACGTCGCAGGCGGCGCGACGCGCGGCGTCGGCGGGCACCGAACCCAGGAGCCGACCGGTGAGCGAGTTGAGACCCTTGTTGCCCACGACCAGCAGGTCGGCGCCGGTCTCCTCCGCCAGGGAGATGAGCGACTCGACCGGGGCGCCCTTGACGGTGCGCACCTCGATCTCGGTGGCGCCCGCGGCGTGGGCCCTGTCCTTGGCGCCGCGGACGATGTCCTCGGCGGGATTGTCGCCACGGATCTGGTAGGCGTCCTCGCCCATCTGATCCGCCACCTGGCTGACCGACCGCTGATCGGCCGGCACGTACGCGCAGGCCACCACCAGGGTCGCGGACGCGTCGGCCGCCAGAACCGCGGCACGTTCGACCGCACGGTACGACGACTCGGACCCGTCCGTCCCCACGATCACCTTGGTGTAGGCGCTCATTCTCAGTCCTCTCCTAGGGAACACGTTTCGTCCAGCGTAGACGGCAGAGGCCGCCACCGTAGGGGGTAAGCGTGTCACATCACAGATGAGCTATCACTCGATACCGGCCTCGCGCATACCCTTGAGTTCCTTACGGAGCTCCGCGATCTCGTCCCGGAGGCGTCCGGCCAGCTCAAACCGCAGATCTGTAGCCGCAGAAACCATCTGCTCGGTCATCTCCTCGATGAGCTTCTCCAACTCCTGCCGAGGACGGGCGGCATCGCCCACCGCGCGGGCGCCGACGAGTTCGCGGCGCTCCTGGGCATCGCCCGTCAGGGGCCGATCCTCCCCGACCCGATCGAGGATGTCGGCGATCTTCTTACGCAGCGGCTGGGGGTCGATCCCGTGCTCGGCGTTGTAGGCGAGTTGCTTCTCGCGGCGCCGATCGGTCTCCTCCATCGCGTGCTGCATGGAGTCGGTGATCCGGTCCGCGTACATGTGGACCTCGCCGGAGACGTTTCGCGCGGCACGACCGATGGTCTGGATGAGCGAGGTGCTCGACCGGAGGAAGCCCTCCTTGTCCGCGTCGAGGATCGCCACCAGCGAGACCTCCGGCAGGTCGAGTCCCTCGCGGAGGAGGTTGATGCCCACCAGCACGTCGTACTCGCCGCGCCGGAGATCACGCAGCAACTCCACACGCTGCAGCGTGTCGATCTCCGAGTGCAGGTAGCGCACGCGAACGCCCAGTTCGAGCAGGTAGTCGGTTAGATCCTCGGCCATCTTCTTGGTCAGCGTGGTGACCAGCACCCGCTCGTCCCGTTCGGCGCGCGCCCGGATCTCCCCCACCAGGTCATCTATCTGGCCCTTGGTCGGCTTGACCACCACCTTCGGGTCGACCAGCCCGGTCGGACGGATCACCTGCTCGACGAACTCGCCGCCGGTCTGCCCCATCTCGTAGTTGCCCGGCGTGGCGGACAGGTAAACGGTCTGCCCCACCCGCTCGGAGAACTCCTCCCAGGTGAGCGGCCGGTTGTCCAGCGCGGACGGCAGCCGGAACCCGAAATCCACGAGATTGCGCTTGCGGGAGGCGTCGCCCTCGTACATCGCCCCGATCTGGGGGACGGTCACATGGGACTCGTCGATCACCGTGAGGAAGTCCTCCGGGAAGTAGTCGATCAGTGTCGCCGGCGAACTGCCCGCCGCGCGCCCGTCGATGTGCCTCGAGTAGTTCTCGATGCCGGAGCAGAAGCCGACCTGCTGCATCATCTCGATGTCGTAGGTGGTGCGCATGCGAAGCCGCTGGGCCTCGAGCAGCTTGCCCTGGTTCTCCAGTTCCGCGAGCCGCCCCTCCAGTTCCTCCTCGATGGAGGCGATCGCCCTGGCCATGCGCTCCGGACCCGCGACGTAGTGGGTGGCCGGGAAGATGCGCACCTCGTCGACCTTGCGCACCACGTCCCCGGTGAGCGGGTGGATGTAGTACAGGGCGTCGACCTCGTCGCCGAAGAACTCGATGCGGACGGCGAGTTCCTCGTAGGTGGGGATGATGTCGACGGTGTCGCCCTTGGCCCGGAACGTCCCGCGGGTCATCGAGACGTCGTTACGCTCGTACTGCACGTCGACGAGGAGCCGGAGCAGCTGGTCGCGGTCGACCTCCTGCCCGACGGACAGCGCCACTGAGCGGTCGAGGTAGGACTGCGGGGTGCCCAGGCCGTAGATACAGGAGACGGAACTGACGACGACGACGTCGCGGCGAGACAACAGCGAGGACGTGGCCGAATGCCGGAGCCGCTCCACATCGTCGTTGATGGAGGAGTCCTTCTCGATGAAGGTGTCCGTCTGGGCGATGTACGCCTCGGGTTGGTAGTAGTCGTAATAGGACACGAAGTACTCGACCGCGTTGTTGGGCAGCATCTCCCTCAACTCGTTGGCGAGCTGCGCCGCGAGCGTCTTGTTGGGGGCCATCACCAGTGTCGGCCGCTGCACCTGCTCGATGAGCCACGCCGTGGTGGCGGACTTGCCGGTACCGGTCGCGCCGAGCAGGACCGTATCCCGCTCGCCCCGGCCCAGCCGCTCGGCCAGCTCTGCGATCGCCGTGGGCTGGTCGCCCGACGGCGTGAACTCGCTGACCACCTCGAAACGGTCCGTACTGCGCTCGATATCGCCGATCGGACGGAACTCCGAGTAGGACAGGACAGTCGGGTCGACGGGGATCCCGTCGTCGGGGATCTCGGTCGCGAAAGCCATGACATCCAGGATACGAGCCTGCGACGCGTCCCGCTCGTCTAGTGTTTACGCCTCCACCGCCCGCATCGCCGCCCCGTCCATGAATCGGCGTGAATCGTGCTCGTCCGTCTGGAGTCGCCCTGTGTTCAATGAACCTCGTCGTCGTCGTACTTCCCACCGCCCCGGATACCGCATCGGGCGCCGACCCGCGGCGATGGCCACCGCCACCGCCCTCGCGGCGGGGACCCTCACCCTCGCCGCGCCGATCGCGGCCGCAGCCCCCTGCGACCCCTGGCCGCCGTCGGGTGCCGGCGGCGGGGGCGGCGGGGGCGGCTCGAGCAGCCTCGGCGGTTCGTCCGCGGCGCCGTCGAACCCCGCCACCCCGTGGCACAACGGCGAGTCGGGATACATCCCCGTGCTGGAGGGCCGCACCACCACCGTCGAGCTCCTGACCGGGCCCACCAGCCCCAACGACACCGTGGACCGCTTCGCGATAACCGGCACCGACCTGGGCATACTCTGGGAGAACGGCAACGCCGACGGGAAGAACCAGGTGCACATGGCGCTCGGCGACACCATGGGCGACTGCAGCGTCGACGGCGACCAGTGGCGCAGCAACATCCTCTTCCGCTCCTCGGACCGCGACCTCTCCGATGGCATGCGCATCGACGACGCCCCGATGGAACGCGCGGGCATCGCCAAGTCGATCCTGCCCCGGCAGAACGTCCCGGGTGAGACCACGGTGATCCCGACCGCGGGCGTCGCCGTGGGGACGACCCAGTACGTGCGCTACATGTCCGTGCGGACGTGGGGCGCACCCGGCGAGTGGACCACCAACTACTCGGCCCTGGCAAAGTCCACAGACAACGGCGAAATCTGGACCGAGGTCGCCGGCACCGCCCGTACGGGGACAGGCGATCCGGCGCTGGTCCCGTCCGCTCTCGGGGAACCGCACTCCGCACACACCGCCGGGCAGATGAGCGCCTTCCTCAAACACGACGGTCTCGTCTACGAGTACCTGACCCCGTCGGGCCGCAACGGCTCGGCGATCCTCGCCCGCGTCGACGAGGCCTCGATCGAGGACATGGACGCCTACGAATTCTGGGACGGCACCGGCTGGGTGGCGGATCAGGACGCCGCGACGGTGGTGCTCGACGGCCGGGTGAGCGAACTGTCGGTCTCCTGGAGTGAGCACCTCGGACAGTTCATCTCGCTGTACACCGACCAGAACAACGACGTCGTGATGCGCCGGGCCCCGACGCCCCAGGGACGGTGGTCGGGCAGGGACATCCTCCTGTCGTACGACCATCTCCCCACCCTTTACGGGGCGTTCGCGCACCCCTGGAGTCCCGCGATCAAGACGAACGGGGATGATCTGTATTTCACGCTGTCCACGTGGGACGCCTACAACGTCTTCCTCATGAAGACGGATCTCGATGTGCTCCCCGCGCGGACGGCGCCGTCCGCGGCGGCCCGCATGCGCGCCGCCGACGACAGCTGGACCCGCGACACCCCCGACCCCGCAGACACCGGCGAGACCGTTCTCGTCGACCGAATCCCCCTCCCGGAGGCCTAGTACATGACCCGCCCCCTCACCCCCTCCCTCGCCCGGCGCCTCGCCTCGGCGGCCGCTGTCACCGTGACGGCGGCCGCCACGGTGACGGCCGTCAGCACACTCGGCGCGGGCACGGCCGACGCCGGACCCTGCAGCGAGATGTTCGGCAACTTCGGCTCGCTTCTCGAACACCGGACCGGCGCGGGGATGGCCACCGGCTCCCTCGGGTCGCTCGGCTCAACCGGCGACTCCGGGTCGCTGGGCTCGGCTTCCGGGTCGCTGGGGTCAGCGGACCGGTCCGGGTCGCTCGTGCAGGAGCTCGAGACCGGGTCGGTCGGCAACGGTCTCTCCGGATCGCTCGATCCGCTCGTGGGCTCCGTCTACGGGATGCCGCCGTGGATCACCGGCGAGGAGGGCACCGTGCCCGTCCTCCGCGGCCCCACCCAGTTCCTGCAGCTGGTCACCGGCCCGACCAGCCCCTCCGAGTCCCTCGCCGAGTACGGGGTCGGGGGAACCGACCTGGGCATCATGTGGGACAACGGCGACGCCGATGATCGCGAGATCCTCATGGCCTTCGGCGACACCATGGGCGACTGCTCCGTGCCCGGCAACCAGTGGCGCTCCAACGTCCTGTTCCGCTCCGGCGACGCCGTGCTGGACGACGGCATCACCATAGACTCCGCCGCGATGGGGGCCGACGGGCTCGCCAAGTCGATCGTGCCCCGGGCCGACCAGCCCGGCGAGGTGACGATCATCCCCACCGCGGGCATCTCCGTCAACGGGGTGCAGTACCTGCGATACATGTCGGTGGCGCACTGGGGACAGCCGGGATCGTGGACGACTAACTACTCGGGCATCGCCTACTCCACCGACAACGGCGAGAACTGGACTCCCGTGCCCGAGATGGCCCGGCCGATCACCGACGCGGTGCCCGTCGGCGACGGCGCACCCGCCGTCGACAGCTCCTGGCGTGGCGCGCAGATGAGCTCGTTCGTCAAGGGCGAGGACGACGACTACCTGTACGAGTATCTGACGCCCTCGGGCCGGCAGGGCGCGGTGATCCTGGCGCGGGTGGCGACGGGCGACTCCCCCACCGTTGCCGAACTCGGCGACGACGACCTCACCGACGACACCCTTCTCACGGGCGTGCTCGATCCGGCGGGTTACTACTACTGGGACGGGGATGCGAAGGCGTGGGTGTCCGATATCGAGGACGCCTCCGTCGTGATGCCCGCCCCCGCCAGCGAGCTGTCGACCATGTGGAACGAGCACCTGGGAAAGTACACGGCGATGTACTCCAAGGGGTTCGACTCGATCGTCATGCGCACCGCGGACCACCCGGAGGGGCCGTGGAGCGACACCACCGCGCTGATCGATTACTCGATGCTGCCGGGCGTATACGGGGGCTTCATGCACCCGTGGGCACAGGGTGGCGATCTGTACTACCTGGTCACCACCTGGAACGCATACAACGTGTTCCTCGTGCGCACCGACCTGAACGAGCTGTTCCCGGCCCCCTCCGCTCTGCGGACCGCGAGGGCCGCGGCGCCCGCACAGTCCGAGGTCGTGCGACAGGTTCCGGTCGCCGAACTGGTGAACGGGGTAGTCCCGACCGAGTGATCCGATGAAGACACCTGAAGGCCCGGCGACAGACGGGCCTTCAGGTGTCCGGTCATCGGTTACTCAGGACCGCGCGGCAGCGTTCCCGGTCAGGACCGCGCAGATGCGCATCGCGCGCGCTCCCACTGCCGCGTCTCCTCGCGATCCGCACGTCGAAGGATGCCGGCGTACTCCTCGCGGGCCGCGGGATCATCGGCGATCACCTCCGACATGAGCAACGAGAACTCGTGTTCCGGGTCGTCCTCCGCGATGACCGACACCTCGACGGGCCGCGCGGGATCGCACCAGTGGAACAGCGGGCGTTCGCTCGAACGGTCCCGCACCCAGCCCGCGGCGGTGAGCGCGCGCAGTGCCGCGTCCCGGCCCGCCTCATCACGGACCGTCACCTGGATATCGATGATGTCCGGCGCATCGAGTCCGCCCACCGAGGTCGGACCGACGTGGTCGATCCGCACGGCGACCTCCCCCAGGACGTGGCCCAGCCGCGCCGACGCCCGCTCCGCCTCGCCCGCCCACTCGGGACGGAACGGCACGACCGCCCGATCCCCTATCACCGGCGTGCCGGTCCGGAGATTGTGCTCGAACGGCAGCAGCCGGGACTCGACGAGCGATCGCGTCAGATCCGCGACGACCTGACGCTCCCCCGAGTTGTCGAGCAGGACGTCGGCGACCGCTCGCCGCTGCTCGTCGGTGGCCTGCCGGGACATGCGGGCCCGTGCGTCGTCCTCGGGCATTCCGCGCTGCTCGACGAGTCGCTGTAGGCGGATATCGGCGGGCGTGTCCACCACGATCACCAGGTTGTATCCCGGGGTCATCCCGCCCTCGACGAGCAACGGCATGTCGTGCACGACGATCGCGTCCTCCGGCGCCGTGCCGAACAGTTCGGCGGTGCGCTGGCCGATCAACGGGTGCGTGATCGCGTTGAGCGCGGCGGTGCGCCCCGCGTCCACGAACGCCAGCCCCGCCAGGGCCGCCCGGTCCAGTGCCCCGTCCATGCCGAGGATCTGCTCGCCGAACTCGGCGACGAGCATGGCCAGGCCCGGAGTGCCCGGCTCCACGACCTCACGTGCGATCCGGTCCGCGTCAACGATCACCGCCCCGGCCTCAGCGAGCACCGCGGTCACCGTCGACTTACCGGCACCGATCCCTCCGGTCAGACCCACCATCAACATGCCTGGAGTGTAAGTGACCCATCAATGTGCACCCCAATAACCACTTCCCCTAAACTCCCGCTTATGCGTCGTCGTTCAGCGATCAACTCGCTTCTCCTCACCGTGCCCGTGGCCGTCATGTCGGTATCCCTCGTGGCGCCGATCACCGCCGCCGCCCAGTCCTCGGGCTCGCTCGGCTCCGCCGGACTGCCCGGGTCGAGTGGCTCAGCGGGATCGACCGGATCGACGGGGTCCCAGAGCGGGCCGTGCAACAACTTCCTCGGCAACTTCCCTCCCGCCTCGCTGGGCTTGAACCTCACCACCGGTTCACTCGCCGACGCCGCGAACTCCGTGGCCGGTGTCGCGGCCTCCTCCGTGCGCGACTTCCCGCGGTGGATCACCAGTGACCAGGGCACGATCCCCGTACTCAAGGGCGCCACGTCCGTACTCCAGCTGGTCACCGGCCCCACCAGCCCCGCCAAGACCGATTCCGCGTACAACATCCACGGCACGGACCTCGGGATCATGTTCGAGCACGGCGACGAGACGATGGTGATGTTCGGGGACACCTTCGGCGACTGCACCCTGACGGACAACAGCTGGCGGTCCAACGTCATGCTCACGGCGCAGTCCGGCACACCCACGAACGGTCTGAGGATCACCGGCGCGCGGCCCTCCGACGGGAAGCAGGCAACCGCGCTGGTCCAGGGCGCCCACCAGGCGAACGGCGTGGGCGAGGTGACGGTGATACCCACCGCCGCGATCAGCGTCGGCGACACCATGTACATGCGCGTCATGTCCGTGCGGGACTGGAACGCCCCGGGTGGCTGGAACACCAACTACTCCGCACTGGTGAAGTCGGAGGACGACGGCGCCACCTGGACCGTCCTCACCGACTCGATGCGCCGCGTCACCAACTTCACTGATTGGAACCAGTCGGTGAAGTTCGATGCGCCACACACCGCTGAGAACCTGCCCGCAGTCGACCAGGACCGCTGGTACGGCATGCAGATGAGCGCCTTCCTCGAGGCCGACGGCCACCTGTACGAGTACATGACCCCGTCCGGGCGTCGCGGGCCGGCCACGCTCGCGCGTGTCGATCTCGACAAGATCGAGGACCCCACCGCATACGAGTGGTACGCGGGAGAAGGCGCCTGGGCCAACGAGCCGACCGACTACGAGGTCCTTCCGCGACCGGTCGAGGAGCTTTCCGTGGCGTACAACGAGCACCTGGACAAGTACGTGTCCCTGACCTCGATGGCGAGCGGCGTCGTCTCGATGCGGGTCGCAAACGAACCACAGGGCCCCTGGTCCGAGCCCCAGACTCTGGTCAACCGGCGCATGTTCCCCAACGCCTACGCACCGATGATCCACCCGGAGTCGATCACTTCGGGCGGGAGGTACCTCTACTACACACTCTCCACGTGGGATGCCTACAACGTCTTCCTGCTGCGCACCGACCTCGACCAGTTCGACTTCAGCGCACCCACCGCAGACACCAAGACCGACGTGCAGTCCCGTATCACCGTGGGCGAGGCGGTGAAGGCCGGCGCCATCAACGACGAGGGCGTGATCGACGAGCAGCGCCTGGAGGAGGCCGCCGAGACCGCACCGGCCGCACCCGAGCCGATCACGGAACCGGCGGGCCGCTGAGCCGCTCTCGGGCGGTGAACCGCGGACCCACCGCCGTGCGCTCCTGAAAGACGCGTACGACGAACACCCACCGGCGTCGGAGCACTATGCCTCCGGCGCCGGTAAGTTCATTTCGAGCAACCGTCCGAAAGTGCCGCTCCGCCTCGTCCGGCTCCTGCCGCCTCAGTCACCCCGCGGGCAGAGCGCGGAGGACGGGCCCGGGACTGTGGGCATCCTCGGCGCCCGATGACCTCGACGTCGTATACCACCACCCGGCCACGTTGACAGGCGCCGAGGCCCGACGCCACGTTCACCCCAGCGACGCGTCACACGCCCACTCCGGCTGTGCAGCGATCGCCCGAACCCGCGGGCGGGCGGCAAATAGGCGACGGCCCCGGCCCGCTCCCCTATCTCGGGAGCGGGCCGGGGCCGTGCTGAGTGCTACGAGACGGCTAGCGCCTCAGGGCAACGAGGATCACTCGCCGCCGGCCAGCTTCGCGCGCAGTGCGGCGAGCTGCTCGTCCGACGCCAGCGAACCGCTGGTCGACTCGGCCTGGCTGGCCTCGGCGGCCGGACGCGAGGCCGGAGCGGACTCCGACGAATAGTTGGTCGGCGCGGCCTCGGCGGCCTCCGCGGCGGCGGCGCGTCCCTTCTCGATCTGGGCGGTGTGCATCTTGTGACGACGCTCGGCCTCGGCGTAGCGGGCCTCCCACTCCTCACGCTGCTTCTCGAAGCCCTCGAGCCACTCGTTGGTCTCGGGATCGAAGCCCTCGGGGAAGATGTAGTTGCCGGCCTCGTCGTAGCTGTCGGCCATGCCGTACTTCGACGGGTCGAACTCCTCGGTGTAGTCCTCGTCCGCCTGCTTCAGCGAGAGCGAGATACGACGACGATCGAGGTCGATGTCGATGACCTTGACCATGGCGTCGTCGCCCACCGACACAACCTGGTCCGGGACCTCCACGTGGCGCTCGGCCAGCTCGGAGATGTGCACCAGACCCTCGATGCCCTCCTCGACGCGCACGAACGCGCCGAACGGAACGAGCTTGGTGACCTTGCCCGGGACGATCTGGCCAATCGCGTGGGTCCGGGCGAAGTGCCGCCACGGATCCTCCTGCGTCGCCTTCAGCGACAGGGAGACGCGCTCGCGATCCAGGTCGACATCGAGAACCTCGACGGTGACCTCCTGGCCGACCTCGACGACCTCGGACGGGTGATCGATGTGCTTCCAGGACAGCTCGGAGACGTGGACGAGGCCGTCGACGCCGCCGAGGTCCACGAACGCACCGAAGTTGACGATCGAGGACACGACGCCCTTGCGGACCTGGCCCTTCTGCAGCTGGTGCAGGAACTCGGAGCGGACCTCGGACTGGGTCTGCTCGAGCCATGCACGGCGCGAGAGCACGACGTTGTTGCGGTTCTTGTCCAGCTCGATGATCTTCGCCTCGAGCTCCTTGCCCACATACGGCAGGAGGTCGCGGACGCGGCGCATCTCCACCAGCGAGGCGGGGAGGAAGCCACGGAGGCCGATATCGAGGATGAGGCCGCCCTTGACGACCTCGATGACGGTGCCCTTGACGGCCTCGTCCTTCTCCTTGAGCTCCTCGATGGTGCCCCAGGCACGCTCGTACTGGGCGCGCTTCTTGGACAGGATCAGACGTCCGTCCTTGTCCTCCTTGGTGAGGACCAGAGCCTCGACCTCATCGCCCACCTCGACGACCTCACCCGGGTCGACATCGTGCTTGATGGACAGCTCACGCGAGGGGATGACGCCCTCGGTCTTGTAGCCGATGTCGAGCAGAACCTCGTCGCGGTCAACCTTGACGATCGTGCCCTCGACGATGTCACCATCGTTGAAGTACTTGATCGTGGCGTCGATGGCGGCGAGGAAGTCCTCGGCGGAGCCGATGTCGTTGACGGCTACCTGCGGGGACGTGGTGTTGGTGGTCATATGGTGGGGTGCTCCGAGGTGGATAGGAATCGTAGGTGGGCGGGAAAAACGCGAGCGTGTACGCACGCGACCGTCAACTGTACGCTTCCAGCGTGACGTCCACAAACCCCCCTGGACATGGAGAGTCTGTCCGCGCCTCCCGCACGTGGTGGGATTCCGAGGCCACCGAATATCACGCCACCCACGGGGACTTTCTCGGCGCCCACTCCCCCGACGGCGAGTTCGTCTGGTGCCCGGAAGGCCTGCACGAGGGCGACTGGCGGTTGCTGGGCGAGGTCGAGGGCCGCGATGTCCTCGAGATCGGTAGCGGCTCGGCGCCCTGCGCTCGCTGGATCGCCGGCCGCGGCGCCCGGGCCGTGGCGGTCGACCTCTCCGCGGGCATGCTCCGCGTGGGCGCGGAGGCCGCGAGCAGGTCCACCGGCCCGGCTGCATCGGTTCCTCTGATCCAGGCCGACGCCGGGCGGCTGCCCTTCGCCGACGACAGCTTCGATGTGGCGTTCTCCGCCTTCGGCGCGATCCCGTTCGTCGCGGATTCGGCGGGTGTGATGGCCGAGGCCGCCAGGGTGCTCCGTCCGGGAGGGCGCTTCGTGTTCTCCGTCAACCATCCGATGCGGTGGATCTTCCGCGACGACCCGGGGGTCGACGGGCTCGTCGCCGTCTTCCCGTACTTCGACCGGTCGCCCTACACGGAGTACGACGACGGTGAGCTCACCTACGTCGAACACCATCGGACCGTGGGCGACCGGATCCGGGAGCTGGTCGCGGCCGGCTTCGTCGTCCGGGATCTCATCGAGCCGGAGTGGCCCGAGTGGCTGGACCGGGAGTGGGGCCAGTGGAGTCCTCTGCGCGGGGGGATCTTCCCCGGCACCGCGATCTTCGTGGCCACGCTGCCCTGACATCGCGAGGCCGCCCGTTCGGTGGCCACCCGCGGTCCTGATACACGCGTCCCCTCGCGGGTGACAGCACACGAGGGGACGCGATCCGGCGGCATCGGCGGTCACAGGATCTTCGACAGGAAGTCCTTCGTCCGCTGCTGTGTGGGCGCTCCGAGCACGTCCGCGGGCTTGCCGGACTCGACCACGACCCCGTTGTCCATGAACGCGACGGTGTCGGCGACCTCCCTGGCGAAGCCCATCTCGTGGGTCACCACGACCATGGTCATCCCGGCCTCGGCGAGATCCCGCATCACGGCGAGCACCTCGCCGACCAACTCCGGGTCGAGTGCCGAGGTGGGCTCGTCGAACAGCATGAGCTTCGGCTCCATCGCCAGCGCTCGGGCGATGGCCACCCGCTGCTGTTGCCCGCCCGAGAGCTGAGCGGGGTAGGCGTCGGCCTTGGCCGCGAGGCCGACCGTCTCCAGAAGTCTCCCGGCCCGCTCGGTGGCCGTCGCGCGGGATTCGCCCTTCACCAGCATCGGCGCCTCGATGATGTTCTCGAGTGCGGTGCGATGCGGGAAGAGGTTGAAGTGCTGGAACACCATCCCGATCTCGCGGCGCTGCCTGGCGGCTTCCTTGGGTGAGATCTCGTAGAGCTTGTCGCCCTTCTGCCGGTATCCCACCAGCGCGCCGTCGACGTACAGGCGTCCCGCATCGACCTTCTCCAGGTGGTTGATGCACCGCAGGAACGTCGACTTGCCCGATCCGGACGGACCGACGAGACACAGCACCTCACCGGCGCCCACCTCGAGGTCGATGCCCTTGAGGACCTCCAGCGACCCGAAGTTCTTCACTACCTGGTCGGCCTTGACCATCGGCGTCATCGGTTCCCCCCGGGCTGGTCGGTGACGGTCGGACCCGCGGCCCCGCTGGCGGCCAGTGACGACGGGGTCAGCCCCTCGGCATCGGCCAACGCCCGCAGCTGCTTGCCGGTCAGCTTCCGGGTCGCGCCGCGGGAGAACCGCTTCTCGAGGTAGTGCTGGCCCACCATGAGGACGCTGGTGATCACCAGGTACCAGGTGGCCGCCACGAGCAGCAACGGGATGGGCTGGAAGTTGACCCCGGAGATGTCGCGGGCCTGCCCGTACAACTCCCCGGAGAACGGGATCGCCACCACCAGCGAGGTCGTCTTGAGCATCGAGATGAACTCGTTGCCCGTCGGCGGGATGATCACCCGCATCGCCTGCGGGAGGATCGTCCGACGCATCGTCTGACCCCAGGACATACCCAGCGCCGTGGACGCCTCGGCCTGCCCTTCCGGAACCGACGAGATGCCGGCGCGGACGATCTCCGCCATGTAGGCGGCCTCGTTCATCGCCAGACCGATCACGGCGAGCCAGAAGGCCGAGTAGAGGACCATCGTGTCGTCGAACCGGATGAACTGGATCTCGGTGAACGGGATCCCGAACTGGACCTGCCGGTAGATCGTGAAGACCAGACCCCAGAACAGCAGCTGGACGTAGACCGGTGTCCCACGGAAGATCCACAGGTAGACCCAGGCGACCGACTTGAGCACCGGATTGCTGCTCATCCGCATCACCGACAGGATGATGCCGAGGACCACCGCGAGGATCATCGACAGCAGCGTCAGCGCGATCGTGTAGAACGCCGCGGTACCGAACCGGGTGTCGAACAGGTACCGGCCGTAGGTGTCCCACCCGTAGGCGGGATTGGTGGCGGCGCCCCAGATGAACAGGAACACCAGGACCAGGACGACGACCGCGGAGACCCATCGCCAGGGATGCCGCAGCGGCACCGCCTTGATCGGTGTGGGCGCCGACCCCGAGGGTGTCCCGGTACCCATTTCCGTGCTGCTCACGGAGCGGTCACTCCCGGATCTCGGACTGGGAGATCAGCCCGTTCTCGACGCCCCAGTTGGTGGCGATGGTCTCGAAGTCACCGGATTCGATGAGCTCGTTCGCGGCCGCCTGAAGGGCCACGGCCAGCTCGTTGCCCTTACGCACGGGCCAGCCGTACGGCGCGGAGTCGAACACCTCGCCGACGAGCTGCATTTTTCCGCCGGACTGCTTGACCGCGTACGCCGAGATCGGGGAGTCCGCCGACATGGCGTCGACCTTGCCCAGCGCGACGGCGGTGGAGGCCTCGTCCTGGGTATCGAACTGGACCTTCGTGATCGCGGGCTTGCCCGCGGCGACACAGGCTTCGCTGCGTGCGGGCACATCCTCCTGGTCGGAGACGGTGGTGCGCTGGACGGCGACCCGCAGCCCGCACGCGTCATCCGGATTCACGTCGCTGCCCGCGGCGGCGGCCCACTGGATCCCGGCCTCGAAGTAGGTCACGAAGTCGACGGTCTCGAGCCGCTCGGCGTTGACCGTGAACGAGGAGGCGCCCATGTCCATGGTGCCGCCCTCGATGGCGGGGATGATCTTCTCGAAATCCGACTCGCGGAAATCCGCCTCCAGGCCCATGACCGCGGCGACGGCATCCATCACGTCGATGTCGAACCCGACGATCTCGCCGTTCTCGTCCTTGAACTCGTTGGGCGCGTACGGGGTGTTGGTGCCGATCACGATGACCCCCCGCTCGCGTAGTTCCGCCGGGACGAGCGCGGCGATCTCGTCGTTCACCTCGACGGCCACCTCCTCACGCGGTTCACCGGAGTCTTCCGGCCCCTCGGTGTTGGTGGTGCAACCGGTGAGCACGAGGGCCGCGGTGGCGGACATGGCCAGGGCGGCACGCAGTCCGCGCCGTGAAGTGAAGGTCATGACAGGCCTTTCAGGCGTTGTTTAGCCGAATCTGCAATGAACCTAGGGCATCCGGGGACCGGCACAAAATGAATCGGCCGTATCGGATCGGGGTCGGTACGGGATCTGAACGTGGACGGGTCGGGACCCCGTCCGGGGTTCAGTGCGCGGCCTCGTCCCAGTCGGGCCCTGTGCCGGTGGACACGTCGAGCGGCACGTCCAGCTCGATGGCCGAGTACATACGATCCACCACCAGGTCTCGCACCTCGTCGAGCTCCCCCTCGGCGACCTCCACCACGAGCTCGTCGTGTACCTGCAGCAGGAGCCGGCTCTTCAGCCCGCGCTCGGTGAGGTCGGCATCGACCCGGAGCATGGCAGCCTTGATGATGTCGGCGGCGGTGCCCTGGATCGGCGCATTGAGTGCGGCCCGCTCGGCGTTCTCCCGCTTGAGCCTGTTGTCCGAGTTGAGCTCGGGCAGGTACCGGCGGCGACCGAACAGGGTCTCGGTGTAGCCGTCCCGCCGCGCCTGTTCGACAACGGCCTTCAGGTAGTCGCGGACCCCGCCGAACCGTGCGAAGTAGGCGTCCATCTGCTCGCGCGCGTCCCCCTGGCTGATCCCGAGCTGCGCGGCCAGACCGAACGCGCTGAGGCCGTAGGCCAGTCCGTAGCTCATGGCCTTGACCCGGCGCCGGAGCTCCGGCGTCACCTCGTCGATCGGCACGCCGAACGCGCGCGATCCGACGAACGAGTGGAGGTCCTCGCCGGTCCGGAACGCCTCGATCAACCCCTCGTCACCGGACAGGTGTGCCATCACGCGCATCTCGATCTGGCTGTAATCCGCGGTGAGCAGGCAGTCGTATCCCTCTCCCACGACGAACGACTGTCGGATGCGGCGCCCGTCCTCGGTACGGACGGGGATGTTCTGCAGGTTGGGGTCCGTCGAGGACAGCCGCCCGGTGGCGGCAACGGTCTGGTTGAAGGTGGTGTGGATGCGCCGGTCGTCGCCGATGGTCTTGATGAGCCCCTCGACGGTGGTGCGCATCTTGGTGGTCTCGCGGTAGAGCAGCAGCGCCTCGAGGAACGCCCGGCCGGGGGTCTCGCCGGTCTCCTTCGCCAGCAACTCCTCAAGCGCCTTGGCGTCGGTGGTGTAGCCGGTCTTGGTCTTCTTGGTCTTGGGCATGCCGAGTGTCTCGAACAGCACGACCTGCAGCTGCTTGGGCGAGCCGAGGTTGATCTGCTCACCGCCGATGGCCGCGTACGCCGCCTCCTGCGCCTGCCGGCCACGGTCGGCGAACCCGTCGCGCAGCTCGTCCAGTGCGGCACCGTCCACCGCGATCCCGAGCGACTCCATCCGCGCCAGCACCGGTACCAGCGGAAGTTCCATCTCGGCGAGCAGCCGGGCGCCGTGCACCTGATCGAGCTCCACGTCGAGACGGTCCGCCAGATCGACCACCGCGCGGGCGCGGGTCGCGGCCGCGTCGGCGTTCTTCTGCTCGACCTCGGCGTCGTCCTCCTCGTCGAGCAGCGACAGTTGCTTCTCCCCCGCCTCGACCTCGGGCAGCTCCCGCTGAAGGTGGCGCTGGTACAACTCGGCCAGCCCGTAGCTCCGTTGGCCGGGGCGCACCAGGTAGGCGGCGAGTGCCACGTCCATCGTGACCCCGCCCAGGGCGAGACCGCGCCCGGCGAGGGCGTGGGTGGCGGCCTTGGCGTCGTGGAGGGCCTTGGCCACCGCCTCGTCCGAGAGCCACGCCTGTAGAGCCTGCTCGTCGGCGGGGCCGATCGCCGCGAGGCCGAGGTGACCGGAGGCGCCGCCCGCGGCGGCGATGGTGATGGTCTGCGCGTCGCCCGCGCCGGGCTTGGACGGTCCGACGACGACGACGCCATGCCGCTGCCCGGCCGGCGCGTGCGCGGCCAGCCAGTCGGAGACCTCACCGGCGTGCAGGACCGAGGCCTGCTCGAGTGCGACCTCGGCGACCGGCTCGGGTGCCCCCTCCGGCAGGAACGCCTTGAGGAAGCGGTCGCGGGCCTGCGGCCCGAACTCCAGGCGGTCGAACAGCGCGTTGACGTCCGCTCGCTCCGGGGAGTGGCGGACCAGATCCGGGAGCCCGACGCCGAGGTCCAGGTCGCGGGTCAGTTCGGTGATCCGGCGATTGAGCTGCACCTGCGGCAGATGCTCGCGGAAGCTCTCGCCGACCTTGCCCTTGACCTCGTCGGCGTGGGCGATGAGCTCGGACAGTGATCCGTACTGGGTGATCCACTTTGCCGCCGTCTTGTCCCCGACCTTGGGCACGCCCGGCAGGTTGTCGGAGGTGTCGCCACGCAGCGCGGCGACGTCCGGGTACTGGGCGGGGGTCACGCCGTACTTCGCCTCGACGGACTCCGGTGTGTACCGGGCGAGCTCCGAGACCCCCTTGACCGGATACAGGACCGTCACCGCGTCCGTGACGAGCTGGAGAGCGTCCCGATCGCCGGTGCAGATGAACGTGCTCGAGCCCGGGGCCGCCGCGACGGTCTGGGTGGCGAGGGTGGCGATGATGTCGTCCGCCTCGTGGCCCTCGAGCGACAGGGTCCGCACCCCGAGCGCGGCGAGCGCCTCCTGGATGAGCTCGACCTGCCCCTTGAACTCCTCGGGGGCGGCGGACCGGGTCGACTTGTACTCCGGGTACTCGGCCGTGCGGTGCAGCGTCGCGCGGGAGACGTCGAACGCCACCGCGAGGTGCGTCGGCTCCTCCTCCGTCACGAGATTCGCCACCATGGACAAGAAGCCGTAGACGGCGTTGGTGTGCTGCCCCGATGCGGTGGAGAAGTTCTCCGCCGGCAGCGCGTAGAACGCCCGGAACGCCAGCGAGTGCCCGTCCAGGAGGAGCAGACGCGCGGGCCCGTCCTCGACGACGGCGGTTGACGGGGTACTGG
Source organism: Dietzia sp. NPDC055340 (assembly GCF_053645335.1). Classification (NCBI taxonomy): domain Bacteria; kingdom Bacillati; phylum Actinomycetota; class Actinomycetes; order Mycobacteriales; family Dietziaceae; genus Dietzia; species Dietzia sp. NPDC055340. The sequence goes on along the minus strand of NZ_JBSHML010000022.1, from coordinate 27,837 downwards.
CTTCGACGGTCTGACTCGTGGTGCTCACACCGCCACTCTAGGGCGGGCGTCGGACAGACGCTCGACGGTCGTCGGTTAGACTTTCCGACCAGCGGCTCGCCGCGCCCGCCCCCGTAGCCCAATTGGCAGAGGCAACGGATTCAAAACCCGTCCAGTGTCGGTTCGAGTCCGACCGGGGGCACCACGTACGGCCGACCCTCTCCCGCCCTGTCCCTCAGACGTGTCCCTCGGACCGTCATTCGACGTCGGACGGCATGGACCCCACATATACTCGCGTGGCATCCGGCTGCTCCCCACCGTTCCCTGCGGGGCGCCGCTTCCCGGATCCCTGATCCGTAAGAGGAGACTCGTTGACGACCCCGAAATCCGCGGCACCCGACACAGGCGACGACCGCGGTGGTACCGACCAGAGTGGTTCCGACGGCAGTGAACTGAGCCGCAGACAGATACTCGTCATCCTCGCCGGCCTCATGGCCGCGATGTTCCTGTCCAGCCTCGACCAGACCGTGGTCTCTACGGCGATCCGGACCATCGCCGACGACCTGGACGGGCTCAGCGCCCAGGCATGGGTCACCACGGCGTACCTGCTGACGTCGACCATCTCGACACCCCTGTACGGGAAGTTGTCCGACATCTACGGACGCAAGCCGTTCTTCATCGTGGGCATCATCATCTTCGTGGCCGGTTCGATACTGAGCTCGTCCTCCACGTCGATGTACGAACTCGCCGCGTTCCGCGGTTTCCAGGGCCTCGGCGCGGGCGCCCTGATGTCGCTGTCGCTGGCCATCCTCGGTGACATCCTCCCGCCCCGCGAGCGCGCCAAGTACCAGGGCTACATGCTGGCGGTCTTCGCCACGTCGTCGGTGCTCGGCCCGCTCATCGGCGGGTTCTTCGCCGGTACGAGTTCCATCCTGGGCATCGCCGGGTGGCGGTGGGTCTTCCTGGTCAACTTCCCGATCGGGGCGATCGCACTGACCATGGTCATCCTCACCCTCAACGTGAAGAACGTGCGGGTGCAGCAGCGGGTGGACTGGGCGGGCGCGGCCGCCATCATCGTGGCGCTCGTCCCGCTGCTGGTCGTCGCCGAGCAGGGCAGCACGTGGGGTTGGGGCTCGCCCATCGCGCTGGTGTGCTACATCGTCGGTGTTCTGGGCATCGGCGTGTTCGTCATCGTCGAGGCCCGCGCCGGCGACCACGCCCTGATCCCCTTGAGGCTGTTCCGCGATCGCACGTTCACGATCATCACCATCGGCAGCGTCATCGTGGGCATGGCCATGTTCGGGGGGCTGATGACCCTGCCGCTGTACATGCAGATCGTGCACGGCGCCGACCCCATGAAGTCCGGTCTCATGATGCTGCCGCTCGTGGTGGGCATGATGGGCGCCTCGATCGTCTCGGGCCAGCTCATCTCCAAGACCGGCTACATCCGCGGGTACCCGATCGCCGGTACCGCCATCGCCGCGGTGGGGCTGTTCCTGCTGTCGACCATCGATGCCCACACCTCGCTGTGGCTGGTGATGACCTACATGTTCATCATGGGGATCGGCCTGGGTAACTGCATGCAGCCGCTGACCCTGATCATCCAGAACACGGCGAGACCACAGGAGATCGGCGTGGCCACCGCCGCGGCGACGTTCTTCCGTCAGCTCGGCGGCACCGCCGGCGTCGCGGTCTTCCTGTCCATCCTGTTCAGCCGCGTCGGAGGGGCGATCCGCGACCAGCTCGAGATCGCGGAGAAGAACGGCAGCCTCGCACGCGGGATCCGGGAAGGTCTGGCCGACCCGTCACTGCGGCAGGACAAGGAGGCCTACTCGATCCTGGAGGCCCTCGCGGATCCCGGCGGCGGGGCGGCGGCCGGCGCGCTCGAGGCCGCGACCAAGGATTCCGCCGTGATCAACCGTCTCCCCGCTGCCGTCGCGTACCCGTTCGAGCAGGGCTACGCGCTGAGCATGTCCAGCATCTACCTGGTGGCCGGGATCCTGGCCGTCATCGCCACGGTGGTCCTGTTCTTCCTGCCCCGCATCGTGCTGCGGACGACCTCACCGCAGGCGGACGCCGCCCGGGCCGCTGCAGCGGCCGCGGCCTCCGGCACACATCCGGAGGCCGCGGAGGTCGCCGCCACTCCAGCCCCGGTCGTGGCGGACGGTCCGGAGACTCCGGACGTGGGCGGAGCGACCGACCCCCGCGGGGCCGGAGGGGCGACGACGACGAGCAGTTCCCCGCCCGACCCGGCCCGCTGAGGCGCGGACACCCGGCGGGCCTGCCCGGGCCCCGACCGAGCAGGCCCGCCGACCGGACGAACGCTACCGTCCGGCGGGCTCCCCGTTCTGACTGCGCACCCTACTTCTCGGCGTCGGCCTTGAGGTTGGTCAGCAGCTCGTGCTGGATCCGCTTGAGGCCGGCCGGGGCGAAGGTGCGCTCGAAGAAGCCACCGACTCCCCCGGCGCCGTCCCACGAGGTGGTCATCTCGACCAGCGAACCGCCGGTGGCCTCCCGCACGGTGTAGGTCGTGGCCATGGAGGAGTTCGCGTCCTGCTCCACGAGTGACCAGTGTCCGGCGGCGTCCTCGACCGTGACGCTCACCTTGACGTCGCGGCTGCGCTTCTTGGTGGCCTGGAGGTGCCAGGCGGCGACGGTGCCCTGGCCCTGCCCGCCCTCGATAAGACGGTAGGCGCTGAACTGCTCGGGCTGGATGCGTGGGCGCACGCCCGCATAGTCGGCGATAGCCGTGGTCACGGCCTCGACTGGCGCCTCGATGACGATGGTGTTGGTGGCGGTGACCCTGGCCATGTGTGGTGTTCCTCCTCGCGAGGCCCGACCTGGTCGCGGACCGGTGTTCGCCGGGCCGGCACCCACGGACGGGCGCGTCGGACAGGAACCATCCTGCCCGACGCGCCCGTCACTGTGCGAGGTGCGGATCAGTGCCCGCGTCGGATCCACTCCTCCAGGTGCGGGGACTCGTCCCCGACCTTGGTGCCGTCGCCGTGGCCGGTGTGCACGAGCGTCTCGGCTGGCAGGGTGAGGATGCGCTCCCGGATCGAGGTGATGATGGTCGGGAAGTCCGAATACGAACGCCCGGTGGCGCCCGGCCCCCCGGAGAACAGGGTGTCACCGGAGAACAGGACTCCCGCCTCGGGGACATGGAAAACACATGATCCCGGCGAATGACCGGGGGTGTTCATGACGTCGACCCGCGTGCCCGCGATCTCCAGCTTCTGACCGTCCGCGAGGTCTCCGTGGGACACGTCGGGATGGGTCTCGTCCCACAGCATCTGATCGCCGGGGTGCACCAGAATCGGGGCGTCGAGTTTCTCGGACAACTCGGGGGCCACCGTGATGTGGTCGTTGTGGGCGTGCGAACACAGGATGCCCTTGACCTTGCGTCCGGCCACCGCGTCGATGATCGGCTGAGCGGTGTGGGCGGCGTCGATCACGAACACCTCGGAATCGTCACCGAGGATCCAGATGTTGTTGTCCACCTCCCATTCGCCGCCGTCGAGCGCGAAGATCCCGCTCGTGACGACCTTCTCGATACGCAGCCCGCCGGTGTGGCTGGCACTGGTGTAGGTCTCGCTCACAACGTCACCACCGATCGCAGGACAGAGCCCGCCTTCATCGCATCGAACGCCGCCTCGACCGCGTCGATACCGATCCGCTCCGAGACGAACTTGTCCAACGGCAGACGACCCTGCAGGTGCAGATCGACGAGCATCGGGAAGTCGCGCTCCGGCAGGCAGTCCCCGTACCACGAGGACTTGAGGGAGCCGCCACGACCGAAGAAGTCGAGCAACGGCATCTCGAGTCGCATCTCCGGGGTCGGGACGCCGACCAGGACCACGGTCCCGGCGAGGTCTCGCGCGTAGAAGGCCTGCTCGTAGGTCTCCGGACGACCGACCGCATCGATCACCACGTCCGCGCCGAACCCTCCGGTGAGCTCCTGGATCGCCGTCACCGGGTCCGTCCCTCGCGAGTTGACCGTGTGGGTGGCGCCGAAGTCCTTGGCCCATTCGAGCTTGGTGTCATCGATATCGACCGCCACGATCGTCGAGGCGCCGGCGAGCCGGGCGCCGACGATGGCCGCGACGCCCACTCCGCCACACCCGATGACCGCGACCGACTGGCCACGGCTCACGCCGCCGGTGTTGACGGCGGCGCCGATGCCGGCCATCACGCCGCATCCGAGCAGGCCCGCTACGGCCGGATCGGCCGACGGATCCACCTTGGTGCACTGGCCCTCGTGCACGATCGTCTTGTCGATGAACGCGCCGATACCGAGCGCGGGCGTGAGCTCGGTGCCGTCGGTCAGCGTCATCTTCCCGGAGGCGTTGTGGGTCGCGAAGCAGTACTGCTGCTGGCCGCGCTTACAGGCCCGGCACTCGCCGCACACCGCGCGCCAGTTGAGAACCACGAAATCGCCCTCGGCCACGTGCGTGACGCGCTCGCCCACGGTCTCCACGATGCCCGCGGCCTCGTGGCCGAGCAGGAACGGGTACTCGTCGTTGATCCCGCCGTCGCGGTACGCGAGGTCCGTATGGCAGACCCCACACGCCTGCACGCGGACGATGACGTCGTTCGGTCCGGGGTCGGGGACCACGATGTCGACCAGCTCGACCTCGGCCCCCTTGCTGCGGGCGATGACGCCCTTGACGGTCTGCGACATTGATCGCCTCTCCGCTAGATCTGAATACTCCCGCACCACTGTGTCAGAAAGCCCGACCGGTGGCGCGACAACAGCTCGCGCCCCGCCTCCCGGGTGGGAGACGGGGCGCGAGATCAGGTGTCGAGCCGGGCCGAAGTATCAGACGACGACGCCGTTGCCGCGCAGCCACGGCACCGGATCGATCCACTGGCCGGCGGCGTTGCGGACGCCGAAGTGCAGGTGCGGGCCGGTCGAGTATCCGCGGTTGCCGACGGTGCCGATGACCTGGCCGGCGTTGACGCGCTGGCCGACGGAGACGTAGTTCGTGTCGTTGTGGCCGTACTCCAGCAGCTCGCCGTCATCGGTCTGGATCCGGATCCACAGGCCGTAACCGGACGCGGGCCCTGCGGCGACGACCTGGCCGGACTTGGCGGCGTACATCGGGGTGCCGATGGGCGCCCCGAAGTCGGTGCCGTTGTGGAACGTGCCCCACCGCGGGCCGAAGCCCGAGGTGATGGGGCCGTGGGTGGGTGCGTGTGCGCCCCCGACGCCCGGGACGCCCAGCGAGCCGAGCATGGACGGATCGATCGCGAAGTCGTTCGCGTAGTCGCGCAGCTGCTGCTCGTTCAGCCCGATGCCCTGGATCACACCCTGTGCCATCTCGGCGAGCTGGTCGGGATTGACCTCCGCCGACTGGGCGGAGGCGGCGGGAGCGGCGGCCATGGCGACGCCACCGGAGAGAGCTGCACCGGCGACGGCGCCGGCGACGAGGCGACCCATCCGGGCCGACGAACGAACTGCACGGTGACGGCCGGTGGCCGCAACGGAGCCATCGACACCGAGCCGGTCGGCGAGCTCGGCGAAGGGGATGCGAGTGGCGTCGGTCATCAGGGAAACCTCAAAGTCTGTTGCGGGGTAGAGCAGAGGGCCGACCGGCTTCCCCGGTGGCCTCCAAAAAGGTAACAGAACTGTATCGGTGCTGTCACGCCAAAAAAACAAATAGGCGCAAAGATGCCGGTCAGCGAACTGCTGACCGGCACCTACGCGACGTTATCCGACAGTGATCAGTGGTCGGCCTCGCCCATCCGGTGGACCAGGATGAAGTTCGTCGACCCCTCGACGCCCGGCACGTTCCCGGCCACGAGCACGATGAGATCGTCCTCGTTGTAGCCCTCGAGCGGGAGCAACATCTCATCGGTGACCTTGACGACCTCCGCGGTGTCGTTGATCCGGTCGGTGAGGAACGTCTCGGTGCCCCACGTCAACGCCAGCTGGCTGCGGATCCTCGGGTCGCCGGTGATCGCGATGAGCGGCAGGTGACTGTGCAGACGCGCCAACCGCCGCACGGTGTCACCGGTGGAGGTGACCGCGACCAGAGCCTTCGCCCCCAGCCGCTCGCCGATCTCCTTGGCCGAGTACGAGATCACGCCGCGCTTCGTGCGCGGGATGTGGACGAGGTCCGGCGCCGCGGTGGAGTCCGACTCGACGGCGAGGGCGATCGACGACATCGTCCGCACCGCGTCGATCGGGTACTTGCCCACGGAGGTCTCCCCGGACAGCATCACCGCGTCCGCGCCGTCGAGCACTGCGTTGGCCACGTCAGACGCCTCCGCCCGAGTCGGCCGGGAGTTCCCGATCATCGACTCCAGCATCTGGGTCGCGACGATCACGGGCTTGGCGTTCTCACGGGCGATCTGGATGGCCCGCTTCTGGACGAGCGGCACCTCCTGGAGCGGCAACTCCACGCCGAGATCACCACGGGCGACCATGATCGCGTCGAACGCCAGCACGATGGCTTCGAGGTTCTTGATGGCCTCGGGCTTCTCCAGCTTGGCGATGACCGGCGCATGGATGCCGACCTCATCCATGATCTCGTGCACCAGGTCGACGTCGGCCGGGGAACGGACGAACGACAACGCGATGAAGTCCACGCCCAACTCGAGCGCGAAACGCAGGTCCGCGATGTCCTTCTCACTCAGCGCGGGGACCGAGACGTTCATTCCGGGCAGGGAGACGCCCTTGTTGTTGGAGACCGTGCCGCCCTCCGTGACCAGGCAGTGCACATCCTCTCCCTCGACCCGCTCGACGGTGAGGCCGATGTTGCCGTCATCCACGAGCAGACGGTCGCCGGGGCGCGCGTCATCCGCGAGCCCCTTGTAGGTGGTGGAGACGCGCTCCTTGGTGCCCTCGACCTCCGCGACGGTGATGACCACGCGGTCGCCCTCCGCCCAGACGTGGCTGCCCTCGATGAAGCGGCCGAGCCGGATCTTGGGCCCCTGGAGGTCGGCGAGCACGCCCACGGCGCGGCCGGACTCGTCCGAGGCCTTACGGACCCAGCGGTAGTTCGTCTCGTGATCGGAATGCTCGCCGTGACTGAAATTCAGTCGCGCGACGTCCATTCCGGCGTCGACGAGTTCACGGATGCCGGCTTCGGAGGCGACGGCGGGACCCAGGGTGCAGACGATCTTCGTACGACGGTTCACCCGGACCAATCTAGTCCCCTCGGTCGGACTGCCGGTGAACCGGACGTCAACGACCGGCCAACGGGGGTGCTTCCCCCGACTATCCGGTGTTGTCGCCTCCCGCCGGGCGGTGCGAGTCGGCGCCGGCACGGCCGGGTGCCGGGTCGTCGGCGTTGTCCGAGGGGACGGTGTTGTCCGAGGCGACAGTGTTGTCCGAGGCGACGGTGTCGGCCTCGTCCGCAGCCCGCAGCTCCGCGGGTTCCTCGCGGCCCCGACGGGCCCGCCAGACGTAGATCAACGCCACCACCATCACGACCACCGAGACGATGGTGTTGATGCGGAGACCGAACACCAGTGTCGCTTCGTCGGCGCGCATGAGCTCCACCCAGAACCGACCGAAGCAGTACAGCGCCACGTACAGGGCGAAGACCCGGCCGTGGCCGAGCCGGAACCGGCGGTCGACCAACACCAGGACGACCGCCACGAGAACGTTCCACACCAGCTCGTAGAGGAACGTGGGATGGACGGTCGCGAGCACCTGGCCGGTGGATCGCCCGATGGTCTCGGAGTAGCCGTAGGTCTCGTCGTAACGTTGGTAGATCTCCAACGCCCACGGCACATCGGTCTCGCGACCGTAGAGCTCCTGGTTGAAGTAGTTGCCCAGTCGGCCGATGCCCTGCGCCAACACGATGCCGGGCGCCACGGAGTCGCCGAACGCGCCGATGGCACGGATGCCCTGTTGCCGCAGGCCGATGTAGGCACCGAGCGCGCCGAACAGGACGGCGCCCCAGATCCCGAGGCCGCCGTCCCAGATCTTCAGCGCGTCGACGGGGTTCTTCCCCTCACCGAAGTAGCGGTACCAGTCGGTCGCGACGTGATAGACGCGGCCACCGATCAGTCCGAAGGGAATGGCCCACAACGCGGTGTCGATGACCACGCCGGCCCGACCGCCGCGGGAGACCCAGCGCTTCTCGCCCCACCAGATCGCCACGACGATCCCGAGGATGATCCACAGCGCATAGGCGCGCAGCGGCAGCGGCCCGATCTCCCACACCCCCTGCGGCGGACTGGGGATCATGACGGACGCCCCGGCCGGCGCACGCCCTCGGCGAGCTCGGCGGTGAGTCGGCCCAGTTCCCCGAGTCCCTCCGACGCGGCGGTGATCAACGCGGAACCGACGATCACGCCGTCGGCGTACGAGGCGATCTCCGCGGCCTGGTCGCCGTTGCGGACCCCGAGTCCGACGCCACAGGCCAGACCCGAGAGCTCGCGCACACGGGCCGTGAGCACCTCGGGGGCGTCCGTGACGACGTCACGGGCGCCGGTCACACCCATGACCGCCTGGACATAGACGAACCCGCCGGTCTGCGCCAGCGTCATGGCGAGGCGCTCCGGCGTGGACGACGGCGCGACCAGGAATACCCTGTCCACGCCATGCGCATCGGTGGCCGCGATCCACTCGTCCGCCTCGTCCGGGATCAGGTCCGGGGTGATCACTCCGGCTCCACCGGCCTCGGCGAAGTCGGCGGCGAACCGCTCCACGCCGTACTGCAGGATCGGATTCCAGTAGCTCATCACCGCCGGCACGGCGCCGGCCTCGGCGACGGCGCGGACCACCTCGAAGGTGTCGCGAACCCGGAAGCCGGCCTCGAGCGCGGTGTTGGCGGCCGCCTGGATGGTCGGGCCGTCCATCATCGGGTCGGAGTACGGGATACCCACCTCGACGACATCGCACCCATTGGCCACCATCGTGCGCACGGCCTCGATCGATCCCTCGAGTGTCGGATACCCGGCCGGGTAGTACCCGATGAGCGCGGCCCGGTCCTCGGCCCGGCACCGCTCGAACACGTCACTGAGAACGCTCATCCCTCGACTCCCCCGTCCGCGTACGCACCCTCGCCGTCGTCGTTGGTCTGGCGTGAATCAACCCCGGCCTCGGGCGGGGCGCCCCCGTCCAACAAGCCGAACCACCGGGCGGCGGTGTCGACGTCCTTGTCTCCTCGACCCGACACGTTGACCAGGATCAGCCCGACGCCCTCGGCGGCGAGCTGGGCCGCGCCCGCGACCGCGTGCGCGGACTCGATCGCCGGGATGATGCCCTCGGTGCGGCACAGCTGGGCGAAGGCATCCATGGCCTGCGAGTCCGTGACCGGGCGGTACTCGGCCCGGCCGACCTCGGACAGGTGTGAGTGCTCCGGCCCGACACCGGGGTAGTCCAAACCCGCGGAGATGGAATGCGACTCGATGGTCTGGCCGTCCGCGTCCTGCATCAGGTGCGCGTACGAGCCCTGGAAGACGCCCGGGCGGCCGGCGTTGACGGTGGCCGCGGTCCGCCCGGTGTCCACACCGTCCCCGCCGGCCTCGCAGCCCACGAGTCGTACCGAGGCGTCGTCGATGAACGGATGGAACAGGCCGATCGCGTTGGAGCCGCCGCCGACGCACGCGACCGCCGCGTCAGGGAGCCTGCCGGCCTGGTCGAGCATCTGCGCTCGCGCTTCCGTTCCCACGATCCGCTGGAAATCACGGACCATCGCCGGGAACGGGTGGGGCCCGGCTGCCGTGCCGAAGGCGTAGTAGGTGTCATCCGCCCGGGACACCCAGTCCCGCATGGCCTCGTTGATGGCGTCCTTGAGCGTGGCCGAGCCGATCTCCACCGCCTCGACCTCCGCGCCCAGCAGCCGCATCCGGGCCACGTTCAGCGCCTGGCGCCGCACGTCGACCGCGCCCATGTAGACCTTGCACTCGAGCCCCAGCAGCGCGCACGCGGTGGCCGTGGCGACACCGTGCTGACCGGCGCCCGTCTCGGCGATCACCCGCGACTTGCCCATCCGCTGGGCCAGCAGCGCCTGCCCGAGAACGTTGTTGATCTTGTGCGAGCCCGTGTGGTTGAGATCCTCACGCTTGAGGAACACGCGGGCGCCCACCTCGGCACCGAACCGCTCCGCCTCGTACAGCGGTGACGGGCGTCCGGAGTAGTGACGCTGCAACCGGTCCAGCTCCCCGAGGTATCCCTCGTCTGCGCGCGCCTTGCCGTAGGCGTCGGTCACCTCGTCGATCACCGCCATGAGCGCCTCGGGGACATAGCGTCCGCCGAACAGCCCCCAGTGGCCCTTCTGATCGGGCTCGTGGTCGGTGGGGGTACGCAGAACGTCCCCCATCGTGGGAAGTGGTGGCAGATCGTAGGAATTCACGGTCCCAGTCTGCCGGAAGCCTGCGCAGAAGGCCTACCGGGGTCCCTGCGGGCAGGAGGGGTGCGCACCCGCCGTGGCCAGCGAGTTGCACGCCGCCCGCGGATCGCCCTGGGTCACCAGGCCCTCGCCCACGAGGACCGCGTCCGCGCCCACACTCGCGTACGCCAGCAGATCCGAGGCGTCGCGAACGCCGGACTCCGCGATCTTCACGACACCCGACGGCAGGCCAGGTGCGATGCGGGAGAACACGTCACGGTCGACCTCGAGGGTCTTGAGGTTGCGGGCGTTGACCCCGATGACCGTGGCACCGGCCTCGAGAGCGCGGTCCGCCTCCTCCTCGGTGTGCACCTCCACCAGTGCGGTCATGCCCAGGGACTCCGTACGGTCGAGCAGCGAGACCAGCGCCTCCTGCTCGAGCGCCGCGACGATGAGCAGGACCAGGTCCGCTCCGTGCGCCCGGGCCTCGTGGATCTGGTACGGACCCACGACGAAGTCCTTACGCAGCACGGGGATGTCCACGGCACGGCGCACGGCGTCGAGATCCGCCAGGCTGCCGTTGAACCGGCGCTCCTCGGTCAGGCAGGAGATGATCCGCGCGCCACCGTCCTCGTACATCCGGGCCAGCACGGCGGGATCCGGGATGTCGGCGAGCTGCCCCTTGGAGGGGCTCGCCCGCTTCACTTCGGCGATGACCCCGACACCAGGGTCACGCAGCACCTTGAGCGCGTCGCGCGGTGCGGGGGCGGATTTGGCCGCCTTCTTCACCGACTCCAGGTCGATAACCGCCTCGCGGGCCGCGACGTCCTCGCGGACCCCGTCGAGAATCGAGTCGAGCACGGTGCCCACCGTGACCTCCCTCAGTAGAAATGGGGGAAAAGTGTGATCGAGATCAACAATAGAGGTCCGCGGCGAGGTTCCCGAATCGGGTCCGCCCCGCGGGTCCGTCACACTGTCGGATCGCGCCCGTCATCCAGGTCCTGCCACAGGTCACGGCCGGAGTCGGGATCCGACTCAACAGTCGTAGCGGCGTCCTGTCGACGGGCGGCGGGCGTGACGTACCGATCGTCGCGGCTCACCGCCCGCGCCGGCCGGAGGATGACGACGACGCCGGCGGCCAGGAGCGCGAACGCGCCAGCGCCGGTCGCCGCGGGGCCTGCCGCCCGCGCGGAGATCTCGGTGATCTGCGACCACTCCGGGACCGCTGCCGACCCCTCGGCACCCGGTCCCGCGTCCGTACGGGCCTGCCCCTCGCTGCTCGTGACGACCGAGTGGGCTCGATCAGTGTCGATGTCGCCCACGCCGGAGAGCACCAGCAACACCGCTGCGAGGCCCAGCAGTGCGATGACCGCGCCGATAACCCGTGCACCGATTCCCCGCACCAGGGCGACGGCGGCGATCGCCGCTACCGCACCGAGCGCCAAGGGCACCAGGGCGGGCTGCCAATCGCTCCCGGTCAGGCTCCGGACGACCTCGCCCGACTGGTCGTTGAAGGCCACCACCTCGAGCCAGGTGGCCCGGGAGGCCAGCCACAACAGAACCGCGGCCACGAGAAGCAGGACGACGGGGACCAGAAGGCGGGCACGCTGCGTCACCGCGACTCCCCCTCGTCGATCCGGTCCGCGGAGCCCGGGTCCGCGGCGTCCCGCAGCGTCTCCGCGGACGCCACGGCGCGCAGGACCGCCATCGCCTTGTTGCGGCACTCCTCGTCCTCGGCGGCCGCCACGGAGTCCGCGACGATCCCCGCGCCCGCCTGGACGTAGGCGGTGCCGTCCTTGATCACCGCCGACCGGATAGCGATCGCCTGATCGGTGTTGCCCGCGAAATCGACGTATCCGACCACTCCCCCGTACACCCCACGGCGGGTGTCCTCGAGATCCTCGATGATCTGCAGTGCACGCGGCTTGGGCGAGCCGGAGAGGGTGCCGGCCGGGAAGCAGGCGGTCACCGCGTCGATGCCCGAACGTCCGTCGGCCAGCCTCCCGGTCACCGTGGACACGAGGTGCATGACGTGGCTGTACCGCTCCACCTGACGGAACTCGGTCACGGTCACCGTGCCCGGCTCGCAGACCCGGCCCAGGTCGTTCCGGCCGAGGTCGACGAGCATGAGGTGCTCGGCATTCTCCTTGGCGTCGTCCACCAGATCCTTGGCGAGCAGGGCGTCGTGCTCGTCGTCGTCGCCCCGGGGCCTCGTTCCCGCGATCGGGTGCGTCGTCGCCATCCGGTCGGTGACCGTCACCAACGCCTCGGGACTCGAGCCGACGATCGTGAACGCCGTGCCACCGAACCCGTCCTCGCCGGAGCCGTCCGGGATGGTCATCAGGAACATGTACGGGCTGGGGTTGGTGGTACGCAGGATCCGGTAGACGTCCCGCGGCGAGGCCGAGGTGTCCACCTCGAACCGCTGGCTGATCACCACCTGGAACGACTCGCCGGCGTGGATCTGCTCGATGATGTTCGCGACGCGGGAGTGGTAGGTCTGCTCATCGGTGCGGCGTCGGACCTCGGGCGTCGCGGCGTCGAACACGCTGACCCCGCCGCTCCCGGGAGCGGCGAGTCGGGCCGTCATCGACTCCACTCTGGCCACCGCGTCCTCGTAGGCCTGCTCGATCCGCTCATCGCTACCGTCCCAGTTGACGGCGTTGGCGATGAGATGGATGCGCCCCTCGTGGTGATCGAACGCGGCCAGGTCCGTGGCCAGCAACTGCACCAGTTCGGGCACCTGCAGGTCGTCTGTCGTGTCCTGCTCGATCCGTTCGAGCCTGCGCACGATGTCGTAACCGAGATAGCCCACCATGCCGGAGGTCAGCGGCGGCAGGCCCTCGATCTGGTCCGTACGCAGCAGTTCGAGAGTGCGGCGCAGCGCCGTCAACGGGTCGCCGCCCGTCGGCGCCCCGGCGGGCACGCTCCCCCACCAGGTCGCCTCACCCGCCTCATCGACCGTCAGCGCAGCGGCCGCACCGCAGCCGATGAACGACCACCGCGACCACGACCTGCCGTGCTCGGCCGACTCGAGCAGGAACGTGCCCGGCCTGTCGTCGGCGAGCTTGGCGTAGGCCGACAGCGGGGTCTCGGAATCGGCGAGGACCGTACGGACGACCGGCACCACACGGTGTCCGGCCGCCAGGGCCCGGAACTGCTCGAGAGTCGTGGTCCGGGTGCTCATCCGAGAACCCTGCCCCCCACGCCGAAGGAGTCGTGAGGCATGTCGGCGACATGGACCCACACCTTGGCAGCGTCCTTGCCCGCTGCCTCGGCGTAGGCCGCGGTCACCGCGTCGATGACACGGGCTTTGTCCGCGGCGGGCATGCCGGCGAGCTGGTTGATCTGGATGAAGGGCACTGGGCTCAGTCCTCCCGGAGAAGTGTGGCGGTGTCGAAGCAGCTGGTGGTGCCGTTGTGGCAGGCCGCACCCGTCTGGTCCACGCGCAGCAGCACGGTGTCGCCGTCGCAGTCGATCTCGACGCTGCGCACGGCCTGGACGTGCCCGGAGGTCTCGCCCTTCACCCACCGCTGCCCGCGGGAGCGCGAGAAGTACACCCCGCGACGGGTCGCGAGGGTCTCGGCGAGGGCGGCGTCGTCCATCCAGGCCATCATGAGCACGCGATTCGACGTCGCGTCCTGGACGACCGCCGCGACAAGGCCGTCTTCCGTGCGGGAGAGTCGCCCGGCGATCGCCGGGTCGAGGACGTGGTCGCTCATCGGACCGTGATCCCCTCGGCCGCCATCGCCTTCTTGACGTCCCCGACGGTCATGTCCCCGAAGTGGAACACGCTGGCCGCGAGCACCGCATCGGCGCCCGCGTGGACGGCGGGCGCGAAGTGCTCCACCGCCCCGGCCCCGCCCGAGGCGATGACGGGGATGCTGACCGCCTCGCGGACCGCGCGCAGCATCGCCAGATCGAAGCCCGCCTTGGTGCCGTCCGCGTCCATCGAGTTGAGCAGGATCTCGCCCACTCCGAGCTCCTGGCCACGTTTCGCCCACTCGACCGCGTCGATGCCGGTCCCCCGGCGCCCGCCGTGGGTGGTGACCTCCCAACCGGACGGGGTGGGCTGCTCACCCTCCGGCACGGTGCGTGCGTCGACCGACAGGACGATGCACTGCGAGCCGAAGCGGCGGCTGAGCTCACCGAGCAGCTCGGGGCGGGCGATGGCGGCGGTGTTGACGCTGACCTTGTCGGCGCCGGCGCGCAGCAGCTGGTTCACGTCGTCCCCGGTCCGGACGCCGCCCCCGACAGTGAGCGGGATGAAGATCTGCTCGGCGGTCCGCCTGACCACGTCGATCATGGTGCCGCGCCCGGACGACGACGCGGTCACGTCGAGAAACGTCAGCTCGTCGGCTCCCTGCTCGCCGTAGGCGGCCGCCAACTCGACCGGGTCGCCGGCGTCTCGCAGGTCCAGGAAGTTGACCCCCTTGACCACACGGCCCGCGTCGACGTCCAGACAGGGGATCACTCGGGTTGCAAGAGTCATGATCGGTTCACCGTCCTCCCTCGAGCCACGGACGAGGGCTCTCGGGTTCCGGGGCCGCCCGTCGACGACCCGCTTCGAAGAAATTGCCCGGCTCGCCGAGCTGCGTGACTGTATCCAGGACCTCGGCATGGGCCCGCGGGGACGCCGCCAGGATCGACTGCGACCGGGTGGACCACTGCTCGCCCGCCAGGTCCGTGACCACACCCCCGGCGGCCCGGATATGCGACGCGCCCGCCGCGTTGTCCCAGGCGTAGTTCCCGAAGCTCACCGCGGCCGACAGCCTGCCCGAGCCCACGAACGCGAGGTCCACCCCGGTGGAACCGAACTTCCGTGTCCGGGCGGCGGCCAGTGTGAGCTGCTCGAAGACCTCGCGGCGGTAGGCCGGAGGGTAGGTGGCCCGGGCCCCGGTGTTGAGGGAGCCCAGACCGAGCGCGACGTCGCGGATCGACACGTCGGGCAGGGCGGGCACGATCTCGTCGTTCTCCCGGAGCGGGCCGCCGGCCACGGACGTGAAACGCAACCCCAGCAGTGGCAGCCACGTCAGGCCCAGAACCGGCTGGCTCTCGTGGACCAGCGAGACCAGGATTCCCGTCGTGGGGATGCCGAGTGAATAGTTGGCGGTGCCGTCGATCGGGTCGACGACCCACAGCGTGCCCGTGTTGATGGGAGGGCCGCCGTACTCCTCCCCGTGGACCTCGAGCCCG
The DNA here is from genome assembly GCF_053645335.1 of Dietzia sp. NPDC055340. Lineage (NCBI taxonomy): Bacteria > Bacillati > Actinomycetota > Actinomycetes > Mycobacteriales > Dietziaceae > Dietzia > Dietzia sp. NPDC055340. The sequence continues at coordinate 12,373 of NZ_JBSHML010000022.1, read as the reverse complement.
GTGCCTTCACGCAGTTCATCGGAGATGCGGCGCTCGAGCTCCAGATCGAACTCGGTGGCGAAGTCGGTGCGACTGCTCTTGGTCTGGACCCCCGGCGCTCCGAGGCCCTCGATGAACCGGGGCGTGGCCTCGTCGAGGACCCGGGTGGCGAGCGCGAGCGCCTCGACCGGGTCGACGGGGAGATCCGTCGGCAGGGTGTTTCCGGGCTGATCTTCCATCTCGGGCCTCCTGCTCGAGGTCATGCTGCGGGTGCCTACCAGGTGGTCGGGGCGCTCAGCGGGTGCTCACCGCGGCGAGTGCCTCGGGCAGAGTGAAGCGGCCGGCGTACAACGCCTTCCCGACGATCGCCCCTTCGACGCCCTGCGGGACGAGCGAGGCGATCGCCTCGAGGTCCGCGACCGAGGACACGCCACCGGAGGCGACGACCGGCGCGTCGGTGGCGGCGCACACCTGCGAGAGCATCTCGAGGTTGGGGCCGCCCAGCATGCCGTCCTTGGAGACGTCCGTCACGACGTAGCGTGCGCACCCGTCACGGTCCAGGCGCTCGAGCACCTCCCAGAGGTTGCCGCCGTCGGAGACCCACCCGCGGCCACGCAGCCGGGGGTCGCCGTCCACGACTCGGACATCCAGCCCCACGGCGATCCGGTCACCGTGGCGGGCGATCGCCGAACGGCACCAGTCGGGGTTCTCCAGGGCGGCCGTGCCCAGGTTCACGCGCGCGCAGCCGGTCGCCAGAGCGGCCTCCAACGACTCGTCGTCGCGGATACCGCCGGACATCTCGACCTTGACGTCGAGCGTGCCCACCACCTCGGCGAGGATTTCCCGGTTACTCCCGCGGCCGAACGCCGCATCGAGGTCGACGAGGTGCACCCACTCGGCTCCATCGCGCTGCCACTGCATCGCGGCATCCAGCGGCGATCCGTAGGAGGTCTCTGTCCCCGCCTCGCCCTGGACGAGGCGGACGGCCTGCCCGTCAGCGACATCGACAGCGGGCAGGAGTTCGAGGTAAGAAGCGTTGCTCACGGAGGTCAGCCTAGTCCGTGCGGGCCGGGGTCACCGTCATCGGCCACCTCGCCCGTGGAGTCGTCCCCGTACTCCGCGCGGATCGCGCGGTCGGTGACTCTGCTCGACGCCACACCCATCGCCACGATGGTCAGGACGATCCCGGCGAGCGCCGCCACCGCACGGCCGACCGGGCCTACCGGGAGCACCGCCACCACGACCGCGGTGAGTGCGAGCCCGAGTACGCCCGCGCCCGCCACCCACAGCGCGAGCGCGGCGAAAGACACCGGCGCCGGGGACCTTCCTCCCCTAGCCAATGGCGCGGATCCAGTTCTCGAGAAGCTGCAGTCCGGCATCCCCGGATTTCTCCGGGTGGAACTGGGTGGCGGTCAGTGGTCCGTTCTCCACCGCGGCCACGAACCGGGTCCCGTGCGCCGCCCAGGTGACGTCGGGCGCGCGGAGGTGATCGGACGGCTCCATCACCCAGTCCCTGACCCCGTAGGAGTGGACGAAATAGAAGCGCTCGTCGGCAGGCATGCCGGCGAACAGGACGGAGTGCTCCGCCGCCTCGACCGTGTTCCAGCCCATGTGCGGCAGGACGGGCGCCTCGAGCCTCTCGACGACCCCCGGCCATTCCCCGCAGCCCGCGGCCCCGGCGGACTCCGCGTGCTCACCGTCGGCGAACTCCAGCCCGCGGTCGAACATCACCTGCATACCCACACAGATCCCCAGGACCGGGCGGGAGCCGGCGAGACGCTCGCCGATGATCCGAGGGCCTCTGACGGCCTCCAGACCCTGCATGCACGCGGCGAACGCACCGACACCCGGGACAACCAGCGCCTCTGCCTCGGTGGCCACACGCGGATCGGAGGTGACGTCGACGGTCGCTCCGACACGCTCGAGGGCGCGCCGGGCCGACAGCAGGTTGCCGGATCCGTAGTCCAGAATCGCCACCCGCGTGGCCGTTGAGCTCATCCGTTCACCTTATCGCCGGAATCGGGCAGGGGCAGTTCGCGAGGGGGTCTGGTGCGCCTGGCGTTCACGGCGGCGGGGCCGCCCACGACCAGGACGATCCCGGCGGCCACGGTGAACAGGACCACGTAGCCGAAGCCCGCGAGCCCGCCCATGACAATCGAACCGAGACCGGTCCCCGTGTCGAACGAGATGTTCCACGAGGCCGACGCCGTCCCCAGCCGGGACCGCGGCATCCGTTCGAACGAGCCGACCAGGGCGTCGTTCTGTACCGCGCCGAACCCGAGTCCGAAGACCACGGTGGGCACGAGGAACCACCACGGATTCACCCCGATCGACAGCAGCACGGCGATGCCGGCCATGCCGAGAGCCGCGAAGCCCAGCCCCGGCCAGACCAGGGCGCCCGGGCCCTGCCGGTCCGAGATCAGCCCCGCGAAGGTGCGACCGATGATTACACCGACCCCGAGGAGACCGAGTCCCACACCGGCGACGACCGCCCCGCTGCCATGGACGATCTCGTCGAGCGCGGGAGACAGGAACGAGGCCGCGGCCCCGTAGGGAAGAGAGACCGCGAGCATCACCAGGAACGGCCCGGCCAGAAGCACGAGGACCTGTCTCGAACTCATGGCGGCGAGGTCCGACGGCTCCGGTGGGGTCGGGTAGACCCGCGGCAGGCGGGCCGCGGCAACCAGCCCGACGACCCCGAACGCCGTCGCGCTCCAGGCGACCGCAGGGAGACCGAACCCATCGAGAAGCCACAGTCCCGCCGGGAGGAACAGCGCCTCGGAGATCCCGATCGCCAGGCCGATCAGCGAGGTGGCTCGGCCGAGCATGCCCGGCGGTGCGAGTTCGGCCACCAGGGCCGAGCCGGCGACGGTCATCATGCCGAAACCGGCCCCGCGGACCCCGCTGATCGCGAGAACCGCGAACGGACCGTCGAACACCGCCAACAGCCCGGAGGGCAGACCGAGGAGCGAACTACCGATCGCGAGAACCCAGCGATAGCCGATCGCCGCGGTGATCCTCGGGGTGATCAGCTGGAACAGGACGGTGACCGTCATGAACACGCCGGTCGTCGCGCCGGCGACGACCTCACTGCCGCCACCGCGGACCACCGCGAGCGGCACGACGGGCAGCAGCAGCGAGAACCCACCGAAGGCCAGCAGGACCAGGGCGAAGGCCGCGAGGACCCCGGGGGTCCGGGTCAGTTGCGACAACGCACCCGGTTTGGCGGCACGCGGGGTCACGCCGGCATCACAGTGCACCCTTGGTGGACGGGATGCCGGTGATGCGCGGATCGGGCTCGACGGCCGCGCGCAGCGCGCGGGCCACCGCCTTGTACTCGGCCTCGGTGATGTGGTGCGGATCGCGGCCGTAGTGGACGCGGACGTGCAGTGCGATCCGGGCGTTGTAGGCCAGTGTCTCGAAGACGTGCTTGTTGAGCACGGTGCCGTACGGCGCGCTGTCGTGGCCGATCACGACGTAGCCGATCATCATGTCGGGCTCGCCGGTGTGGACGCAGTAGGGACGCCCCGAGACGTCGACGACGGCCTCGGCGAGCGTCTCGTCCATCGGCAGGGAGCACTGTCCGAACCGACGGATCCCGCGCTTGTCGCCCAGCGCCCGGCCGAGGGCCTGGCCCAGCACGATGGCGGTGTCCTCCACGGTGTGGTGGGCCTCGATGTCGACGTCACCGGTCGCCCGGACGGTCAGATCGAACGCGCCGTGCTGGCCGAAGGCGGTGAGCATGTGGTCGAAGAACGGGACCCCCGTGGAGATGTCCGTCTGTCCGGTCCCGTCGAGGTCGATATCCACGACGATCGACGACTCCCTGGTCGTCCTCTCGACCCGGCCCCGCCGCGTGGTCTGCTCACTCATCGCTTCTCCTCTGTCAGTGGCCCGAGTTCCTCGGCCGCCAGGTCGGCGCTCACCTGCAGCAGCCGGTCGTTCTCTTTCTCGAGCCCGATGGTCGCACGAAGTCGTCCGGGGATGCCCACGTCGCGGATGAGCACGCCGGCGTCGAGATACCGCTGCCACGCGCGCGCGGCGTCGGTGAAGGGGCCGTAGAGCACGAAGTTGGCCTCGCTCGGCAGCACCTCGTACCCCTGTTCCTCGAGGCCTGCGGTCACCCGCTTGCGTTCGTCGGCCAGCAGCGCGACGGAGGCGAGCGTCTCCTCCGCGTGACGTAGCGCGGCACGTGCGGCCGCCTGCGTGACCATCGACAGGTGGTACGGCAGCCGCACCAACAGCACGGCCTCCACGAAGGAGGGGTCCGCGGCGAAGTAGCCGAGCCGCCCGCCGGCGAACGCGAACGCCTTGCTCATCGTCCGCGAGACCACCAGCTTGGCCGGGTATTCGGCCAGCAGAGTGCACGCGCTCGGCGACGGCGAGAACTCGGCGTACGCCTCGTCCACCACCACGATCCCCGGCGCCGCGTCGAGCAGGCGCCGCAGGTCGTCGAGGTCCACGACGTGCCCGGTCGGATTGTTGGGGGTCGTCACGAACAGCACGTCGGGGCGGCACTCCACGAGGGCGGCCTCCGCGGCGTCGATGTCGATCGACAGATCCGCGGCGCGCTCGACCGGGATCCACCGGGTGTCGGTGCCGGCCGCCAGGATCGGGTGCATCGAGTAACTGGGGACGAATCCCATGGCGCTGCGGCCCGGCCCGCCGAACGCCTGGAGCAACTGCTGCAGGATCTCGTTGGAGCCGTTGGCCGCCCACACCATGTCCGCATCGAGCGGCACCCCGGTCTGGCGGGCAAGGTACCCGGCCAGATCGGTGCGCAGCCCCACCGCGTCCCGGTCCGGGTAGCGGTTGAGATCGGCGGCCGCCTCGGAGACGGCGGCGGCGATGTCCGCGACCAGCTCCGCACTCGGCGGGTGCGGGTTCTCGTTGGTGTTGAGCTGTACCGGGACCTCGAGCTGCGGGGCGCCGTAGGCACTGCCACCCCGGAGGTTGTCCCGCAGCGGGAGGGCGTCCAACCCGACGCCCGGGCGGGGCGCGGCGGTCACTGCTCCTCCCCTGCGGTGAGGTCCTCGAACCGCGCGCGGACGGCTTCGCCGTGCGCGGGCAACCGCTCGGCGTCGGCGAGCGCGATCACGGTGGGCGCGATCTCCTTGAGCGCCGCCTGGTCGTAGTCCACGACGTGGATCCCTCGGAGGAAGGTCTGCACGCTCAGTCCCGAAGAGTGACGGGCGGTGCCGGAGGTGGGCAGGACGTGGTTCGAGCCGGCGGCGTAGTCCCCGAGCGGCACCGGCGAGTAGGCGCCGACGAAGATCGCGCCGGCGTTGCGCACCCGGGCGGCGTCGGCCGCGGAGTTGCGCGTCTGGACCTCGAGGTGCTCGGCGGCGTACGCGTCGACCACCTTCACTCCGCTATCGATGCCGTCGACCAGCACGATGGCCGACTGGGGCCCCTCGAGGGCCTCGCGGACGCGGTCGGCGTTGAGGGTGACCTCGTAGCGGGCCTCGATCTCACGGTCGACCGCGTCGGCGAAGGCCTGGGAATCGGTCACCAGGACGCTGGCCGCGTTCGGGTCGTGCTCGGCCTGGCTGATGAGGTCGTACGCCACGTGCACCGGGTCCGCCGACTCGTCGGCGAGCACCGCGATCTCGGTCGGGCCCGCCTCGGAGTCGATCCCCACCACGCTGCGGCACAGCCGCTTGGCCGCGGTCACGTAGACGTTGCCGGGCCCGGTGACGATGTCGACCGGCTCCAACTCCGCCCCCTCGGGGTCCTGCCCGCCGTAGGCCATCAGCGCGACCGCCTGCGCACCGCCGACGGCCCACACCTCGTCGACCCCCAGCAGCGAGCACGCCGCGAGAATCGTGGGGTGCGGCCATCCGTCGAAGTCCGCCTGCGGCGGCGAGGACACGACGAGCGACCCGACGCCTGCGACCTGGGCGGGGACGACGTTCATGATGACGCTGGACGGGTAGACGGCCTTGCCGCCCGGCACGTAGAGCCCCACGCGCTCGACCGGCACCCAGCGCTCGGTCACGAAGCCACCGGGGGCGACCTCGGTGACGGTGTCGGTGCGCTTCTGGGCCGAGTGGACGATGCGCGCGCGACGGATGGCCTCGACGAGCGCGTCACGGATATCCCTGTCCAGTTCCCCGGCCGCGCGGGCGATGACGTCCGCGGGCACCCGCACCGACCGCGGGCGGACGCCGTCGAACTTCTCGCCGTAGTCGAGCGCGGCCGTGGGGCCGTGCTCCCTGACCGCCTCGACCACCGGGCGCACCGTGTCGATCACCGAGTCGACATCGGCGGCTCCGCGCGGGAGTGTGCGACGCAACTCGGCGGTGCCGAGCGTGCGACCGCGCAGGTCGATGCGGGAGAGCATGGGCATGGCCTTTCCTCGGGTTCACCAGGTCACGGGCGGCCCCGGGTCGGTCGAGATCCGGGAGGCCGGCGCGAAGCGCCCACGAGGCACGCGACCACCGCGAAACAGTCTAGTTGCGCTGTCGGCCATCGCGATCCGGCACACCTGAGAGGGTGCCCGGGGACGGTGGTCCCGTCAGACCACGGCTCCGTCGACGAGCCCCACCTGCGCATCGCACCGTGCGGCGTTGCGCGCGTCGTGGGTGACCAGCATCAGGGCCACGTCGAACTCGCGCGCGGTCCCCAGCAGGAGGTCCATGACCGCCTCACCGGATTCTGAATCCAGGGCGCTCGTCGGCTCGTCGGCCAGGAGCAGGGACGGCCGCCCCATCAGCGCGCGGGCGACCGCGACCCGCTGCCGCTGCCCGCCGGACAGCGCTCCGACGGATCGCCCGGCGGCGCCGCCGAGACCCACCACGTCGAGCAGCTCGTCGGCCCGACGCCGTGCGGCACGACGTGTCCGACCCGTCGGCCGGGCACCCAACCAGACCATGGCCTCGAGCTGTTCGCGCGCGGTGAGCGAGTCGATGAGGTTGGCCTGCTGGAACACGATCCCGATCTCGGTGCGTCGCAGCTCGGCGGCGCGGGCGCGGTCGACCATCGCCAGGTGGATGAGCGAGTCGGAGGTCCGGAGCCACACCTGTCCGGAGTCGGGGCGGGTCAGCGTGGCGGCCACCGCGAGCATGCTGGACTTGCCCGATCCCGAGGGGCCGGTCACCGCCAGGCTGCGGCCGCGATCGATCTCCAGGCTCACGTGGTCGACGGCGGTGACGCGTCCCTGTCCGTCCGGGTAGGTCAGGACGACGTCCTCCATCCGGAGGGTGGGGCCGGTGTCACCGGCCCGGTCTGTGGGGGCGGCGGTCGCGGCGTAGGCGGTGGTCATGGCGGTTCTCCTGATGGTGTCGATGGACGAGGAGTGGGTCGGGGAAGGTGAGGTGGGGCGCGACGGGGTGGCATGCGACGACGACAACGACGACGTCTGCAGCCGGCCTGCAGGGACCGGACTCATCGCGCGGCGCCCAGGGCGGAGTTGGGGTCGGCGGTCACGACGGGCCGCAGCGACACGGCGGCTCCGGCCAGGCCGAGGGCCACGAGGATGGCGGCCGGGAGCAGGGTCGTTCGGGCGGACACCACGAACGGCACGGCTCCGCCCACCGCGAGTCCGAAGAGCGCGGCGATCGCGACCCCGCCGCCCACTCCCACGACCAGCACGATCGCGGCCTGTCCGACCGAGTCCCTGACCACCGCGACGGTGGACGCGCCGAGGGCCTTGAGCACGGCCATGTCCCGGCGCCGCTGCATCCCCCACACGGCGAAGAACGCACCGACGACCAGTGCGGTCACGGCCAGCAGCATGTAGGTCATCGTGGTGAGCGAGGTGTTCTCGGCCCGGTGCGAGGGCAGTGCGCCCACGAGCCCGTCGCCGTCGACGAGCGCCAGCCCCGAACTATCGACCACCAGGTCCGGGTCGACCGCGTCCGCGTTCACCGCCACCGCCGTGGCGGGCCCGCCCCTGGGGGCCAGGCCGCGCCAGGTCTCGAGATCGGTCACCACGACCGGGGTGTGTGAATGCCAGAGGTCACCGGCCTGACCGGCCACTGCGAGGTCCGTTCCGTCGGCTCCGATCGAGCGGACGTCCGCGCCCAGCTCGTCGTCGATCCCGTCGGAGACCAGGGCCTGGCCACCTGCGGGCGGAGACACCGATCCCACCGGTGCGGACAGACCCACGGCGACGGCCGAGACGCCCGTCTCCGTCCCGTCGTCCAGGTTGATCCGCGCGATCCCCACGGGCACCGCGGTGGGGTCCGACGCGGTGACGGCGTCGATCTGCTCGTCGGTGAGGGCGGCGCGGTCGAGATCGACGGGCCCGGACTCGTCGGCCGGGAGCACGAACGACGCGCCGCCCGATCCGAGAGACCGGAGCGCGGACACGCTCTGGTTGGCCAGGCCGGCGGTGAGGCCGAGAAGGCCGGCGACGAGGACGGACAGCAGCAGGACGACGCCCGTGATGAGGGCGAAGCGCCACCGGGCGGTGCGCAGGTCACGCAGTGCGAAGAACATCGGGTTTCCTCTCGTGAAGGTCTGTCTCCACCCTCGTCGCGTCCGCGCGGATCCGAATCGGCCGTGGGGTTGGTTCCGCGGGCACGAACGGAGGACGCCCCGCTCCACCTTTCGATGGATGCGCGGGCCTCGCCGAAGCGACTAGCGTCGTCGGCGTGACCTCTGTGCCCGCACCCGACATGGAGCTCCCGCCCGAATCCGCGGGGGTGCGCGCGGTGTTGGCGCAGCTGCAGGTGGCGTTACACACGTTGGTGGCCGCGTTGCTGGTCCTCACGCTGGTCAGCGCGCATCGTGACGCAGCCGGCGAGCCCAATCTCCCGGCCGTGGCCGCGGCGATCGGGTTTGCGGCCGCGTACGTGGCCGGGACGGTGTGGGAGCGGCGGCGGCACACCGGCCGTGCCGCCCGGCTCGGATGGTTGGCCGCCGTCCTCGCCTTGTGGGCGGCATTGGTGGTGCAGGTCCCGGAGGCCGCCTACCTGGTTTTCCCGCTGTTCTTCCTCGCGCTGTTCCTGCTCGGTTCCTGGGCCGGGGCGGCGGCGGTCGCGGGCCTGGCCGCGGTCGCGGTGGTCGCACTGGGAGTGCATAACGGCTTCACACCCGCCGGCGTGGTGGGGCCCGTCGTCGGCGCACTCGTCGCCCTGGGGCTGGCCGCCGGGGTCCGGGCGCTGTACCGCGAGTCCCAGGCACGTCGCGAGGTGATCGCCGAACTGGTGGCCGCCCGATCCGAGCTCGCCTCGAGGGAGCGGGAGGTGGGCCGTGAGACCGAGCGGGCCCGTCTGGCGGGCGAGATCCATGACACCGTGGCGCAGGGCCTGGCCAGCATCGGGATGCTGCTGCACGCCGCCGAGCGCGCCGACCCGGGGCATCCCGCGATCGAGCAGATCCGCCTGGCCCGCGAGGTGGCCGGTGAGAACCTCACCGAGACCCGGCGGCTGATCGAGGCACTGCGACCGGCACCGCTGGAGGGGGTCTCGCTCGACGGCGCGCTGCACCGGGTGGCCGGGCGGGTCCGTGCGGAACACCCGCGGGTGGAGGTGTCGGTGACGGGCGAACTGCCCGCGGAGCCGCCGGCCGAACTCGCTGCGGTGTCAGTGCGTGTGGCGCAGGAGGCCCTGACCAATGCGGTCAAGCACGGTACGCCTTCGCGGATCGGGATGACGATCGCCGAATCCGCCGACCGCATCGCGCTGACGGTCACGGACGACGGCCGCGGATTCGACCCGGAGGCCCCGCGGGCGGCCGCCTCGTTCGGCCTCGACGGTATGGCGCGTCGCGTGGCCGACCTGGGCGGGACGCTCACCGTCGACTCCGAGGTGGGCCGGGGCACGACGGTGCGAGCGGTGTTGCCGTTGCCGGTGGAGAGGACGAGATGACGACGACGATCCGGATTCTGATCGCCGACGATCACGCGGTGGTACGCACCGGCCTGCGGGCGCTGCTGGCGTCCGACCCGGCGATCGAGGTGCTGGCCGACGTCTCCGAGGCTTCAGCCGCGGTGGAACGTTCGCGGGTCGGGGACGTGGACGTGGTCCTCATGGATCTGCGATTCGCCGGCGATGCCACCGCCGGCGTCCGCGCCACGGCCAGTCTCCGCGAACTGCCCGACCCGCCGCAGGTATTGGTGTTGACCAGCCACGACACCGATGCAGACATCGTGGGCGCGATCGAGGCAGGGGCGTGCGGATACCTGCTCAAGGACGCCGGGCCCGACGAGCTCCTCGGCGCGGTCCACGCCGCGGCGGCCGGGGAGAGTGCGCTCTCCCCCACCGTCGCGGCGACTCTCATGGGCCGGTTACGCAACCCCCGGCCGGCCCTGACCGAGCGCGAGGCGGAGGTCCTGCACGCGGTGGCCGAGGGGTCGACCAACCGGCAGGTGGCGGCCTCTCTACATGTGTCGGAGGCGACCGTGAAGACCCATCTGGTGCATGTTTTCGACAGGCTCGGGGTGACGTCTCGGACGGCCGCGGTGGCCCGGGCCCGCGAACTCGGCCTGCTGTAGGCGGCTCCTAGGCGATCGTAAGCGACAATGCCGACCCCGATCGTCAGCATGCCCCGCCCGTCAGGCCGGGCATCATCGGTGCGAGCCTGTCGGCCATCGTGGTCAGCGCCGCGGCCCCGGCCTCGAATGTGGGGGCCTCGACGGCCATTGCCACCGCCAGATCGCCGCCTGCACCGGGCACCACGCCGAACTGCCGGACGAGATACCCGCCATCGTCGCCCGGCCCCCATCCACCCTTGAAACGGGCCCCTGGGATCCCGCCAAGCCCCCAGCGCTGATCAGATGAGATCTGCGCCATCAGATCCACGACGCGGGCGGAGCCCTCGAGGCATGGCAGTCCCGCCGCGAATCGGGCCTGGTCGACCAGCGACCACCGGGTCTGACCGAAAATCGAGTAGCCGGCGCGGATAGGGACCGACGGCACCTGTGAGACCGTGTCCCCACCTTCTGCCAGAACGGCCATGAGGGTCGAGGCCGCAGATTGCCCCCCGCCGAGAGCGGACCACAGCGATTCAGCGGCCTGGTTGTCCGACGTCGTGATCGCCGACGCCGACCATTCCAACAACTGTGGGTCGGAGCGAGCGACCGCGACGGCGAGCGGCACCTTGATGGTCGACCAGGCGACCCCTGTCTGCCATGTCCCCGCAGCAGTGACCCCTCCGTGGTCGCCAACCGGAGCAACAGCCACTCCGGCCGGGAGAGAGATCGGAGCCACCACCGTCGCGAGCTCGGCATCGACCACATCGGCCGACGGAGCGGGTGTGGGCCCGCCGGTCGCAGAGGGCACCACCGGCGGGGTCTCCGCGAATTCCGCCGGAGCGCCCACTCCACCCTGGACCGGGGCTCCCGTCACGGTGGCCACGGTCTCGGTGACCACCACGGGCTCCCCCGAGCCGCCGGGGCCGGCACAGCCCGCGGAAGCGAGAACTGCGGCCAGGGCGAGCGCCACTGCGCGATTATGGGGCATCAGTAGATGTAGACGACCGCGTTGTTCCCGCCGGTGCACGTGACGACGGCACCGCCGGAGCAGGACATCGTGTATCCGGATCCGGTCACCGGACTGTATGCCCGAACGGTCATGGACCCGCCGTTGCCGCCAGACCCGATGTACTCTCCCCAGACCGATTCGGCGAACTCGCACGAGGTCACTGACGAGCCCACGGCCACGGAGTTATATCCGGCCGACCCGCTGGTCCAGCACTCGTATGCACCCGCCGGCCGACCCGCCGGCGCCGGCCGGGCGGGCTGGACGGGCTGTGCGGGCTGGACGGTCGGTGCCGATTCCCCGCCGGGCTCACCCGCCGACTCAGCGGGCGCGGTCGCCGTCACGGAAACCGTCGAGGTGGCCGCCCCCTCCGAGCTGCCCATGAGACGTGAGGTGACGAAGAACGCCGCGGCGACCAGCAGACCGACCAACAGCGCGACGAGCAGAGTGATCACCACGACCACCGGGGTCGACATCCCCGGCCTGGGCGGCAGTGGCCCGTACCCCTGCGGATTCTGCTGCACGGGACCGAACTCGGACGTGGGCGGGTTGTTGTTCGGCCCACCGGACTGGCCGTTCCACCCCTCCGACGAGTATTGGTTCATGTCGTTGCTCCCTGTCTACGGTCGTGCACCGACCCGGGGACCGGGAGCAGCGCCGTCGATGACCGACCTCTTACGAAAAATGAGCTTATGTCAGCAGCTAGTCTGCGTATTGCATCAGATGAATCACCACGGTCCCCCGGGCGACATGGTGCTGCGAGACGTCTGGCGAGGGCTCTGACCTGCGCAGATGCCTCTCCGTACACGATGTCGAGCAGCGGTAAGGCGCCCGGGGCTGTGCGTGGACGCGTTTGAGCCGGTTACGCAGACAGGCTCTGTTGCAAAAATCGTGAAGCTTGAGCATGCTTGGCGGAGATTGGACGGACGGAACGATGACGGATTTCAAGTGGCGCCATTTCCAGGGTG
>NZ_JBSHML010000021.1:0-78077 GCF_053645335.1 Dietzia sp. NPDC055340 | reverse complement strand
ACAACGCCTTGCGCCCCGCTCACGTGCCCGCAGATCGCACCTGGTGGTACACCCACCAGTCGCTGCGCAAGACCCGTGCCTCGTTCCGCAAACTCGTCCGCCAGGACCACCTGTTCACCTGGCTCGACCCCGAACTCCAGTCGCGCGCCCTGACCGGCAGGCCACTGGCAAGGACGACATCCTCACTCGAGGGCGGCCCCAACCGGGCCCTGAAGGAACTGTTCCGCCGGCACCGCGGACTGCCCGTAGAACACGCCAGACGGGCCGCGGAATGGAAACTCGACAGCCTGACCTCGCACCCGCGTCACCCGTGGAGCCTGGCTCGCCCCGAGCACTACAACCCGCCACCACGGCGATCACCACACCCCGACGACGACCCCGTCGGCCCGGTCATGGGCATCGACTTCAGCTGGGAAGACGGCAACGGAATCCAGAAAGGCTGGGGCGGCCGAACCAGCCACTAACCAACCCCGACACGCCCAGCGCTATACACACATTTTGGCCATTAGCCCCCCGGCCCCGGCCCGGACGGTGCGACACCCGACGAGACGAGAAAGGCGCCCGGAGCATGTGCTCCGGGCGCCTTCTGCGTTGTACCCCCGATGGGATTCGAACCCACGCTACCGCCGTGAGAGGGCGGCGTCCTAGGCCGCTAGACGACGGGGGCTTAGGACGCGGATCCGTTACGGATCTCGCTGCGGAACGCGTCAGACGCGCTCAGCTGGCCTACCAGGACTCGAACCTAGAACGACGGTACCAGAAACCGCTGTGTTGCCAATTACACCATAGGCCACTGCATTCACTCGGCTGCCTCTTCCGAAGCAACCTCGAAGAGACTATCAAACCCCTGTGGGGTGAATGCAAATCGGCTGGTCAATCCGCGATCGGCGCCGCCTTCAGACGAGCGATCGTGGCCTCGCGACCGAGCAGTTCGAGGGACTCGAACAGCGGCGGCGAGATGTGCGATCCCGTCACCGCCACGCGCACCGGGCCGTAGGCCTTGCGCGGCTTGATCCCCAGCTCCTCCACGAGCGCGGCGGACAGCGCGGCCTCGATGGCCGACGTGGTCCACTCCCCGAGCCCCTCCAGCGCCGCCACGGCCGCGTCCACGACCTCCCGCGCCTCGGCCTTGAGGTTCTTGGCCGCCGACTGCGGGTCGACCGCGAACTCCGCTTCCGGCACGACGAGGAACCGGATCAGGTCCCACGCGTCGGACAGCACCACGATGCGGGTCTGCAGGAGTTCCGCGACGGTCGACCAACGATCGCCGTCAAGGCTCTCCGGGAGGGTCGACCCGTCCTCTGCGGGGTGCGCCACGAGGAACTCACGCAACCGGCGCGCGAACTCCTCGGCCGGCAGCTGCCGGATGTGCTCGGCGTTGATCGCGTCGGCCTTCTTCTGGTCGAAACGGGCCGGGTTGGCGTTGACCTGGCGGATGTCGAACGCGTGCACCATCTCCCCGAGCGAGAACACGTCCCGATCCTCCGACAGACCCCAGCCCAGCAGCGCGAGGTAGTTGAGGAGTCCCTCGGGCAACATGCCGCGGTCGCGGTGCAGGAACAGGTCCGACTGCGGATCGCGTTTGGACAGCTTCTTGTTCCCGTCACCCATCACGAACGGCAGATGCCCGAACGCGGGCACGCCGTCCGCCACGCCGATGCGCTCCAGCGCCCGGTAGAGGGCGATCTGGCGCGGTGTGGAGCTGAGCAGATCCTCACCGCGCAGGACGTGCGTGATCTTCATCAGGGCGTCATCCACCGGGTTGACCAGGGTGTAGAGCGGGATGCCGTTCCCACGCGTCAGCGCGAAGTCCGGGACGGTGCCCGCCTTGAACACCGTCTCGCCCCGGACGAGGTCGTCCCACCCCAAGTCCTCGTCCGGCATCCGGAGACGGACCACCGCGCCACGTCCCTCATCGCGGTACGCCTGCTTCTGCTCTTCGGTGAGGTCACGATCGAAACCGTCATATCCCAGCTTCGGATCACGTCCGGCCGCACGGTGGCGGTCCTCGACCTCCTCCGCCGTGGAGAACGACTCGTAGGCCTCCCCGGACTCGACCAGTCTGCGCACGACATCCAGGTGGAGGTCGCGACGCTCGGACTGGCGGTACGGCGCGTACGGCCCTCCGACCTCCGGGCCCTCGTCCCAGTCCAACCCGAGCCACCGCAGCGCGTCGAGCAGCGCCTCATAGGACTCCTCCGAGTCGCGCGCGGCGTCGGTGTCCTCGATCCGGAAGACGAACGTCCCTCCCGTGTGCCGGGCATGGGCCCAGTTGAACAAGGCGGTTCGGACGAGACCCACGTGGGGGGTCCCGGTGGGAGACGGACAGAAGCGGACGCGAACGTTCGAGGCGGTCATGGCGACCATCCTAGTGACGATCCCGCCTCCCACCCCCGGCGAGGACCGGCCTAGGATCAACCGAGTACTCGTGGGCGCCGCCGGGGCGTGGATCCACGGGGTGCCCGAGTCGAGGGAGGCCAGCCGTGGCGTCAGGGAACACCCCCGACGTCGGCCGTCCCGTGACCGCGCCGGACTTCCTGCTCTCCCGGCCTACCGGTTCACTGCGGACCCAGGGCGTCCTCCAGACCTTCACCGACCCCGCCGACGCCGCCCTCGCCCTGAGATCCGGCGCCTGTGGTCTCGTCGTGGGCGCGATCGGGTTCGAGCCCGATACGCCCGCTGCGCTCACGGAACCGGAGCTGGTGGTCCGCACCGACGGTCCGCTGGAACCCCCGGCCTACTTCCGGGGCATCCGCACCCGCGCCCGCGTCGTCGAGGAGATCCCGTCCCCCGCCGAGCACCGGGCACGGGTGTCGACCGCGCTGACCGCGATCAACGCCGGTGGGGTGGGCAAAGTCGTGCTGGCCCGTGCGGTCCGGCTGGAATCCGACGAGCCGATCGACCCCCATGCCGTGTGTGCCACGCTGATCGACTCCAACTCGCACGCGGACGGTTTTCTCGTGGACCTCTCCCCCGCCGGCGACCACTGCGCCGGGCGAGTCCTGGTGGGCTCGAGTCCCGAACTGCTCGTGCGGCGCCGCGGGGACGTCGTCGAGTGCCACCCGCTGGCCGGCTCGGCGCCGCGCGACGCGGACCCCACCGTCGACCAGGCCTCCGCCCGCGCACTGCGCGACTCCGGAAAGGACGCGTTCGAGCACGCCTTCGTCGTGAATTCGATCGCCGAGGCACTGGGCCCGCTCTGCGGGGAACTGGAGATCCCCGCGCGTCCCTCGCTCACCTCCACCCGCGAGATGTGGCACCTCGGCACGCGGATCCGCGGCCGCATCGCCGACCGTCGGACCACCGCGCTGGATCTGGCACTCGCGGTCCATCCCACCCCGGCGGTGTGCGGGACACCGACGGACGAGGCGAGACGGCTGATCGCCGGCATCGAGGGCCCACGCGGTTTCTACGCCGGGACCGTCGGATGGGCCGATGCCTCCGGTGACGGCGACTGGATGGTCTCCATCCGCTGTGCGGAGATCGACGCCGGACGGACCGGGGCCGTCGCCTGGGCCGGCGGGGGGATCGTGGCCGACTCCGACCCCGACGACGAGGTGGCCGAGACCGGGGCCAAGCTGCGGACCGTACTCAAGGCGTTCAACGTCTCCTGAGCCGGCAGAACCGGCCGCCGAGGCCGTGTCGGTGGCCGGAAGAACCGACTGCCGGATGTGACTAGCTGTAATGACCACGGACGTTGTGTCGCAGGTCGGCATGGCGGGCTGACATGAGGAAGACCTCCGTGTGAGGTGTGAAAGCGACCAAGCAACCACACCCACAACGGAGGTCTTCGTGTCCCACGCTAACGCCACCCTCACCCCGACCGGAAGGCTGCGCCTGGCCCGGTGTGTCGTCGACGACCGCTGGGGGCCCACTCGCGCGGCTGAGCGGTTCAACGTCGCCGTGACAACCGCACGCAAGTGGGCCGCTCGCTACCGCGAGTACGGCAAGGCCGGCATGGTCGACCGCTCCAGCCGCCCCCACCGCAGCCCGACCCAGACCCCCGAGCGTCGGGAACGTCGGGTGCTGGGAATGCGGGTGTCTCGCCGGTGGGGGCCGGCCCGGATCGCTTACCACCTGGGGATGCACCCATCGACGGTGCACAAGATTCTGTCGCGCTACGGCTGTCTGCGCCTGTCGTTCACCGACCCGGCCACCGGCGCACCGGTCCGCGCGAACACGCGACGCCCACGCCGCTACGAGCACGACGCTCCCGGTGACCTGGTGCACGTGGACATCAAGAAACTCGGCCGCATCCCCGACGGAGGTGGGCACAAGGCCCTCGGCCGAGCCAAGGGCCGCCGCAACAGCACGCGCGGGACGGGCTACTGGTACATCCACAATGCTGTCGACGACCACTCACGTCTGGCCTACAGCGAGCTACTGGACGACGAACGCAAAGAGACCGCAGCCGGGTTCTGGAACCGGGCCCGGGCGTTCTTCGCCGACACCGGCATCACCGTGCACAGGGTCCTGACCGACAACGGGGCCTGCTACCGCTCCCACGCCTTCAAAGAAGCCCTCGGGCCCGACATCGCGCACAAGCGCACCCGCCCTTACCGGCCCCAAACCAACGGCAAAGTCGAACGCTACAACCGCACCATGCTCGAGGAATGGGCCTACTCCGAGCCCTACACCTGTGAATCCGACCGCGCGGCACACTTCCCAGCGTTCCTGCACCACTACAATCACCACCGCGGCCACACCGCACTACGAGGCGCCTCACCCGCAGACCGCGTACACAACCACAGTGGTCAGTACAACTAGCGGTCGACGACCGGATTGCTCAGCGAGCCGATCCCCTCGATCTCGACCGTGACCCGGTCCCCCGGCAGCATCGGACCGACACCGGCGGGCGTGCCGGTGAGCACCACATCGCCCGGCAGCAGCGTCATGACCCGGCTGATGTACTCGATGATCTCCCCGACGGTGTGCATGAACTGCGAGGTGTTGCCGTCCTGCTTCAGCTCCGGGCCGCCGCCCTCGCTCGTCAGCGTGGTGCGCACATCCAGGCCGTTGGGGTCGAGATCCGTGACGATCCACGGGCCGAGCGGGCAGAACGTGTCGTAGCCCTTGCCCCGGGTCCACTGCCCGTCCGATTTCTGCTGATCACGCGCGGTCACGTCGTTCGCACAGGTGTAGCCGAGGATCACCTCGTGGGCGCGCGCGGCGGAGACATCGCGACAGGGCTGACCGATCACCACGGCCAGCTCGCCCTCGTAATCGACCCGCTCCGAGCTCGGCGGGTACGCGATCGCGGCCTCGGGCCCCACGACCGACGTGTTGGGCTTGAGGAAGATCAACGGCTCCGCAGGAGCCTCGCCCCCCATCTCCGCCGCGTGCTCCGCATAGTTCTTGCCGATGCACACCACCTTGGAGGCCAGGATCGGGGCCAGGAGACGTACATCGGCCAGCGGCCACTCACGGCCGGTGAACTCGGGGGTGCCGAAGGGATGTTCGGAGATCTCCGCGCAGGTCAGCGACGACGGGTCGGAGACGTCACCACGGACCTCAACGAAGGCGAACCCCTGCGGGTGGGCAATTCGGGCGAGACGCATGCCCCCGATCCTAGGCCGTTCGCAGATCCCGGAGAGTGCGCGCCCCGCGCTCCCCGAGCTCGGCGATCTGGGCGAGGTACAGCTCGGCGCAGGCCACCGCGTCGACGAGCGCGTCGTGGGCCCGGTACCGCGGCAGTCCGTATCTCTCGCGCGCTCCCCACAAACGGAGGTCGTCCGGGTGGGGGTCGGCCGTGAACCCCATGTCGATGCCCGGCCGAGTCACCCGCCTCTGCAGCTCGAGGGTGTCGACGGCCACGAGCGGCGGACGCACGCCGTACACACGGCGACACATCGCGCCGAGGAAGTCGATCTCGATCGGGCTGTAGTGGGCGAGCAGCACGCGACCGACCATGGCATCGAAGAGCAGGTCAACCACCTCGCACACCTCCGAGCCCTCGGCGATCCTGTCGTCCGTGATGCCGTGCACGATCGCGCTCTGGCCCACCCCGTCGTCGTCGCCCCGGGCGTCCGCCCGCACCAACACCGCCCCGGCGCCCCCGAGGGCGATCCGCGTCCCGTCCACGGGCACGAACCCCACCGCGAGGACCCTGTCGCGCCGCGGGTCCAACCCCGTGGTCTCGACATCGACGGCGAACAGCGCCAGCTCGTCCACCGGCGTCGCCCGGTCGGGCACAGGGCTCTCGAGATAGCGGCGCAGCCCACCATCCGGTAACTTCGCCGCGGCTCTGCGCCTGCCGCGCTCACCGTCCCGCCGGCCGAACGCCATCACATCCGTCCGACCGGGTACTTGAGCGCCAGTGCGTCCTGCGCCGCGGCGATGATCCGGAACGCCGCCCGCAGTCGGTGTCGGTCTTTGCTACCCAGGCTCCTCGGGTCGACGTTGTTGTCCTGTGGCCTGCCCTCCGCGATCTGGAGGGCGTGATGTCGGTAGGCGAGCCGGCGCAGGAAGCGGAAGGCCTCGGCCAGATTCTCGGCGTCGCCACGCGCGATCCCCCCGGCGCTCGCCGCGGCGTCGAGCCGGTCCAGCGTCGCCACCTCCTCCACCCCGGCCGCCACGGCATGAAGACGCGCGATCTGTACGACCGGGGCGATCCCGCCCGCCTTGATCTCGAGCGTGTTGCGGTACTCGCCCCGGCGGGCCACCACCAGTCCACGGAAGAACCCCAGCGGGGGTTGCCACTCGCACGCGATCCTCGCCAGGTGAGCCTGGAATCGGGGGCTGGCGCTGGCGCGCGCGAGCATATCCCGGCGAATCGGCGCGAGAAGCGCCGCCGGGCCGCGGATGGCCCGGATATCGAAGAACACCTGCGCATGGAGCATCGCATCGGGATCCGGGGCGCCGACCCAGTCCGCGACCTGGTTGATCCACTCCGTCGTCGTACGACGCCACGCGGGGTTGGCGGCCATCACGTCTCCGGGGCACAGAGGGAATCCCGCGCGGTCCAGGCCGTGGCAGACCCGATCGGCCAGGGCCGCGAAGTAGTCGTCGGCGCCCGCGACCGTGGCGGCGTCGTCCGCCAGCACCAGGGCGTTGTCCTGGTCGCTGGCCACCCCGAGCTCGTCGCGGGCCTGCGACCCGAGCCCCACCCAGCAGTACGGGACCGGCGCGGGTCCGAGCTCCTCCTCCGCCAATGCCAACAGCCGACGCGTGGCGGCGTCCGCGGTCGCCGTGACCACGCGGCCGATATCCTGAGGCGTCGTCCCCCTGCGGACGAACTCACCCACCAGCGGCGGCAGCCTCTCTGCCAGCCCGGCGACCGCCGCGGCATCCGGAGCGCGCGCGATCCGCGCCGCCAGATACACCGGGTCCGCCTGGACCATGCGCAGTAGGTCCCCGGACGTCACCACCCCCAGCGGCACCCCGCCGTCGACCACCGGCAGGTGGTGGACCCCGCGATCGATCTGCAGGAGCGTGGCATCGAACGCGCGGGTGTGGACGTCGACGGAGACCGGGTCGGGGCTCATGATGGCCGACACCGGCGCGCTCGTGTCGGCGTCGACGGCCACCACCTTCGACCGCAGGTCACGGTCGGTGAAGATCCCGATCACCGCGGCGGACTCGACCACCAGCAGCGACGAGACCCGGCGCTCGGTCATGATCCGTGCGGCCTCCCGGATACTGGCCTCCGGCCCGATGGTCACCGCGTCCCGCGTCAGCAGCTCCCCGACCGGCGTTCCCAGTACATCGCCCCCGGAGGCCGCCACCCGCGCGGAGGCGAGGTCCTCACGGATCCTGTCGCTGCGTTCGCCGAAGAAGTCCTTCAGGACCGGGTGCTCGGCCGCGACCTCGTCGAACACCTCCCTTGACATCTCGAGCAGCAGTGTGTCGGCGACCGCGTCCATCCGGTACCGGGACGGTCCGGCGTGGGCGAGGGTCGAGTATCCGAAGCAGTCACCCTCGTCGCGGGTGTCGAGCAGCGTGCCCTCCGGGTCGCAGATCTCGACGGCGCCGGACCGGATGATGTGCAGGGTGTCGTTGGTCTCCCCCGCCCCGACGATCACGCTGCCGCGCCGGTGGTAGCGCTGGGTCAGTCTGGCGGGCAGTCGATCGAGTACGGTCCCGGGCAGCTCATCGAACGGCGCGCACCGCGCGAGAAAGTCCCGCACCTCGACCAGTTCGACGTCCATGACTCCACTGTGAACGCCGACGGCCCGCGGTGTGATCCTCTTCACGCGAATCACACCCGCGGGCCGTCGGCACCCGGCCCCGACACCCGGCGCCGTACCGGGGGATCTAGGCGCTGACCGCCGCCACGATCCGGTCGCCCACCTCGGCGGTGACGATCTCGGTGTCGCCTCGCGACGCGAGATCGGCCTCGACGGCGGCCTCGACACGATCGGCCTCGGCGTCCTTGCCGACGTGGCGCAGCAGCAGCGCCACAGACAGGATCGCGGCCGTCGGGTCGGCCTTGCCCTGTCCGGCGATGTCCGGCGCCGAGCCGTGGACCGGCTCGAACATGGACGGGTTGGTGCCCGAGGCGTCGATGTTGCCCGACGCCGCCGTCCCGATGCCGCCGGTGACCGCCGCCGCCAGGTCCGTGATGATGTCGCCGAACAGGTTGTCGGTGACGATCACGTCGAAGCGCGACGGGTCGGTGACCATGTAGATGGTCGCCGCGTCGATGTGGCAGTAGTCCACCTCGACCTCGGGGAACTCCGGCGCCACCTCGTCGACGGTGCGCTGCCACAGTCCGCCGGCGTTGACCAACACGTTGGTCTTGTGGACCAGCGTGAGCTTGCCGCGCCGCGACGTCGCCCGGGCGAACGCGTCGCGCACGACGCGCTCCACGCCGTAGCGGGTGTTGACCGAGGTCTCGGTACCCATCTCGTGCGGCGTTCCGACACGGATGGCGCCACCGTTACCGGTGTAGAGGCCCTCGGTGCCCTCGCGGACGACGACGAAGTCGATCTCGCCGGGCGCCTTCAGCGGCGTGGCCGAGCCCGGGTACAGCTTGGACGGCCGCAGGTTGACGTGGTGATCCAGGGCGAACCGCAGCGGGAGCAGCATGCCCCGCTCGAGAACGCCGGCCGGCACGGATCGGGGATCGCCGATCGCGCCGAGCAGGATCACGTCGTGCTCCTTGAGGCTCGCGATGTCCTCGTCGGTGAGGGTCTCCCCGTTGCGGAGGTAACGGCGCGCACCGAGGTCGTACTCGGTCTTCTCGACTCCGGGCACGAGTGCGTCGAGCACCTTGAGCGCCTCAGCCGTGACCTCGACACCGATGCCGTCTCCGGGTATGACTGCCAGCTTCATGAGGGTGGTCGGTTCCTTTTCGCTTCTAGTCCAGGTTGATCTGGGTGGCGGTGGCGCTGAGCTCCGAGACGATCCGGTCGACGGTGGGCTCGGCCACGGCGCGGTCCACCCGCAGGATCAGCGAAGCCCCCTCGCCGCTGGCGTCCTGGCTCAGGGCCGCGGCCTGGATGTCGACGCCCTCGCCGCCGAGGATGGAGCCGACGCGGCCGAGCACGCCGGGGCGGTCGGCGTAGTGGACGAACAGGTTCTGCCCCTCGGCACGCATGTCGAAGCCGCGCTCGTTGATCCGCACGATTTTCTGGACCTTCTCCAGGCCCGAGAGCGTCCCGGTGACGCTCGCGCTCGCGCCGTCCGCGGTCACGGCCGTGACGGAGACGGTACTGCGGTAGGACTTGGACTCGCTGCGGGTCTCCACCGAGTGGGTGACGCCGCGCTGCTCGGCCATCTGGCCGACGTTGACGAACGTGGCCGGCTCGTCGGTGATGGCGGAGAACATGCCGCGCAGCGCGGCCAGGCCGAGCACGTCGACCGACTCGGCGGCGAGCTCGCCGGAGACCTCGACCTTAACGGTGGTGGGGACGCCGGGGCACAGGTGCCCGGAGACGAGGCCGACCTTGCGGACGAGATCGAGCCAGGGGGCGACCTCATCGCCGACGGGACCGCCGGAGACGTTGACCGCATCCGGGACGAACTCCCCGCGGAGGGCGAGGAGGACGCTGCGGGCGACGTCGGTGCCGGCGCGGTCCTGGGCTTCGCTGGTGGAGGCGCCCAGGTGCGGGGTGACGACGGTGTTGGAGAGCTCGAACAGCGGCGAATCGGTGCAGGGCTCGGTGTCGAACACGTCGAGCGCGGCGGCGCGGACCTTGCCGGACTTGAGTGCGTCGACCAGCGCGGACTCGACGATCAGGCCACCACGTGCGGCGTTGACGATCACGACGCCGTCCTTCGCACGGGCCAGACGGTCCGCGTCGAAGAGGCCGGCGGTCTCCTTGGTCTTGGGCAGGTGCATCGTGATGATGTCCGCACGCGCGACCAGCTCGTCGATGTCGACGAGCTCGATACCCAGCTGTGCGGCGCGTGCGGCCGGGAGGTACGGGTCGTAGGCGATGAGGTTGGTCTCGAACGCCGCCAGCCGCTGCGCGACGAGCTGTCCGATCCGGCCCAGTCCGACCACGCCGACGGTCTTGCCGAGCAACTCGACACCGTTGAACGAGCTGCGCTTCCAGGTGTGCTCGCGCAGCGTCGCGTCGGCCGCGGGGATCTGGCGGCAGGCGGACATCAGCAGCGCCACCGCGTGCTCGGCGGCGGAGTGGATGTTCGACGTGGGGGCGTTGACGACCATGACGCCGCGCTCGGTGGCCGCGGGGATCTCGACGTTGTCCAGGCCGACGCCGGCACGGCCGATGATCTTGAGACCGGGCGCTGCCGCGAGCACCTCGGCGTCGACGGTCGTGGCCGAGCGCACGAGAAGCGCGTCGGCGTCCTTGACCGCCTCGAGGAGCTTCGGGCGATCCGGGCCATCGACCCATCGGACCTCGACGGCGTCGCCGAGCGCATCGACGGTCGACTGGGCGAGCTTGTCGGCGATGAGGACGACGGGACGTCCGGATGCTGTCACAGTGGGAACTCCTCAGTGTCAATTCGGGCACGGTCAGTCTAGGCCACCCATCCCCGCCGCTCACCAGTGGCCGCCGGTGGCCTACAGAGACCTCGACGGCCTATCGTGACGAACGCCTCACCCGTAGCCTCGGTGTTCTCCTGATGATCGGAAGGTCGCCCCCATGGCCCGCTCACACCGTTCGATGTCCGGGCCCGACCGGTTCCCCGGGTCGCGGGCCGCCGCCCTACGCCCCACCCGCGGTCGGTCGGCGACGGCGATGTACCTCCGTGCGCACCTCTACGGCGCCGCGGTGGGACGCACGATCCTCGATCGGTGCATCAGCGCGGTCGATCCCGCGGACAGGGCGCGGCTCGCGCCACTTCGCCCCCAGTTCGAGGGGGAGATCGCCACAACGCGGCGCCTGCTGACGGGGATCTCGCCGGTGGGTGCGCCGGGCCGCCGCATGGTGCGGGCGTCGGCGACGATCGCCCTCGCCGCGCTCCCGGCGGGGCCGATCGTGCGCGATCCGCTGACCAGACTCGGCCTGCTCGAGAGCCTGCGCACCCTGGTCGTGGCGAAGAAGTCGATGTGGGAGTTGCTCGCCGAGTCGTGGGTGGCTGAAGGCGATGACGCCGCCGTCGTCGACGCCCGCGCCCCCGGGCCCGACGACGACGACGACACGATGCTCCCCGGCGACGTCCGGAGCCTCCTGCTCGCGCTCGCGGACCAGGCCCGGTCACAGGAGAACCTGCTGGAGGAGCTACGCCGTGGCTACGGCCTGGAACTGTTCGGGTGAGCGCGGCCGGCCGGATACGCGCGGACGTCGCCGTGGTGGGCTCCGGCCCGAACGGTCTCGCCGCGGCGCTGCTGTGCGCGCGATCCGGTCGCCGGGTCGTCGTGCTGGAGGAGCAGGAGAGCATCGGCGGCGGTTGTCGAACCGTCCCTCTGCCCGACCTGCTCTCCGGCGCCGACCGGGAACGGGCACTGTCGTCCGGTCACTGGGACGGGCTGGTCGTCGATCCGTGCTCGGCCGTCCATCCGATGGCCGGTGCGTCGCCGTTCTTCCGCGAGTTCGACCTCGCCGCGCACGGTGTCGAGATGGTCACTCCCCCGGTGCAGCTGGGGCACGCGCTGCCCGGCCGGGATGCGATCGTCGTGCCAACCGACCCCGCTCCGGGTGCCCTCGCGGCCGGGTTCGGCTCAGTGCGGGAAGCAGCCGCGTGGTGGTCTCTGATGGGCGCGCTCGCCCGTCGACCCGTCGAGGTGGCCGCCGCAGCGCTGTCGGACCAGCGTTCCGTCCCGTCCCCGGCCGCCACCGCAGCACTCGCCGGCGCCTTCGTCCGCGCACACCCCCGGGGTGCGCTGCCGGACTCACTGGGCACCGACGGGCGGACGCTGATGTCCGGGATCGCCGCCCACGCCATCACCCCGCTCGGCTCACCGGCCGCCACGGCGGCCGGCCTCGTTCTCGGATCACTTCTCCACGCCCCCCTGGGCTGGGCCCTTCCGGCGGGTGGGAGCGGCGCGCTCACGGCCGCACTCGCCGACGCACTGCACGCTGCCGGCGGGGTGATCCGAACAGGCGTCCGCATCGGTGGCCTGGCAGAACTCGACGCCCCGCACGTCGTGTTCACCACCTCGCCGCGCGGACTGGGCTCGATCCTGCTGGCGTCCTCGCCCTCGCCCGCCACGGCCCGACGCGCTCGCCGTCTCAACCGCGTCCCCATGGGCGGCGCGGCGGCCAAGGTTGATCTCGTTCTCTCCGGGCCGGTGCCGTGGCGAGATGCCCGGCTCCGCGAGGCGGGCACCGTGCATCTCGGTGGCGATACCGACGCCATCCGGCTCGCCGAACGTGAGGTGTCGGCCGGCCGCCATGCCGACAAGCCGATGATCCTGATCTCCCAGCCGTGGGTCACGGACCCCGGCCGCATCGCCGACGACGGCCGCCGGCCACTCTGGACCTACGCCCACGTCCCGGCGTTCTCGGAGCGGGACCAGACCGAGCAGGTCCTGGACGCGCTTGAGGCCGTCGCCCCGGGCGTGCGCGACGTGGTGGTGGCAACGCACTGCACTCCGGCCTCCCGGATGTCCGAGCACAATGCGAACCACCTCGGCGGGGATATCGCCGGTGGCCGGGTGGACCTACGCGGGCTGATCGCCCGCCCCGTCCCGCGCGTGGATCCGTTCGCCACCGGGATCCCCGGCGTCTGGCACGCCTCCGGCTCGACCCCGCCCGGCCCCGGCGTCCACGGCATGGCCGGGCAGCACGTGGCGCGGCGGATCCTCCGCGCCTGACCCACCCGGCTCAGCCGGTCACTGGAAGGAGACGAACCACGGCCTGGGCTCGACCGCCATCGTCTGCTCCGGCGTGAAGGTGGGGGTGTCCTCGTCGTAGAAGTTCTTCCACGCCAACCGGATGTCGGGCGACAGGCCTGAACGCAGGGCGTCCCACGTCCCCAGTTTGAGGTCCGGGGTGCCGTGGCCGTCGGCGTGCAGCGCGATGGCCAACTCGGGCCGCGAGGTGTCGATCTGTTCGCGGTTCGAGATCATCGCCGTGCTGAACTGATGGAGGATCAGGAGCTTCTGGGGTCCGCCCGACTCCCTGGTCAGATCAGCCAGCCAGTCCACGACGCGATTGATCTCCTCGGCATCCACCGACCCGATCTGGGCCCCGGGCTGCTGCCCCGGCTTCAGCTTCCACTCCGGATCCAGCGCGAGCCCCACGTCCGGTCGCTTCAGCAGGTCCTCGAAGATCCTGGCCTGGTCGACCATGTCGGCCATTCCGGGCTGCAGATCGATCACCGCGTAGCCGCCGGCGGCCGTGATCGCGTCGACCAGCGGTTCGAACTCTTCCGGGCCCCACTCGTTGGTGAAGTTCCCGTCGTCACCCGGCGCGCCGGAAGCGACGGTGCCGATGATCTCGAAGGCGGGCACGACCTGTTCGGGGGAGTACGGCTGGTACTGCTCGACCAACCTCTGCACCCGGGCCACGCTCTCCTCCGGTCCCTGCTCACCGAGGATCCCGAGAGCCGGGGTGATCGGCGAACCGTACGCCGCGACGAAGCGCCGGCCCGGGAACACCAGCTGGCCACCGCCGGGAAGCTCGGGAACGGCGCGGGCCTTCTCGACCCGGTCCGCGACCTCCTCCTCACTCCCCCAGTCCGGCCCGAGCGCGTAGATGACCTCGGCGTCCCGCACGGCCTCCACCGATCCGCCGTCGACCCGCGGGTCCGGCGCACGTAGATGCGACACCGCGCCTCCGGTGGCCACGGCGGTGGCGATCGCGGCGACAGGGGTTCCGTCGTGCACGAGAACCGTGGGAGCCTCGTCGCCTGCCCACGCCGGCGATCCGGTCTCGATCGGTTCGGCATCAGCCACCCCGGCCGAGCCCGCACCCGTGTCCCGCGACAGGGGCGTGCCCGAGGTCATCAGCGCCGGTGCACCGGGGCTCAGATGGACGGTGGTGTCGTCAATGCGGGTCTCGGGAACATCCACCTCGGCCTCGAAGGAGACCCCGGTCAGTTCCTCGAGCCCGGCGCGGTCCCCGGGGGCGTCGACCACGTCGGCGTCGTCGGGTTCGAACGAGACGTCTCCGACCCGGAGCACCCGCTCGGCGCCGAGTCTCGCGATCTCCTCGGCCAGCTCCGCGTCCCCGCCCGGCACCGAGGTCAACATGGGCGCCCGGAGTCCCACCGCCACCGACGCCGCACGAGCCTGTGCGGCCGCGTCCGGGGCGGCCACGACGACCACGGGAGCGGTGTTCAACAGAAGGGCGGTCGCCTCCACGCCCGAGCCGTCCGTGTCCACGGCCACCCGCGTTCCCTGCTCATCGGCTGCCCGGGCACCCGGCCCCTCGCCTGACGAGCCGGAGGTACAGGCGACCGTGGACGAGGCCAGGCAAATGGCGAGGACCGCCGCACCCACACCTCGTTTGATGTGACGCACGACGGTCCTCCAAGCACTCGGGATCAGATCCCGGTGGACCCTACAGGCATCTCACCGGGAACTCCCCCGCAACACTCAGGCGGTCTCCGTGATCGGACGGTCGACCCAGCTCATGAGGTCGCGCAGCTTCTGGCCGGTGACCTCGATCGGGTGCTCGGCGTTCTCCTTGCGGAGCTGCTCGAGCTCGGAGTTCCCGCCCTCGACGTTGGCAACGAGACGCTTGGTGAACTCGCCGTTCTGGATGTCGGCGAGGATCTCCTTCATGCGCTCCTTGGTGCCGGCGTCGATCACCCGGGGGCCGGAGAGGTAGCCGCCGAACTCCGCGGTGTCGGACACCGAGTAGTTCATGCGGGCGATGCCGCCCTCGTACATGAGGTCGACGATGAGCTTGAGCTCGTGGAGCACCTCGAAGTAGGCGAGCTCGGGCTCGTAGCCGGCCTCGACCATCACCTCGAAGCCCGTCTTGACGAGCTCCTCGGTGCCACCGCAGAGCACGGCCTGCTCACCGAACAGGTCGGTCTCGGTCTCGTCCTTGAAGGTGGTCTTGATAACGCCGGCGCGGGTGCCGCCGATGGCCTTGGCGTAGGAGAGCGCGAGCGCCTCTCCCTCACCCTTCGGGTCCTGCTCGACGGCGATGAGCGCCGGGACACCCTTGCCGTCGACGAACTGACGACGCACGAGGTGGCCGGGGCCCTTGGGGGCGACCATCGCGATGGTGATGTTGTCAGCGGGCTTGATCAGACCGAAGTGGACGTTCAGGCCGTGCCCGAAGAACAGGGCGTCGCCGTCGTTCAGGTTGGGCTCGATGTCCTCGGTGAAGATCGCGGCCTGCGAGGTGTCCGGGGCCAGCAGCATGACGACGTCGGCCCACTTGGCGGCCTCCGCGGCGGTCATGACCGTCAGCCCGGCCTCTTCGGCCTTGGCGCGCGACTTGGAGCTCTCGCGCAGGCCGATGACGACCTCGACACCCGAGTCGCGCAGGCTCAGCGAATGCGCGTGGCCCTGCGAGCCGTAGCCGATGACGGCGACCTTGCGCCCCTGGATGAGCGACAGGTCAGCCGCGTCGTCGTAGAACATCTCCACTGCCATGGTGATGGATTCCCTTCTTAAGGTTGGTGATAGAAGTCGAGACTATCGAGTGGTGGTGATGGACTTGGGGCCGCGTCCCAGCGCGACCATGCCGGACTGCACGATCTCGCGGATGCCGTAACCGTCGAGCATCCGCAGGAGTGCGTCGAGCTTATCCGGGGTGCCGGTCGCCTCGAGGGTCACCGACTCCGGGGCGACGTCCACGACATGGGCACGGAACAGGCTGGCGATCTCCACGATCTGGCCACGGTTCGTCGCGTCGGCGCGGACCTTGACCAGGGTGAGTTCGCGGGAGACCGAGCCGGCCGGGTCCTGCTCGACGATCTTGATGACGTTGACCAGCTTGTTGAGCTGCTTGGTCACCTGCTCGAGCGGGAAGTCCTCGACGTTGACGACGATCGTCATCCGCGACAGACCATCCGTTTCGGTCGGGCCGACGGCGAGCGACTCGATGTTGAACCCGCGCCGGGAGAAGAGCGAGGCCACGCGTGCGAGCACGCCCGGCTTGTCCTCCACCAGAACGCTCAGGGTGTGGGAGCGAGCGGTCACTGGTCCTCCTCCTGGGCGGCGATCACCGCGGCGTCGATCCGCTCGGTCGCCTCGTGGATCTCCGCGGGCTCGTCCGCCGCGGAGTCGCTGTCGTCGAACAGCGGCCGGATGTCCCGGGCCGCCATGATCTCGTCGTTGGACGTTCCGGCCGCGACCATGGGCCACACCTGGGCGTCCTTGCCCACGATGAAGTCGATGAGCACCGGCCGGTCGTTGATCTCCCGGGCCTGGGCGATCACCGCGTCGACATCCTCCGCGCGCTCACAGCGCAGCGCCACGCAACCGAGCGCCTCGCCGAGCTTGACGAAGTCGGGGATGTGCATCGAGTGGGTCGACAGATCGGTCTGCGAGTAACGCTGGTCGTAGAACAGCGTCTGCCACTGTCGGACCATGCCCAGGTTTCCGTTGTTGATCAGCGCGACCTTGATCGGTGCGCCCTCGATCGCACAGGTGGCGAGCTCCTGATTGGTCATCTGGAAGCAGCCGTCGCCGTCGATGGACCACACCTCGGCATCAGGACGGCCGAACTTCGCGCCCATCGCGGCGGGGACCGAGTACCCCATGGTCCCGAGCCCGCCCGAGTTGAGCCACGTGCGCGGCTTCTCGTACCGCACGAACTGCGCGGCCCACATCTGGTGCTGACCGACGCCCGCGCAGTAGATGGCGTCGGGACCGGCAGCCGCACTGAGCCGCTCGATGACGTACTCGGGCGACAGCGAACCGTCGGACTGCGGGGCGTACCCGAGCGGGTACTCGCTGCGGATCTCGTCGAGCTGCTCGACCCAGGTGGCGGGGGCCTTCATCGACCCCGAGTCCCGCTCGCCTCGAAGGGTCTGGACGAGCTCGGCGAGCACCTCCTTGATGTCGCCGACGATCGGGACGTCCACGGCACGGTTCTTGCCGATCTCGGCCGGATCGATGTCCGCGTGGATGACCTTGGCGTCCGGTGCGAAGGTGTCGAGACGGCCGGTGACCCGGTCGTCGAACCGCGCGCCCAGGGTGATGAGCAGGTCCGAGCGCTGCAGGGCGGCCACCGCGGCGACGGTGCCGTGCATGCCCGGCATGCCGTAGTGCAGCCGGTGGGAGTCCGGGAACGCGCCCCGCGCCATCAGGGTGGTGACGACCGGGATCCCGGTCAACTCGGCGAGCTCCATGAGCTCCGCCGAGGCGTCCGCCTTGATGACGCCGCCACCGACGTAGAGCACGGGCCGCTTGGCCCGGGCGATCATCCGGGCGGCCTCGCGGATCTGCTTGCCGTGCGGCTTCGTGACCGGACGGTAGCCGGGCAGCTTCATCTCGGGCGGCCAGGAGAAGGTCATCTCGTTCTGCAGGACGTCCTTGGGGATGTCCACGAGCACCGCGCCCGGGCGGCCGGACTGCGCGATGTGGAAGGCCTCGGCGATCATCCGCGGGATGTCGTCACCATGCGAGACCAGGAAGTTGTGCTTGGTGATCGGCATCGTGATGCCGGAGATGTCGGCCTCCTGGAAGCCGTCCGTGCCGATGAGGGCGGTACCGACCTGGCCAGTGATGGCCACGACGGGGACCGAGTCCATCTGCGCGTCGGCGAGCGGGGTCACCAGGTTGGTGGCACCGGGGCCGGAGGTCGCCATGCAGACGCCGACCTTGCCGGTGACCTGCGCGTACCCGGTCGCCGCGTGGCCGGCGCCCTGTTCGTGACGCACGAGAACGTGCCGGACCCTGGCCGAGTCGTACAGCGGGTCGTAGACCGGCAGGATGGCCCCGCCGGGGATTCCGAAGACGACCTCGGTGCCGATCTCCTCGAGAGACCGGACCACGGCCTGGGCTCCGGTCATCCGCTCAGGGGCCGTGGACCGGGCCTTGTGCTCTGTACCCGGACGAGGCCCGGGCTGTGCCGTTGGTGCGCTCACTTCAACTATCCTTCATGCTGGTCGTGGAGCAGTGGATTGTCGCCCTCCGCGGCCCGGTCGGCCCGCGGGTACCCGGCAACAAAAAACCCCCGACGGCCACGGGGCCGGCGAGGGTGCGCGTCGTCGAGAAGCCAGGTGACGGCTCAGGCGCCGACGCGCCGGCCGAGTACGAGACCGTTCCGTGTGTTCATGGCACCCAGACTAGGTGGGCGCCGACCACAGCGTCAACTCGTGGAACCCCGATCCCACCATGTGGACCGTGAGACACTGTCAAGCATCATGAGCGCGCAATTTTCAGCCCCCCTCCCGGAATCCACTCCCCGCGACCGGTCACTTTTCCGGGTCAATCCCATGTCGTACATCGTCATCGCGATCTTCCTGCTGGCGATCGCCTGGCCCGCGACGGCCTATCCGCTCGCGCTCGGCTGGCTCGTGCTGCTTCCGATCGCCTTCGCCTGGTGGGTGGCCCGCACCTCGACCAGACTCGACGACGAGGGCGTCCACCTGTCGACCTGGCGTAGCCGCCGGTCCGTGCCGTGGGACGAGGTCAAGGGCGTGATGTTCCCCAAGAACGGGTTCGCGCGCCTGGTCACGACCGAGGAGGCGTCACTGCCGATGGGCGGCGTCTCCTTCCACGACCTGCCCCGGCTCTCCCGGGCCAGCGGGGGCCGGATCCGCGACCCCTACAGCGCCACCAGCCCCGGCGACGACTGAGTCCCGCGCCTCTGCCTCACCGGTCCCTGATGAGCGTGTCCGGCTGACGCCGTTCCGGATCGGCAGCCCACTGGCCACACCCCTGCCCGCGGGCACCCGGTCCGCGACGGCCTGTCGTCGTAGCCCCATCCGCTCGTACAACAGCGTGACGGCCACCCCGAGGACCACGCCGGCGACACACCACCCGCTGAGCACCCAGACCGCGTGACCGAGGCCCGCGCCCCAGCTCGAGTCGAAGAACATGATCGACCGCAGCCCCAGGTACGCCTGGTGCATCGGCTGGAGGGAGCCGATCGCGACGAAGATCTGCGGCAGCATCTGAGTGGGTGTCGCCCCTCCTGACGTCGGGATACCCAACACGACGAACAGCACCAGGTTGACGAGCAACCCCGCGTTACCGATCGCCGCGAGTATCGCGTGGGCGCACACCCCGACCGCGACGATCACCAGGTTCGAGAACCAGAACATGTCCCACGCGTCGTACCCCGTCACACCGATGATGTCCGCGACCCACAGGCACAGCGCCGACACCAGCGGTGCCGTGACCACCGTGACCGCCCACTTCCGGAACATCGTCTGCAGACGCCCGAACGGCGCGACGTGCACGTGGAGCGCGAGCGGGCCGATCTCGAGCGGGATGAAGCCCAGCCGGGCATCGAGGAGATTCGAGATGATCATGGCCCCGGTGAACCCGGCCAGGATCACGATGAGCGCATAGAACATCGGCAGCGAGGCATTGGTCACCCCGTCCGGCAGCGGATTCCACTCGGTCACATCGACCTCGACCGGATACTGCAGTGCCAGGGCCGCGGCGGCACCGATCTGTCGACCATCCGCATCGGCGAGCATCGTGGAATCGGACAGCAGTGTGGCCCCCATGCTCTCGTGGAGCGATGTCCGCATCCGTTCGGCGACCGTGTTCATGACCTGGCCCGACACGATCGAGACCCTGGGCGAGTACTGCAACGTGACCGACGCCCGTTCGGGGGACCCGCCGGACTCGCCCGCTTCCGTCGCCGCCGCGTTCACCAGGTCCACGACCTGCTGGCTCAACTCGGGCGGGATCCGTACCGCGCCGAAGTACGAACCGTCCCGCAGCCCCTCCTCCGCCTCCGCGGCGTCCACGATGTGCAGGCGCAACTTCTCCCAGTCATTGTTCTGCAGCAGGCCGGCGGTGATCTGGGTACCCACGTCGAGGGTCCGGGGCCCGATCGGCGTCTCGAGCGTCGCGCCCGCGTCCTCGTTGACGACGGCGACGGGAACATGCCGCGCGTGGGCCTGCGGATCCGCGGTGCCCCCCAGGTACATGAACGCCAGCAGGAAGAACAGTCCGCAGACGACAGCGATCGCCCCCGCGGAGTGCGAGGCGAACTCGCGGAAGCCACCAGTGTGTCCGGAATCGGTCATGCGGGTCCTCATTCACGTCTGACGTGCCGACCGAACGGCCGACCGAGAGAAGGGTAACCCCGTACCGGGGCGTATCGTGGGGAGGTCACGGCGCGTATGCCCCTCAACCGGGACCCGCCGCGCAGCCTTCCTGTTGACGACCACACAGTCACCGAATCGGATCGAGGTCCCATGCCGCCCCTGAGGTCACGAACCAGCACCGCCGGACGCAATGCCGCAGGGGCCCGGGCCCTCTGGCGTGCCACCGGGATGACGGACTCGGACTTCGGCAAGCCGATCATCGCGATCGCGAACTCCTACACCCAGTTCGTTCCGGGCCACGTGCACCTGAAGAACGTGGGCGAGATCGTGGCCTCGCAGATCGCCGAGGCCGGTGGGGTGGCCCGCGAGTTCCACACGATCGCCGTGGATGACGGCATCGCGATGGGCCACGCGGGAATGCTCTACTCGCTGCCGAGCCGCGAGATCATCGCCGATTCCGTGGAGTACATGGTCAACGCGCACACCGCGGACGCACTGGTCTGCATCTCCAACTGCGACAAGATCACGCCGGGAA
This sequence comes from Dietzia sp. NPDC055340, assembly GCF_053645335.1. Lineage (NCBI taxonomy): Bacteria > Bacillati > Actinomycetota > Actinomycetes > Mycobacteriales > Dietziaceae > Dietzia > Dietzia sp. NPDC055340. Next base: position 57,052 of record NZ_JBSHML010000021.1, on the reverse strand, counting down.
TGCTCAACGCGGCGATGCGTCTGAACATCCCCACCGTGTTCGTCTCCGGTGGGCCGATGGAGTCGGGTTTCTCCGTCGTCGTCGACGGGGTGGTCAAGGCCGGCTCCGATCTCATCACCGCCATCTCCGCCTCGGCCAACTCGGCGATCGACGACGACAACCTCGACGCGATCGAACGTTCGGCATGTCCGACGTGCGGCTCGTGCTCGGGCATGTTCACCGCCAACTCCATGAACTGCCTGACCGAGGCACTGGGTCTCTCACTGCCCGGCAACGGTTCGACCCTGGCCACCCACAGCGCGCGGCGTGAACTGTTCGCGGAGGCGGGCCGCCTGATCGTCGACCTGTGCACGCGGTACTACCGCGAGGACGACAGCTCGGTCCTGCCCAGGTCGGTGGCCACCAGGTCCGCGTTCACCAACGCGATGGCCCTGGACGTGGCCATGGGCGGTTCGACCAACACGGTTCTGCACATCCTCGCGGCCGCCCAGGAGGGAGAGGTCGACTTCGACCTCCACGACATCGAGGAGATCTCCCGTCGCGTGCCCTGCCTGGCCAAGGTGGCGCCGAATTCCGATTACTACATGGAGCACGTCCACCGCGCCGGCGGCATTCCGGCGATCCTCGGCGAGCTGTACCGGGGTGGCGTGCTCGACACCGACGTCCACTCGGTCCACTCCCCCTCCCTGGAGCAGTACATCGCGGACTGGGACATCCGGAGCGGCACTGCGACGGAGAAGGCCGTCGAGTTGTTCCACGCCGCCCCGGGCGGGGTGCGCACCATCGAGCCGTTCTCGACCGACAACCGCTGGGAGTCACTCGATACGGATGCACAGAACGGCTGCATCCACTCGGTCGAGCACCCCGCCACCGAGGAGGGCGGCCTGGCCGTCCTGCGCGGGAACATCGCCCCCAACGGCTCGGTCTTCAAGACCGCGGGCGTGTCCGAGGACAACTTCCACTTCTCCGGACCGGCCCGGGTGGTCGAATCCCAGGAGGAGGCCGTGTCCGTCATCCTGGGCAAGCAACTCCGGGCGGGCGAGGTCCTTGTCGTGCTCTACGAGGGGCCGGCCGGCGGCCCCGGTATGCAGGAGATGCTCCACCCGACCGCGTTCATCAAGGGCGCAGGGCTCGGCACCAAGTGCGCGCTGATCACCGATGGCCGGTTCTCGGGCGGGTCCTCGGGGCTGTCGATCGGCCACATCGCCCCGGAGGCGGCGGCGGGCGGCCCGATCGGGCTCGTGCGTGACGGCGACATCGTCACGATCGACGTGGCCACGCGCTCCATCTCGGTGGATGTCGACGAGGCCGAGCTGGATCGTCGTCGTCAGGAGAAGGGCCCGCTGCCCTGGCGCCCGTTCAAGCGTGACCGGAAGGTCTCGACCGCGCTCCGCGCGTACGCGTCGATGGCATCGTCGGCGGACAAGGGCGCGGTCCGCATCCTGCCGGACTGAGGTCGGGAACCTACGCGGGCCCGGCCGCCGGCCGGGCCCGCGCCATCCGAGTCCCTCGCAGCGCCCCGGTGCCCGGGCAGATCAGCCCGCGGTGACCGGGGCGCTGTTCCCGCTGGACGTGAGCGGGTTGGTGCCGTTGAGGAAGTACCAGACCAGTCCGGCGATCACGGCCGCGATGAGCAGCCAGATGATGCCGCTGAACCGCGGGCGGTGCGACCATCCCCACTTGCGGTCGACCGCCCACCGGCCGGGGCCGGTGAACAGCAGCGCGAGCAGGCTGGCCGCGTAGAGGACCGACGCCTCCAGGCCGCGGGTCGTCTCCCCCAGCAACGGGACGGTCTGGTCCCCGGTGAGTGTGATCGCCATGCCGAGTCCGACGAGACCGAACAGGCCGGCCACGGCGATCGGGGTCGCCAGTCCGATCACGAGCATCACTCCCGCCACCAGCTCGATCGCGCCGCCGGCGATCGCCAGTATCCGTGCCTGCTCGAACCCCGCCTCCGTGAGCGTCGCCGCCATACCGTCGATGCCGGGGCCGTTGAACAGCCCGAACAGCTTCTGCAGGCCCCGCAGCGTCAGCAGTACACCCACGGTGAGGCGGAGGATGAACAGCCCGAGATCCGTCGTCCCGCGCCTGGCGACCTCACCGCGCCCCTCCGGGGCGATGGTGGTGGGCTGCTCGCCGAACGGCAGCGGCGCCGAGACGTCGTAGCCGCCGGACTCGGCGAACTGCGAGTAGTCCGTCACGCCGGCCGCCGGGAATGCCGTGGTGGCGGCGTCACCGGTGGTCGCCCCCGAGGTGGAGGGGACGTCCAGCGGATAGTCGACGTCGTGGATGATCTCGGTACGGGCGTCGTCTCCGGGCTTTGAGGAAGTCACTCATCGACTGTAGGCCTCGCGCGGCGGCTGCGCCCCGAGGACACGGCGGGCCGTACTCTAGTCGGCATGAGATCGCTCGCGCTGCTCCTGGCCATGACAGTGGTGGTGTCCGGGTGCGCGAGATTCGACGACCGGCTGGACGATCCGTTCACGCCCGCCCCGGGCCCGGGGATGGGTGCCCCGCCCCCCTCGGGGCCACCGGGGTCGCCGCCGCCCCCGACCACGTCCACCGGCGGGCCGCCGGCCCCCGAGCCGGAGACCGGCCCGTGCGTCGATCCCGATCCCGCCGTGATCGCGACCTGCCTGGAACCCGCGGTCGCGGTCGCCGCGCTCGGCGACAGGGCCCTGGTCGCCGAGTCGACCGGAGGGGTGAAGATCGTCGGACCGGACACCTCGCCCGAGAATTTCGGGCGGGTCGACCCCCGCGGAGGCAGGGTCGCGGCGGTGGCGCCGTCGCCGGACTTCGACCAGGACAGGTTGGTCTACCTCCTCGTGGTGGGCGACGGCCCCACCCGGGTCGAGCGTCTCGCCCGCGGCGACACCCCCCGCACGGTCGCCGAGCTCCAGCCCGCGGAGACCGGGGGCATGGCCTTCGTCGACAATGTGCTCACGGTGGGCGTCGGGGACCAACTGGTCCGGTTCCCGGGGTTCACGGGTATCGGCCGGGCCGAGGGCCCCGAGGTGGTCGCCGGCGGCCTGGGTCGGATCATGGCCCTCTGTACCTTCGACAACGACCTGTTCGTCTCCACGATCTCGGACCGTGGCGCAGCGCTGCGCACTGCCGATCGTGTGGTGTGGACGTGGCCGGATCAGCGTTCGGCGGGTGGGTGCGCGGCCGCTGAGGGCTCCCTGTCGATCGCGCTACCCGACGCCGAGCGGGTCGACACCGTCGAGACCGCCGGGGGCGCCGCCAGGGGCCAGCCGAAGGCGATCGCCGAAGGCCGCTACGGGCGGCTGAGCGGACTCACCACGATCGCCGATGGCGTGCTGCTGGCCGGCACCGCCAACAAGGCGGGCGGCGCACCCGTGCCGACCGATGACCGTGCGGTGATCCTGCCACAGTCCGGTGGCGGCGGAGACGCCCGGACATAGGCCCCGGCGGGCGGGGCCCGCCGGGACTCCGGGTCCCTAGCTGCAGGCGGTGATGACCAGTTCCTTCACACGGGCCGGGTCGGCCTGCCCGCGGGTCGCCTTCATGACGGCGCCGACGATCGCGCCGGCGGCCTGCACCTTGCCCGAGCGGATCTTCTCGGCGATGTCGGGCTGGGCCGCGAGTGCGTCGTCGACCGCCTTCTGCAGTGCCGAGTCATCACGGACGACCTCGAGACTCTTGTCCGCCACGACCTGGTCGGGCTCCCCCTCACCGTCGAGCACGGCGTCGACGACCTGTCGGCCGAGCTTGTTGGTGAGCTTGCCCTCGGCGACGAGCTCGATCACGCGGGCGACCTGGGCCGGCGTGATGGACAACGCGTCGAGTTCCACTTCCCGCTTGTTGGCCTGCTGGGTCAGGTAGGAGACCCACCACGACCGGGCCTCCGCCGGGGTCGCTCCGGCGTCCACGGTGGCGAGGATCAGGTCGAGCGCACCGGCGTTGACGAGGTCACGCATCTCCTCGTCGGAGACGCCCCACTGCTCCTGCACGCGGGCGCGACGCACCCACGGCAGCTCCGGCAGGGTCGCGCGGATCTCCTCGACGAGGTCCGCCGAGGGCTCGACCGGCGCCAGGTCGGGCTCGGGGAAGTAGCGGTAGTCCTCAGCCGACTCCTTGGGACGGCCGGCCGTGGTGGTGCCGTCCCCCTCCTGGAAGTGGCGGGTCTCGAGGACCACCTCGCCGCCCTCGGCGAGGACGTCGGCCTGTCGACACATCTCGAACCGCACGGCCGTCTCGACGCTGCGGAGCGAGTTGACGTTCTTGGTCTCCGTCCGCGTGCCGAACTCAGCGGCGCCCTTCTCCATCAGGGACACGTTGGCGTCGCAACGCATCGATCCCTGATCCATACGGACATCGGAGACGTCGAGACTCTTGAGTAGATCCCGGAGCGCCGAGACGTAGGCGCGCGCGATCTCCGGTGCCCGCTCCCCTGCTCCGACGATGGGCTTGGAGACGATCTCGATCAGCGGCACCCCCGCCCGGTTGAAGTCGAGCAGCGAGTGGGTGGCCCCGTGGATCCGACCGGATGCCGAGCCGACATGGGTCGACTTACCGGTGTCCTCCTCCATGTGGGCCCGCTCGACGTCCACGCGCCAGGTGCTGCCGTCCTCGAGCTGGACGTCGAGGTAACCGTCGAAGGCGATCGGCTCGTCGTACTGCGAGATCTGGTAGTTCTTCGGCTGATCCGGATAGAAGTAGTTCTTCCGGGCGAAGCGACTGTTCGGGGCGATCGAGCAGTTCAGCGCGAGACCGATCTTGATCGCCCACTCCACGGCCTGGCGGTTGGCGACGGGCAGCGCGCCGGGCAGTCCGATGCACACCGGACAGACCTGGGTGTTGGGCTCGGCCCCGAAGGCGGTCGGACAACCGCAGAACATCTTGGTGGCGGTGTGCAGCTCGACGTGCACCTCCATACCCATGACGGGATCGAAACGTGACACGACCTCGGTGAACTCCATGCGGAACAATCTAGCCGAAGAGGCAGGCGGCCTCGCGGTAGCGGTCCTCTGGAACGGTCTTGAGCACGGCCACCGCGTCCTCTACCGGCACCATCTCGATCGACTCGCCCCGCAGGGCGACGATCTGGCCGAAATCTCCACGGTGCACCGCGCGCGCCGCGTGCACCCCGAACCGGGTCGCGAGCACGCGATCGTAGGCCGTGGGCGTACCACCACGCTGGATGTGCCCGAGCACGGTCGTGCGGACGTCGCGATTCATCCGCGCGGAGATCGCGGCGGCCATCTGGTCCGCCACCCCCGTGAACACCTCGTGACCGAACTGGTCGGTGCCGCCCTCGCGGAGGGTCATGCCGGAACCCTCGACGGGGGTGGCCCCCTCCGCGACGACGCAGATCCCGTAGGCCTCACCCATCTGGAACCGACGACTCATCACCTTGCACACGTAATCGATGTCGAACGGGACCTCCGGGATGACGATCATGTGCGCGCCCGAGGCCAGGCCGGCGTGGAGCGCGATCCACCCCGCGTGCCGTCCCATCACCTCCACCAGCATCACCCGCTCATGGGACTCCGCCGTGGTGTGCAGCCGGTCGATGGCATCCGAGGCGATCGAGACCGCGGTGTCGAACCCGAAGGTGTAGTCGGTCCCGCCCACGTCGTTGTCGATCGTCTTGGGCACACCCACCACCGGGATGCCGTTCTCCGTCAGCCACCGGGCGGCCTTGAGCGTCCCGTCGCCGCCGATCGCGACCAGTGCGTCGATCGCGTGCCTGTCCAGCGTCTGCCGGATCTCCGGCAGGCTGGACCTGAGGGTGTCCGGATTGAGACGGCCTGTGCCGAGGATGGTGCCGCCGCGAAGCAGGATGCGGTCGATCCCCTCGTCGTCGAACAGCGGTACCGCACGGTCGTGCACCAACCCGGACCACCCGTCCTGGAAGCCCAGGACCGGCGAGTCGTATTCGGAATGGGCGGTCCGGACCAGCGCCCGGATGACCGCGTTGAGTCCGGGGCAGTCGCCACCGGCGGTCAGCACGCCTATACGCACGTGGAGCTCCTCTCGGTTCTCCCGCAGTCTAGGTGCGAGACGAGGTCAGCGCGCCGTGCTCACCGGCTGTTCACCGGTACGGAACGCCATCGTGGCCAGGCCGCCGAGCAGGACCACCACAGCGGGGAGGAACATCGCGTCCGCCACGGCCTGACCGACATCCCCGTGCGCCACGAGACGCGCTTGCATCAACGCACCGATCGCCGCGGAGCCGAGGACCGCGCCCACCTGGCGCGTGGTGTTGTACACACCCGACCCTGCGCCCGCCGACGCCAGTTCCAACTGGCGCATCGCGGTCGACGAGGTGGGCGCCCACACACACCCGTTGGCCACCCCCATCAGTGCGATCGGGCCGAGCAGCACCGGGATCGACGTGTGGGAATCCATGACGAGCGCCAGCCAGAACAGCGACACCGCGTACGAGAAGTAGCCGATGCCGGTGAAGATCCTGGGGTCGAGTCGGTCCGCGAGGCGGCCAACCAGCGGAGCCAGGATGCCGGCGATGATCGCCATGGGCAGCAGCATGAGTCCGGCGCTCGTCGGGCTGAGTCCCTTGACCCCCTGCAGATAGAACATCAGCGGGACCATGGTGCCGGCGGTGACGAACCCGATCGTCGATACGCCGAAATTCCCGATCGAGAAGTTGCGGTCGCGGAACAGCCGCAGCGGGACCAGGGGTTCGGTCCGGACGCGCGATTGCCACCACAGGAACGCGGCGACAGCGAGCACCCCCGCCACGACGAGCGAGATGGTGGTGGCACCCCAGCCGTGAGACTCGCCCTGCTGGATGCCGTACACGAGCCAGAACATCCCGACGGCCGACAGCAGGATGCCCGGGATGTCATAGGAGTGGCCGCGGGTCTCCATCTCGGGCACCCACAGCCAGACCAACACCACGGCGATGATCCCGAAGGGGATGTTGACGAAGAAGATCCATCGCCAGTCGAGGGCGTCGATGAGCACGCCACCGGCGACAGGCCCGACCACCGAGGCGATGCCGGCCACGGCGCCCCAGGCGCCCATCGCGGCGCCGCGCCGCGACGGCGCGAACACGCGCGTGATGACACTCAACGACTGCGGCGTCAGCAACGCGGCCCCGACGCCCTGGAACACCCTGGCCACGATGAGGGTCTCTATGTTCGGTGCGAGCCCGCACCACAGCGAGGCACCGGTGAAGACCACCAGGCCGGCGATCGCCACCGTGCGGGGCCCGATCTGGTCGCCGAGCCGTCCGGTGAAAAGCAGCGGTACCACGTAGGCCAGCAGGTAGGCGCTGGTGACCCAGATGACCTGGTTGGTGGTGGCACCCAGCTGGGTGACAAACGCCTCGGTGGCCACCGCGACGATCGTCTGGTCCACCAGGATCATGAAGAACCCGATGACCAGGGCCGCGAGAGCCTTCCACGCGTCCCGCTCGGGGACCACGGTCACGCGATCGCGCCCCTCGCGGCCTCGAACGCCGCGCCGACCCGGTACAGGCGCTCGTCGGCCAGGGCCGGGGCCATGATCTGCATACCCACCGGCAGCCCGTCGACGAGGCCGCTCGGCACGGACATCCCACAGTGGCCGGCGAGGTTGAGCGGAAGCGTGCACAGGTCGAACTGGTACATCGCGACCGGGTCCTCCACCTTGTCCCCCAGCGGGAACGCAGTGGTGGGCGTGGTGGGCGAGACCAGGACGTCGACCTTCTCGTAGGCGCCGTCGAAATCGCGCGCGATGAGCGTGCGGATCTTCTGCGCCTGGCCGTAGAAGGCGTCGTAGTAACCGGCCGACAGGGCGTAGGTGCCCAGCATGATCCGGCGTTTGACTTCGGGGCCCAGCCCGGCGGCGCGGCTCGCCGCCATCACCTGATCGGCGGATCCCTCACCGGTACGCAGGCCGTAACGCATGGCGTCGAAGCGGGCCAGGTTGCTCGACACCTCGGACGGGAGGATGAGGTAGTACGCCGGCAGGGCGTACTGGAAGTTCGGGCACGAGACCTCCACGACCTCGGCGCCCAGACCTCGGAGGGTCTCGACCGCGGCCTGGAAGGACGCCTCCACACCGGCCTGGTAGCCGTCGCCGGAGAGTTCGCGGACCACGCCCACGCGGACACCCTTCAGGTCACCGCGCGCGCCTTCACGGGCGGCCGCCACCATGTCCGGGATGGCCACGTCCAGGCTCGTCGAATCGCCGGGGTCGTGGCCGGCGATCACCTGGTGCAGCAGGGCCGCGTCCTCGACGGTCCGGGCGCAGGGCCCGCCCTGGTCGAGCGACGAGGCCGATGCCACCAGGCCGTGCCGCGAGACCGTGCCGTACGTGGGCTTGACCCCGACGGTCGCCGTGAGCGCGGCAGGCTGACGGATGGAGCCGCCGGTGTCGGTGCCCACGGCCAGCGGTGCCTGGTTGGAGGACAGCGCCGCCGCCGAGCCGCCGCCGGAACCGCCGGGCGTACGGGTGTGGTCCCACGGGTTGCGGGTCGGCCCGTACGCCGAGTTCTCGGTGGAGGACCCCATCGCGAACTCGTCGAGGTTGGTCTTGCCGAGGATCGGGATACCAGCGGCGCGCAGTCGGGTGGTCACCGTCGCGTCGTAGGGCGACATGTAGCCCTCGAGCATCTTCGAGGCGCACGTGGTCGGCGCGTCGGTGGTGGTGAACACGTCCTTGAGGGCGACGGGAACGCCGGCCAGCGGTCCGAGCTCCTCGCCGGACGCCAGCCTGGCGTCGACGGCGCGCGCGGCCTCGAGTGCCGCGTCGGCGCCCACATGGAGGTAGGCGTTGATCTCGCCGTCGACCTCGGCGATCCGGTCCAGGTGTGCCCGGGTGACCTCTTCCGAGGAGACCTCGCGGGCGGCGATCCGCCCGGCGAGCTCGGCGGCCGTGGCGGTGGTCAGGTCGGTCATGCGTCCTCTCCCAGGATCTGCGGAACCTCGAAGCGCTGCTGGTCGGATTCGGGGGCCTGGTCGAGCGCCTGTTCCGGGGTCAATCCGGGCGCGACGACGTCCTCGCGGTACACATTGCTGATCGCGGTGGGATGGCTCATCGCCGGGACGTCGTCCGCGGCGACCTCGGACACCGTCTGCACGTGGACGAGGATGTCGGTGAGCTGCTGCGCGTACGAGTCCAGCTCGGCGTCGCTCAGATCCAGGCGGGAGAGCCTGGCCAGATGCGCGACGTCTCCGCGTGAGATCGAGGTCACGTGCCTGCCCCTTTCCGTGACGTGGTCGGTACCGGCCCAGCCTAGTCAGCCCGGATCGGTGCGGCACAATGGCGTCATGTCTTATCTGCTCCGCGTCCTGCTTCCCGACCGACCGGGGAGCCTCGGATCGCTCGCCGTGGCACTGGGAACCGCGGGCGCGGACATCATCAGCCTGGACGTCGTGGACCGATTCGACGGGGTGGCGGTGGACGACATCGTGGTGCACGTACCCCACGGGACCTTCCCGGACACACTCATCACCGCGGCCGAACGGCTCGACGGCGTGCTGGTCGACTCCCTACGTCCGTTCGGCGGGATCCTCGACGCGCACCGAGAGCTCGAACTGGTCGACGCGGTCGCCGGCGCGGGTGCGGGCGCCGCACAGTTGCTCGCCGACGAGTTGCCGGCGGCATTGCGGGTCGGGTGGGCGCTGGTGGTGGACGTCACGGGCGAGGCCTGCCAGCTGGTCGCGCGCGGCGAATCCGCCCCCATGTGGGAGGGCGGCAGGGTCGCGGCGCTGTGCGGCCTGGAGCGAGCCGTCGCACTGGAAGACGACGACGACACGCCGGCGAGCTGGGTGGCCATGGACACCGCGCTCGCGGCGGCCCCGCTCCCGGCGGGTCAGGTGCTGGTGGTGGGCCGGCCGGGCGGTCCCTCGTTCCGGCCGTCCGAGATCGCCAGGCTGGGGTACCTCACCGGGATCCTGCGGACCCTCCTGGCGGGCTGACGAGAACTGTCAGCCCAGTTTCCTCGCCCAGGCGGCGATCGCCGCGAAAAACAGGGCTGCCACCGGCAGGATCCACGCCAGATCGATCATGATCATCATCTGCCGGAACTGCTCGTTCGACAGGAACTGCATCTCCGCGCACGAATAGAGGCAGGCCGCGGGTCTGGACATAGGGACCATCCAGAGCCACAGCAGCGTAAGGAACGCACCGGCCGACGCACCCGTCAGTGCTGTGGCTACGAGCGCGACGATGCCCGGCGCTCCCCTGCTCCGGAGACTCCAGAAACTGATGCCGACCGCGAACACCAGACCAACCGCGGCCCCGAACACGAGCGGCCAGGGAAACTGGAGCAGGGGCGTCGCCGGCGTCACCCGGCCGAATCCTCCGCGGCGCCGTCGGGGGCGGGGCCGCTTGCGAGAAGCTCGACGAACCCGGCCTCGTCGAGGATCGTCAGTCCGAGTTCCTCCGCCTTTGCGGCCTTCGATCCGGGGTTGTCCCCCACCACCACATAGTCGGTCTTCCTGGACACCGAGCCCGACGCCTTGCCTCCGCGGGAGATGATCGCCTCCTTGATCCCGTCCCGGGTGAAGCCCTCGAGCGATCCGGTCGCGACGATCGTCAGCCCCTCCAGCGTGCGCGGGATCGACTCGTCCCGTTCGTCCGCCATCGAGACCCCGGCTGCCGCCCACCGGTCGACGATCTCCCTGTGCCAGTCGACGTCGAACCACTCGACCACCGATGTGGCGATGGTGCCGCCTACCCCGTCCGTCTCCGCCAACTCCTCCTGGCTCGCCGCGCGGATGGCCTCCATGGTGCCGAAACGCGTCGCGAGCGCCCTGGCCGCGGTCGGGCCGACGTGCCGGATCGACAACGCGACAAGCACGCGCCACAGTGGGCGCTGCTTGGCGGTGGCGAGGTTGGCCAGCAACTTGCGGCCGTTCTCGGTGAGGACTGTCCGTTGGGGTTCGGCACCACCCTCGATCTGCTTCTTGGTTGCCTTGTCGGTACGGGTGTAGAGATCAGTCCGGAGCAGGTCCGCCTCGGTGAGGTCGAAGAGTGTGGCCTCGTTCTCCAGCACCCCACTGGAGAGAAGATCCGATGCACCCTCGTACCCGAGCGCTTCGATGTCCAGGGCGTTGCGGGAGGCCAGGTAGAACAGTCGCTCGCGCAATTGCGCAGGACAAGATCGCTGGTTAGGACACCTCCAGTCGGCATCGCCTTCCCTGGCCGGCGCCAGCACGGTATCGCATTCGGGGCACCGTTCGGGGAAGACGAACTCGCGCTCACTCCCGTCCCGTCGATCCACGACGGGCCCCAGCACCTCCGGAATCACGTCGCCCGCCTTGCGTATGACCACCGTGTCCCCGATGAGGACGCCCTTCCGGATCACCTCGGTCTGGTTGTGCAGAGTGGCCAGCGACACCGTCGACCCGGCGACGAGCACCGGCTCCATGTACGCGAACGGGGTCACGCGCCCGGTCCGCCCCACCGAGACCCGGATGTCGAGCAGTCGGGTCATGACCTCTTCCGGCGGGTACTTGAACGCGATCGCCCATCTCGGCGCACGTGAGGTCTGGCCGAGGCGCCGCTGGACCGCCCTGTCGTCGATCTTCACCACGAGTCCGTCGATCTCGTGCTCTGGATCGCCGCGGTGCTCTCCCCAGTACCGGACCCGCTCGAGGACGGCATCTGTTCCGGTGGCCGGCGCGGTGTAGGGCGAGACGGGCAGTCCCCAGTCGGCGAGGGCGAGATAGACATCGTGAAGGCTGTCGAAGGTCGCGCCCTCCACCGCGCCCAGCCCGTGGCAGTACATCCGGAGGCGGCGCCGGGCCGTGATCGCCGGGTTCTTCTGCCGCAGCGATCCCGCTGCGCTGTTCCGGGGGTTGGCGAACGGGGCCTTGCCCTCCGCGACGAGCCCGGCATTGAGGTCGGAGAAGTCCTCCAGGCGGAAGAACACCTCCCCCCTGACCTCGAGCAGGGCGGGCACCGGCCGGTCCTGAGTCGCGGTCAGGGCCACCGGGATGTCGTCGATCGTCCGCGCGTTGAGCGTTACGTCCTCGCCGGTGCGGCCGTCCCCTCTGGTGGCGGCGCTGACGAGCTTGCCCTCGCGGTAGACGAGGTCCAGCGCGACGCCGTCGATCTTGACCTCGCAGAGGAACGGCAACGCGTCCTCGGCGACGTTGGCCTGCTCAACTGCGGAGGCGATCCAGTCACGGAGCTCGTCCTCGGAGAACACGTTGTCCAGACTCGTCATCCGCTCGAGGTGCTCGACCGGTGCGAAGTCCGTGGAGAAGCCACCACCGACGAGCTGCGTGGGCGAGTCCGCACCCCGCAGTCCCGGGTGGCGCTCCTCGAGCTCCTGCAGTCGCACGAACAGCTTGTCGAACTCCGCATCGGAGACGATCGGCGCGTCCTTGACGTAGTACCGGAACTGATGATCGCGGACGGTTTCTGCAAGCTCGTTCCACGAATGCCGCACCTCGGGCGGGATGTCCCCGGTGCCGGCGGGCTCACTGATATCGACGGGTTCGCTCACGTGGACAGGTTAGTCCCGCCCGCAACCGGATTGTCGGAGTGCTGCCCTACGGTATGACCATGACAAACGATATCCAGGCCCCCGGCACCATCGACCGCACCCGTCTGCTGGCGTTCGACCTCGAGACCACCGGTCCCGACCCCCGGACAGCACATGTGGTCACGTCGGCATTACTGGCCATCGACGGTGCCCGTAAACACGAACGCACCTGGCTCGCGGACCCGGGTGTGGAGATTCCCGAGGGTGCCACGGCGGTCCACGGGATCACCACCGAACACGCGCGGGCAAACGGCCGCCTGCATGCCGACGTGATCGCCGAGACGGTGGCCGGCATCCGCCGCGGCTGGCGCGAGGGCCGGACCCTGGTGGCCTTCAACGCGTGTTTCGATCTGACCATCCTGCGCCGCTGGGACCCCACCTTCGAGATCCTCGGGCCTGTCCTCGACCCGTTCGTGGTGGACCGGGCGACCGACCCGTATCGCAAGGGCAAGCGCACGCTGGAAGCGGTCTGCGAGATCCACGGTGTACGCCTGGAGAACGCGCATGAGGCGTCCGCCGACGCGCTGGCCGCAGCAAGGCTCGCGTGGAAACTGCTCGGCGCACTCCCGGATCTCGCCGGTACGGACTGGCGAGAGGTCAACGAGCAGCAGGCCCGATGGCACGAGGAACGGCAGCGGGACTTCGCCGCCTACCTCGAGCGAACCGGCAAGGACGCCTCGGGAGTCAACATCGCATGGCCGCTGGCCGCGGTCTGATATCGCGGCCGTGCCCGCCCTCGGACGCTACTCGGCGATGTGCGGAGCGATCTCGGCCATCTGACGGACGCCGGCCAGGGCACGGGTGGTGGCGCTCGAATCCCGGGCCACCTGGCCTTCGGTCGGTGTGAGCACGAGCCTCGCTAGGCTCTCGTACCGGGGCGCGGCCAGTCGGTCGAGCAGACCGAGAAGAGCGTTCGCCGCCTGTTCGGCCGCGGCCCGGTCGGCGATCGGCCGACCGACTCCCGCGGCGCCCTCCAGTTGCAGGATGCGTCCGTCGCCGAGCACCGTCCCCGCCGCGTCGAGGGCGTCGTGTGAACGCGCCGCATAGAGGGGCGCAGCATCGAGACACAGACCGTCGAGCGGGGTCTCGCCGCGAGGTGTCTCGGCGAAGGCGGTGAACAGGGCCGGCGCCTCGGGCCCGGACGTGGTGGGTACCCGCAACAGGACCTCGTCCGCCCCGGCGGCCCTCAGCGCGTCCGCGAATCGACACAACGCCAGCGCGAGTTGCTCGACGGGCACGGGCGGAATCGGATCGAAGTGGCTCGGGGCGGGAACCGTCCCTGCCGCGACCCGCCAGAGCATCGGTTCGTCCAGCACGATTCGGGCCCCCGCGCGCATCCGTCCCGCGAGTCGAGCCGCCCACGCCGCGGAGCCCTCCGCGAGCGAGGCCGCCAGGTCCCGCCTCGCCCCGCGGTCGGTCAACACCGGTAGACCGCCCGGTAACTCGAGGCCCGCCGCGAGCGTCCAGGGACCCACCACCCGGACCTGGAGCCGCCGTTCTGCGGCAAGGGGCTCGGATTCAGGGTCGCGGGCCAGCTCGTCGGCTTCCTCGAGGGCGTCGCCGTCACGATCCACCAGGTCCGCGGCAACGCGCGCCAGCCGTCCCCGTGACTGCGCCAGCCGCCAGCCACGCGGCGAGATGTCGACCGGCAGGTCCGCCAGCATCGCGAGTGAGCGGCCGGCCAGGTCGGCGCCCGGCCCGCGCCCGGGCAACTCGGGCAGGAAGGGCAGGCCGGGACATTCGCCCATCACGATCCGGGCGGCTTCCCGGGGGTCGCTGCCCGGCATCGGGCCGGGGCCGGTGTGGGCCGGGGCCACCGGGGCCACCGTGCTCACGGAGCCCCCGCCGCCGGGCGCGCGACCGAGATCGTCCCGCTACCCAGGACGCGGTCGCCCTCCGGCTCGGGGCGGTAGAGCACGGCGGCCTGGCCGGGCGCCACGCCACGCACCGGCTCGTCGAGGGTGATCTCGAGGCGGGCGTCCGGACCTTCGCCGACGCGCCGGACGTGGCCCGGGGTCGCCTCACCGTGTGCCCGGATCTGGATCCGACAGTCGGTCTCCCGGATATCGTCGTCGACCAACCAGTACGGCGAGGTGGCGGTCATCGCTGCCGAGAGCAGATGATCGGCTCCGCCGACGGTGACGGTCCCGCTGTCCGCGTCGATCGCCGTCACGTACCGGGGGCGTCCGTCCGGCGCGGGGCCCGGCAGTCCGAGTCCCTTGCGCTGGCCGATGGTGAAGCCGTGGACGCCGTCGTGCCGGCCGAGTTCATCGCCGGAGTCCGCGTCCACCACGGCGCCCGGCCGCAGTCCGATGTGGGCGCCGAGGAAGGCCTGCGTGTCCCCGGAGGGGATGAAGCAGATGTCGTGACTGTCCGGCTTGGACGCCACCGGCAGGCCGGCCGCGTCCGCCTCCGCCCGGATCTCGGACTTGTGGGTGTCCCCGAGGGGGAACATCGAGTGGGCCAGCTGTCGTGGCGTGAGGACGCCCAGAACGTAGGACTGGTCCTTCGCCTCGTCGATCGCGCGACGCAGGACCGGCCGGGTCGAACCGTCCGCGAGTTCCTCGTGCGAGAGCCGCGCGTAGTGGCCGGTGGCCACCGCGTCGAAGCCCAGCGCCATTCCCCGCTCCAGCAGGGCTTCGAACTTGATGCGCTCGTTGCAGCGCAGGCACGGGTTGGGGGTCTCCCCTCTGGCGTAGGAGTCGACGAAGTCGTCGATCACGTCCGCGCGGAATCGCTCGGCGAAGTCCCAGACGTAGAACGGGATGCCCAGCAGGTCGGCTACGCGTCGGGCGTCACCGGCGTCCTCCCGGGAACAGCAGCCGCGGGAACCGGTCCGCAGGGTGGCCGGGTCGGCGCTGAGCGCCAGGTGCACGCCCACCACGTCGTGTCCGGCGGCGACCGCTCTCGCGGCCGCCACCGCGGAGTCCACTCCGCCGCTCATCGCGGCGAGAACCCTCATGACGCCCCCGCCCCTGCGCGGGACAGCCCGAGTCCGGCGACGCGGGCCCGCTCGGCCGCCGGCCCGAGGGCGGCGATCGTGGCGTCCACGTCAGCCTCCGTGGTGGTGTATCCCAAGCTCAGCCGTAGGCTGCTGCGCGCTGCCGCCTCGTCGGCCCCGGCGGCCAGCAGGACGTGACTGGGCTCGGCGACACCGGCCGTGCAGGCCGAGCCCGTCGAGCACTCGATCCCGGCGGCATCCAGCAGCAGGATCAGCGACTCCCCGGAGCATCCGGGGAAGGTGAGATTCGCGATCCCCGGGAGTCGGTCTCCCCCGCCGTTGGCGATGACCCCGGGGACGGTGGCGCGGACGCCCTCCATGAGCCGGTCACGTAGGCCGGACAGTCGCCGGGCCTCGGATTCCATCTCCCGGGCCGCCTCGTCGAGCGCCGCCGCCATGGCCACGACCCCGGGCACATCGACGGAGCCGGAACGCAGGTCCCGTTCCTGTCCCCCGCCGAATCCGATGGGCTCGATCTCCGCGCCGCGGTCGAGCAACAGTGCGCCGACGCCCAGCGGGCCGCCGAACTTGTGCGCGGACAGGCTCATCGAGGTCACTCCGAGCGCCTCGAAGTCCACGGGAACGTGTCCGACCGCCTGCACCGCGTCGGTGTGGACCGACGCGCCCACGGCGCGCGCGGGCCCGGCGACCGCCGCCACGTCGGTGATGCTGCCGATCTCGTTGTTGGCCAGCATCGTCGCGACCAGTGCGAGCCGGGGCCCGACCTCGCCCGCGAGGTCGCGCACGGTCCCCGCCAGCACCACACCGCGCGAGTCGACGGGCAGGACACGGACGTCTTTGCGCCCGCCGCGCCCGGTGGTCAGGTGTTCCGCGGCATCGAGGACCGAGTGGTGCTCGGCGGCGCCGACGGCCACCACGTCACCGGACGAGGCTGTCGCCAGACCGATGACGGCCAGGTTGTCGGCCTCGGTCCCGCCGGAGGTGAACACCACCTCAGAGGGTCGGCAACCCAGGTGGTGCGCAAGCAGTTCCCGGGCTTCCTCGACGCGCCGTCGCGCGCGCCGACCGGAACCGTGGAGCGACGAGGCGTTGCCCACGGTCGAGGCGGCCTCGGTGTAGGCGGCGACGGCCGCCGGTCGCATCGGAGTGGTCGCGGCGTGGTCCAGATAGTGGACGGGACGGGTGGTGCGCATATCGCAGGCAAGGATACGCCCGAACGCACTGAACCCCGGCACCGCAGGGGTGTCGGGGTTCAGTGGGAGCACGTCGACGCCGGGGCGTCAGTGCTCAGACGCGGCTCACTTGCGGGCGTTGATGGCCTCGGTGAGCTGCGGGGCGACGTTGAACAGGTCGCCCACGATGCCGTAGTCCGCGATCTCGAAGATCGGGGCCTCTTCGTCCTTGTTGACGGCGACGATCGTCTTGGAGGTCTGCATACCGGCGCGGTGCTGGATGGCGCCGGAGATGCCCAGGGCGATGTACAGCTGCGGCGAGACCGTCTTACCGGTCTGACCGACCTGGAACTGGCCCGGGTAGTAGCCCGAGTCGACCGCGGCACGCGACGCGCCGACGGCACCCTTGAGAGAATCGGCGAGCGGCTCGACGACCTCTTCGAACTTCTCTGCCGAACCGACGCCACGGCCACCGGCGACCACGACGGTGGCCTCGGTGAGCTCGGGGCGGTCGCCGCCGACGATCGGGTTGCTCGAGATCACCTTGGCGGCGTTCTCGGGCTCCGGGACCTGGACCTCGACGACCTCGCCGGCCCCGGCGGCCGGGGTGGCCTCGACGGAGCCCGGGCGCACGGTGTAGACGGGGGTGTCGCCGGAGACGGTCGCCTCGACGGTGTACGCGCCACCGAAGATCGAGTGGACGGCGGAGCCGTCCTCACGGATCTCGACGACGTCGCCGAGGATGCCGGAGCCGGTACGGGCCGCCAGTCGTCCGGCGACCTCCTTGCCCTCGAACGTGGCGGCGAGCAGCACTGCGGCGGCGCCCTGTTCGGCCAGACCGGCCAGGACGTCGACCTTCGGGGTGACGAGGAAGTTCTGGACCGCATCGCCCTCGGCGACGTAGATCTTCTCCGCGCCGGCCTCCTTGAGGGCGTCGGTGAGAGCGGCAGCGGAGCCGGACTCACCGAACACGACAGCGGACGGCTCGCCGAGCGCGCGGGCGGCGGTCAGCAGCTCGAGGGTGACCTTCTTGAGTTCGCCGTCGACATGCTCGACCGCGACGAGGACTTCAGCCATGGTGGATTCTCCTTGAAAAGTCTGGGATGAGTCGGTCGGTTGAGCTCGGGTCAGATGAGCTTCTGCGCGACGAGGTACTTGGCGACGTCGTTGCCGCCCTCGCCCTCGTCGGTGACCTTCTCGCCCGCGGTGCGCGGCGGCTTGGGGGTCGAAGCGGTGACGGTGGAGGCGGCGTTGTCCTTGCCGACCTGCCCGGCCTCGACGTTGGTGTCGGCCAGGGTCAGGGTCTCGACCGGCTTCTTCTTGGCCGCCATGATCCCCTTGAACGACGGGAAGCGCGGCTCGTTGATCTTCTCGCCGACGGACACGACGCAGGGCAGCTGTGCCTCGACCTCGAAGACGCCCTCATCGGTCTCGCGCTCGCCCTTGGCGACGCCACCGGAGACCTCGAGGGTCCGCATGTGGGTCAGGTGCGGCAGTCCGAGGTACTCGGCGAGGATGGCCGGGAGCGCGCCCATACGGCCGTCGGTGGCCTCGTTACCGCAGACCA
This sequence comes from Dietzia sp. NPDC055340, assembly GCF_053645335.1. Classification (NCBI taxonomy): domain Bacteria; kingdom Bacillati; phylum Actinomycetota; class Actinomycetes; order Mycobacteriales; family Dietziaceae; genus Dietzia; species Dietzia sp. NPDC055340. The sequence continues at coordinate 38,882 of NZ_JBSHML010000021.1, read as the reverse complement.
CCAGTTCGGTGCCCTCGATGGTGCCCAGGACGTTGGCGAGAGCCCACGAGGTCTGGACGACGTCGGAGCCGTGCAGCGCCTCGTCGTTGAGGTGGACGGCCTTGTCGGCACCCATCGACAGCGCCTTGCGGATCGCCTCGGTGGCGCGGTCCGGACCGGCACACAGGACGGTGACCTCGCCACCGTCGGCCGCCTTGATCTGGAGAGCCTGCTCGACGGCCTTCTCGTTGATCTCGTCCAGAACCGCGTCGGCGGCCTCGCGGTCCAGGGTGAAGTCCCCATCGGAGAGCTTGCGCTCGGAGTACGTATCGGGAACCTGCTTGATCAGTACGACGATGTTCGTCATGGGCCTGCGTCGACCTCCTGCGAGTCGGGGCTGGGTGTGGTCCGTCAGGTGCGGCGGAATACACCGGATTATGGTCCTGCGACACAGAATAACGTCACCCTGCCCGCAGAGGGTGTGTCGGGGCCGTCAGTTGATGCGCTTCTCCCAGCCCGACCAGGCGGCGTCTCGCAGTTCGTTCTTTCGGACCTTGCCCGTCGAGGTCCGCGGCAACGCCTCGGTGAGCTCCACCGCCCCGGGCACCTTGTACCGCGCGATCCTGGTCCGGCAGTGCTCGATCAGACCCGCCTCGTCGAGCTCGGAACCGGGCCGCACCACGACGTACGCCTTGGGCCGCTCCCCCCACTTCTCGTCGGGCATCGAGACGACCGCACAATCCACGACGTCCGGGTGTGAGGCGATCGCCTGTTCGACCTCGATCGTCGAGATGTTCTCGCCGCCAGAGACCACGACGTCCTTGGCCCGGTCGAGGAGCTGGACGTAGCCGTCCGGGTGCATCACGCCGAGGTCCCCGGAGTGGAACCATCCGCCGGCGAACGCGGTGGCGGTGGCGTCGGGGTCCTGGAAATACCCCTTCATGACGCCGTTGCCGGTCATGACCACCTCGCCCATCGTGACTCCGTCCGCGGGCACGTCGACCAGGGTCGTCTCACCCGGGGAGGTCCGTTCGACCACGCGCACGGTGTCGGCGTGGATCATCGCCACGCCCTGGCGGGACTTGAGCGCAGCCCGCGCATCCGGCTCGAGGTCAGCCCAGTCGGGCTGGGGGGTGCACACCGTGAACGGCCCGTAGGTCTCGGTGAGGCCGTAGACCTGCGTCACGTCGATACGCAGGTCCTCGAACCGCCGCAGGATGGTCGGTGACGGCGGGGCGCCGGCGGTCACCATGCTGATGCCCTCCACGGGCCGGGCCGCCGGGTCGTCGGCGATCGTGGACAGCACCGCCGGGGCGCCGGCGAGCCTGTTGACGCCCTCGGAGTCGAACAGCCGCCAGATGTCCTCGCCGCGGACCGCCCGCAGGCACACATGGGTGCCGAGCGCGCCCGTGAGCGCCCACGTGGTGCACCACCCGTTGCAGTGGAACATCGGCAGTGTCCACAGGTAGCGCGACTCGGCGTCGAGCTTCTGGGTGACGATCTCGCCCAGTGCGTTGAGGTAGGCACCGCGGTGGGTGTACATGACGCCCTTGGGGCGGCCCGTGGTCCCGGACGTGTAGTTGACGGCGATGACCGAGTCCTCGTCGTCGACGGTCCAGGGCACGGCCCGCGGCGAGGCCAGCTCCAACGCCTCCTCGAGCGCCTCGGCCACGGGCCCGAAGCGGGCCGGGTCGGGCTGGGTACCGTCGGCGTCGGGCGCGATGAGGATGAGGCGCAACTGCTCGGGCACCTCGTCCCCGAGCCCCGCGAGCAGTTCGGCGTCGGCGATCAGGACCTCGATGCCCGCGTGGTCGACGATGTAGGCGATCTCCGCGGGCGCGAGCCGGGTGTTGAGCGCGACCACCGCGCCACCGGCGAGCGGGACACCGAACTGCGCCAGCAGCGCCTCCGCCGAGTTCGGCGCGAGCACACCGACCCGGTCGCCCCGCGCGACGCCGCGCATCTTCAACAACGAGGCCATCCGTGTGGCCCGTTCCGCGAACTCGGCGTACGTCTGGCGCCGGGGGCCGTCCACCACCGCGATCGCGTGGGGCACCACCCTGGCCGCCTTCTCGAGGAAACCCAGCGGGCTCAGAGCGGTATCAAGTCCGGAATCAGCAGTCATCGCGGGTGGTTAGCCTCTCGTCGGGACGGTCGTGATGTCGGCCACCGTAATGGCGGGCCCGCCCGGCTGCGGTCCGATCGCGCCGATTCCCCCCGCGGTCGGCACCTCCGTCGGAGCGTCCGTCACAGCGGGTGCCGGGGTGCCGACTAGTCTCATTCGGTGACTCTCACCACGGGAGTGCGGACGAGGGGGGATCTGTGGGACCGGCAACGACACCGCGCGTCGCGCGGGCACTGGGCGTCGCCGCTCTCGCGGTGGCGTTTCTCGCCGGCTGCACCTCCCACACCGAGAGCGGCGATGCGCGCCTGCCGCAGGCCGCCAGCTGGTCGTCGGTGACAGGCGGCCCGCCCAACTCGGGCCGGGCCCACGCCTCCGTGTCGCAGGCCCCGGAGTTGCTGTGGTCCCGCACGTTGGGCGCCCCGGCGATCGGCGTCGCCTCCTCCGACGGCATCGGCTCGTCGTTCCAGGCCACGATCTCCGAGCGCGGCTGTAATCTGTTCTCCCTCTCCGCCGACGACGGCCGCAAGCGGTGGTGCACGCGGTTGCCCACCGACGGGCCGCGGATCACGGCGACCGTCGACGGCCGCGGGTCGTTGTTCGTGCCCATGTTCGGCGGGGTGGGCGCGGTCGCGTCGGAGGGTGAGAACCGCTGGTTCCTGCCCACCCGGGGTACGCCGACCACCGTGACGTTGCTGGACAACCGTCACCTGCTGGTGATCACCCATCAGGGGGCCACGAAGGTCGTCAACGCACACACGGGACTGGACGCCTCGCCCGACCTGCGGTTGGCGGGCCGGATCGGCACCGATGATCGCGGCTACGGACTGCCGTGGTGCGGCATCGGCGAACGTGGCTGCCCCGTGCCGGGCCCTGCCGCCGTGGACACCTCGTCGGCCACCGCGTACGTCACCGTGTGGACCCCCGCCGCCGACGAACCGGAACTGGTGGCCTTCCGCTACAACGCGGATGACTCCGCCGCGGTCGACGGCGCCCTCGAGGTGCTCTGGCGCGCGCCGCTGACGGACGGCCGCCTCGGTGTGCCGACGGTGCTGTCGAACGATCGGAGCGAGGTCTACGTGCACTCGCGCGACGGTGACCTCGCCGCCTACTCCGCCGTCGACGGCTCGCGGTTGTGGTCGGTACCGGTGGGTTACCGCCCGGACCTGCCCCCGGCCCTGCTGCCGGACGGGACCCTGGTCACCGGAGGCCGCACGACGACGATGTGGAAGGGAACCGACGACGACCACGACGACGACGCCGGCCCGTCACCCGTCGTGGCCATCCACGGGGAAGACGGCTCCGGCCGGGAACTCTGGCGGCGCGACGATCTGCAGCAGCTGACCAACCCGGCGGCGACCGAGGACGGCAGGGTGCTGGTCGCGGTGCGCACCGACGGGGCCGACGGCGTGCCCGGAATCGCCGTGCATCTCCTCGACGGTGGCAGCGGCGAGACCCTGCACCGCATCGAGGTGCCGGCGGCCGGCGGCCCGGTGTCCGGGCTGAGCATCGATTCCGACGGCCGCATCATGCTGACCACCGGGCTCGGCGCGGTCTACGTCTTCGACTAGTCCGCGGCGCGGGTGCGCGGTCCGCACACGAAGACCACCGCCGACCGCTCGATGCGTGTCACCACGAGCGCCAGCGGCCGGGACCCCTTCAGCGCGAGCGAGCGGCGCAGCGTGTCGGGGTCCACGTCGACTCCCCGGACGAGGATCTCCAGCGACCCGCAGTCCCGTTCGCGCAGGACGCGGCGCAGCTCCTTGCGGTCGAGTCGGCAGCGGTCGAGAACCTCGAAGCCCGAGTACCCGCCCGGGATCCGCGGACCGGTCAGATGCGCGATCCGGGCGTCCAACTGCCGGAGCCCGTGTCGGCGGGCCCAGTGCCGCACCAGCCCCGCCCGGACCACGGCCCCGTCCGGATCCACGATGAACCGGTCCGGTTCCCCGGAGGCGTCGACGTCGTCGTCGTCCCCATCGGTCACCTCCTCCACGTGGACCGCGACCCCGTCCGCGTTCATCCACGGCGCACCCCACGGACCCGGCGCGTCGACCGGCGACGTGCGCACCACCGTGGCCCTACGGCCCACCCCGCCGGACAGACCCGGCGACCACAGACACGCCTCGCGCACGGACCCGTCCAGCGACACCACCTCCACCGCTCCGCGGTGCCCCAGCGTCGAGACGTCGAGGCCGGGCGCGCACTTGATCACGTGATCACGCTCGGCGACGGCCACCAACAGCGCCGGCAGCGAAGGGCTGAGCTGCGCCGGGTCGTGGATCCGCCGCCCGCCCGACCGACGCGCGGGGTCCGCCACCACCACGGCATCCCGCGTCGGCGGGCACAGTGCGTCGGCCACACAGACCAGCGCGTCCGGCACGTTGTGTGCGGCCATCCGCGCACGCACCGGATCCAGATCCGAGCCCACCACCCGCCCGGCGGTACGCACCAACTCCGCGAGCTCGGCCCCGACCGAACAGGTCACGTCGTGGACGTCGCGACCGGCGAGGCGGCGCGCACGCAGCGCCGCCACGGGCCAGGCGGTGGCCTGTTGGACCGCCTCGTCAGTGAGCAGCATCCTTTCCGCGCCCCGGATGCGGCCGACGGCGCGCGACCGCGCGGTCACCACGTCGATCGCCGCGGCCGCGTGCTCGGGATCCGCGCGCCGGACGGCCGCCGTCGAGGCGACCGTGTGAGCGCGGGAGAAGTCGAGCCCGGCGGCGAGGTCGAGCAGGGCCCGTCCGGCGTCGGTGCGCAGAAAATCCAGATCCTCCGGGGTCACGAGCGCACTCTAGTTCCCGCCCGGCGCGATCGTCCGCGCCCACTCCAGGACCTCGGCCACATTCGCTGCCGTGGCCAGGTCCGAGACCACGTGCAGCGTCGGACGGAGCATTCCCAGGTGGCCCAGGGTGCCCGCCAGTGCCGCGTCCTCCGCCCGGATCCACTCGGCGGCCCGCGCCTCGCTCGTGACCGCGTCCGGCTCGGCGCCCTCGGGCAGGGCCGCCACGAAGAACAGCGTGTCGTAACGGCGCGGTGGGCCGAGCGGCGTGGTCCACCGGTCCCACGGGCGCAACAGATGCGCCGACAGGACCAGCCCGTGCTGCGCCAGCAGACCGTCCAGGTCCCCCTCGCCGGCGTCGAGCGCGCGACGCTCGGCGTGGCCCGGCTGATCGGACGGTGTGGGCTCGGGTTCGGTTTCGGGCTCGGCGAGCAGGACCCCCGTCTCCTCGAACAGTTCCCGCGCGACACCCCGCACCGCGGCGGCCGCGCGCTCCTCGCCGATGGCGAAGCGGCTCGCCCACCACCGCGCCTCCGGGCCGCGCCACGCGCGGGTACCGCGGTAGTCCCGCGGCTCCACACCGCCGCCGGGGAACACCGACATACCCGCGGCGAACTGCATCGTGGGCACGCGATGCTGCAGGAATACCTCCACTCCGCCCCCGACCCTCGAATCTCTGATCAGGGCGACCGTCGCGGCCTCACGGATCGGGACGGCCGCGGGGTCGAACGGCGCGGGCGGGGTCGTCATGCCCGTCGATGCCGGCCGGCACGGCGGGAGCGGCGCGCGAAATAACGGCCGTCGATCTCGTCCACGACGATCGACTGGGAGAAGGCCCGGCTGAGATTCTCCGAGGTGATCACGTCGTCGATCAGCCCCATCGCCGTGACCTCGCCCTCCGACAGCAACATCGCGTGGGTGAAGCCCGGGGGGATCTCCTCGACGTGATGGGTCACCAGGACCGTCGCGGGCGCGTCCGGATCCATCGCCATGTCCCCGAGCCGCGCGACGAGATCCTCGCGGCCGCCCAGGTCCAGCCCCGCGCCCGGCTCGTCCAGGAGCAGCAGTTCCGGGTCGGTCATCAGCGCGCGGGCGATGAGCACCCGCTTGCGCTCACCCTCCGACAGGGTGCCCCAGGTCCGCTCCGCGAGGTGCTCCGCGCCGATCGACTCGAGGGTGTCCGCGGCACGGTCGAAATCCTGACGGTCGTACTGCTCACGCCACCGGCCCAGGACCGCGTAACCGGCGGAGACCACCAGATCCTGCACTACCTCGTCACCCGGGATGCGGCCGGCGACCGCGACCGAGGACAGCCCCAGGCGGCTACGGAGCTCGGTCACCTCGGTCCGGCCGAGCTGCTCGCCGAGGATCACGGCGGTCCCGGTGCTCGGGTACTCGAGCGCGGCGGCGATCTTGAGCAGCGACGTCTTGCCCGCACCATTGGGCCCCAGCACCACCCATCGTTCGTCCAACTCCACCTGCCAGGTCAGTGGCCCGACGAGGTTCGTGCCGTCGCGGCGTAGCGAGACGTCCCTGAGGTCGAGGACGAGGTCTGGGTCGATGTCGATCACGGTGCTCACGGCGCCCATCTAACCCCGTATCGGGGAGCGGGGTGGCGAGGAACACGGCCCCGACAGATGAACCGGAGGTGACCCGGCTCCCGGAACGCCCCGCCTTCGCTAGCGTCGAGGGGGTAACGCCGCCCGCCATGGCGGTTCAGCAGCCGAGAGGAGCACCGACGTGAACGACCGTCTGGCCATCGACGAGGTCCTCCCCCTCGTCGCATGCGGGAGGTTCCCCTCCAAGTCCGTTGTGGGCGAGGTGCTGCCGATCTCGGCCGTGGTGTGGCGCGAGGGCCACGACGCGCTGTCGGCCACGGTGGTCGTCCGTCGTCCGGGCGGTGCCGCCACCCGCACCACGATGGTGCCCGGTACCGAGCCCGACACCATGCACGCACTCCTGCTGACCGACTCGCCCGGGATGTGGTCGTTCCGCGTCGAGGCGTGGTCCGATCCCTTCGCCACCTGGCGCAGCGGCATCGTCAAGAAGATGGCGGCCGGGCAGGACGCGGACGAGCTCGGCAACGAGCTGGAAGTCGGCGCCCGCGTCCTCGACACCGCGATCGGGCGCGCCACGGCAGCCGGCCGTTCCGACCACTCCGGACTACTGACCCGCGCTGCGGCCGATCTGCGGGGCCGCGGAGACGCGGGCGCCCGCACCGCGACCGCTCTCTCCGGGCCGGTCGCAGAAGCCCTGGCCACCGACCCGGTCCGCGAGCTCGTCACGGTCGGGCGGACCCATCGCGTGTGGGTCGACCGGCGCGCGGCCCAGTTCAGTTCGTGGTACGAGTTCTTCCCCCGGTCGACCGGCGGTCGCGACTCGGATGGTCGTCCCGTGCACGGGACGTTCCGCACCTCGCGTTCGGCCATCGACCACGCCGCCGACCTCGGCTTCGATGTGGCGTACCTGCCCCCGATACATCCGATCGGGAGGGTCAACCGGAAGGGCCGCAACAACACGCTCACCCCGGAGGCTGACGATGTCGGTTCCCCGTGGGCGATCGGCTCCTCCGAGGGGGGTCACGATCGCGTCCTTCCCGACCTCGGCACGATCGACGACTTCCGTGACCTCGTCGAGTACTCGGCTGAACGCGGGGTCGAGATAGCCCTCGACCTGGCGCTGCAGTGCGCGCCCGACCATCCGTGGGCGCAGGCCCACCCGGAGTGGTTCACGGTCCTGCCGGACGGACACATCGCCTACGCCGAGAACCCACCTAAGAAGTACCAGGACATCTACCCGATCAACTTCGACCTCGATCCCGAGGGCATCTTCGCCGAGGTCCTGCGGGTCGTCCGTCACTGGACCGCACTCGGGGTCCGCATCTTCCGCGTGGACAACCCCCACACCAAGCCGGGCGACTTCTGGCACCGGCTCATCAGCGAGGTCAAGCGGACCGAGCCGGACGTGCTGTTCCTGTCCGAGGCCTTCACCCGGCCGGCCCGCCTCTTCGGCCTGGCCCGGCGCGGCTTCTCGCAGTCGTACACCTACTTCACCTGGAAGACCACCAAGGCCGAGCTCGTGGAGTTCTGCGAACAGCTTCTCGAGCATGTCGACGAGGCGCGCCCCAACATGTTCACCAACACCCCGGACATCCTCCACGAATCCCTGCAGCGGGGCGGCCCGGCGATGTTCGCCATCCGGGCGGCACTCGCGGCCACCCTCTCCCCCGCGTGGGGTGTCTACTCCGGCTTCGAACTCTATGAGTGGCAGCCCGTCGCCGCGGGCAGCGAGGAGTACATGGACTCCGAGAAGTACGAGCTCCGGCCCCGGGACTTCGCCGCTGCCGAGAACGCCGGCCAGTCGCTCGCGCCATGGATCCGGACACTCAACCGCATCCGCCGCGACCATCCGGCTCTACAGCAGTTGCGGACCCTCCGCTTCCACGCCGTGGACAACGATCAGATGGTCGCCTACTCCAAGCTGGACCCGGCCACCGGGGACTGCGTCCTCACGGTGGTCTCCCTCGACTCGCAGGGCGCGCAGGAGGGCACGCTGACGCTCGACATGGAGGCGATGGGCTACCCGGCCGACGCGCGCTTCAGCGTCCGCGACGAGGTCACCGGATCCGAGTTCCACTGGGGATCTAGCAACTTCGTCCGGCTCGAGCCCTGGTCGGCGGTCGCCCACATCGTCGTGGTCCCGCCCTGCGACCCGGCACGTAGGGTCGAGTTGTCCTACCGCACGCACATCGTGGATTAGAGGCACACCGATGGCACAGCACCACGAGACGCAACCCTCTCAGCCCGACATGGCCGCCGGAGCAGGCACTCCCGCGCCGGCCCCGTTCCCCGACGAGGCCTTAGCTCGACTCCGCTCGGGCACCCATCACGATCCGCACTCCGTGTTCGGCGCGCACCGGGACGGCAGCGGTAGCGTCATCCGCACGATGCAGCCCGGAGCGGTGGCGGTGGAGATCCTCGTCGACGGCCGCACTGTGCCCATGTCCCCGCTCGGACACGGGATGTTCGGGGCATCGCTTCCGGATGCCGACCTCCCCGACTATCGCTACCGGGTGTCGTACCCGGACGGCCACAGTCGGATCGTCGCCGACGCGTACCGGTTCCTGCCGACGCTCGGCGACGTGGACCTACACCTGATCGGTGAGGGCAGGCACGAGCGGCTGTGGACCGTCCTGGGCGCGCACGTCCGCACCTACGACACCCCCGGCGGGGCCGTCACGGGAACCTCGTTCGCGGTGTGGGCACCCAATGCGCGCGGTGTGAGCGTGGTGGGCGACTTCTGTGCGTGGAATCCCGTCGCGTTGCCCATGCGGTCGATCGGCTCATCCGGGGTGTGGGAACTGTTCGTCCCCGGCGTCCGGGACGGCGCCCACTACAAGTACTGCGTGCGGGGCGCCGACGGGGGAACCGTCGACCACGCCGATCCGATGGCCTCCGCGACCGAGGTGCCCCCGGCCACGGCCTCCAGGGTGTTCACCTCCGAGTACGAATGGAACGACGCCGAGTGGATCGCCGCCCGCGCGACCCGCGACCACTCGCGGTCGCCGATGGCCGTGCTCGAGGTGCACATCGGTTCATGGCGTCCCGGACTCGGCTACAGGGAGTTCGCACACCAGTTGGCCGACCACGTGGCGGAGACCGGCTTCACACACGTGGAGCTGATGCCCGTCGCCGAGCACCCGTTCGGTGGCTCGTGGGGCTATCAGGTGTCGTCCTACTACGCACCCACCAGCCGGTTCGGATCGCCGGACGACCTGCGCTACGTCATCGACCACCTCCACTCGCGTGGGATAGGCGTGCTGGTGGACTGGGTTCCCGCTCACTTCCCCAAGGACGAGTGGTCACTCGGCCGCTTCGACGGCACCCCACTGTACGAACACCCGGATCCACGGAGGGGCGAGCAACCGGACTGGGGCACGTACGTGTTCGACTTCGGCCGACACGAGGTTCGGAACTTCCTCGTCGCCAACGCCCTGTTCTGGGCCGAGGAGTTCCATGTCGACGGGCTGCGCGTGGATGCCGTCGCCTCGATGCTCTACCTGGACTACTCGCGCGACGAAGGCCAGTGGGAGCCCAATCTGCACGGTGGCCGGGAGAACCTCGAGGCGATCGCTCTGCTGCAGGAGGTCAATGCGACCCTGCACCGTGCACATCCCGGGGTCCTCACCATCGCGGAGGAATCGACCTCGTGGGGAGGCGTCACCGCCCCCACCGGGACCGGCGGGCTCGGCTTCTCCATGAAGTGGAACATGGGCTGGATGAACGACACCCTGCGCTACCTGGCGCTGGACCCCCTCTACCGGACGCACCACCACGGCGAGATCACCTTCTCGATGATGTACGCCTGGAGCGAACGATTCGTCCTGCCGCTGAGCCACGACGAGGTGGTCCACGGAAAGGGCTCGATGTGGGAGCGGATGCCGGGTGCCGCATGGGACCGTGCCGCCGGTATCCGCGGGCTGTACGCCTACATGTGGGCTCACCCCGGAAAGAAACTCCTGTTCCAGGGCCTCGAGTTCGGCCAGACCACCGAATGGGACGCCGACCGCGGTGTCGTCTGGGATGACCTGGACGGCTGGGAGGGCGAGTTCCACCGCGGCATCCTCGCGTGCGTACGCGATCTCAACGCCGGATACGCCGACAACCCGGGGTTGTGGGTGCTCGACGACGAGCCGGCCGGATTCTCCTGGATCGACGCCAACGACGCCGACAACAGCACGTTGTCGTTCCTACGCACCGATCACGCCGGCAACACCCTGGCCTGCATCGTGAACTTCTCGGGAAGCCCGCTACGCGACTACCGCATCGGGCTCCCCTCCGCCGGTATGTGGGAGGAGATCCTCAACACCGACGCCGAGCTCTACGAGGGCTCCGGTGTGGGGAACCTGGGCGGGGTGCGCTCGTACGAGCAGGGGCACCACGGGCGTCCGTACTCGGCGACCGTGGCGGTGGGGCCCCGGGCCACGGTGTGGCTGCGCCACAGCGGCTAGATCGCGGCACGACCCCGGGCGCACCACGCCAGATTTCGGGGGCGTGGCGGTTCCCGGCGGCGGTCACCGCTCCGGGCTCGGTCAGTACAGGGCGCTCGCGAGTTCCCGCCGGGCGACGAGCACCCGGGGGTCGTCCGCGGGTAGTGCCTCGAGGATCTCGAGCAGCCGGGTCCGGAGGATCTGGCGCTCATCTCCGAAGTGCACCTTGATCGCATCTGTCAGAACCGAGAACGCCGAGTCGTACTCCGCCGCGACCAGCATGAGGTCCGCCGACCGCAGTGCGGCGGGAACCGACCCCTCCGCGGTGTCCGTCTCCTCCGACACGCGCCTGCCGGCCTGGACGTACCTCAGCGCCTCGACGATCGTGTGGTCCGCGGGTCGTGCCTCGACCAGCGCCGAGAACCGCTCCTCGGCCGTGACCAGGTCCCCCTCGGACAGCGCCTCTTCGGCCGCGTCCAGCTCGGGGTCCGTCTCATCCTCCGCCTCGGGATCATCGGCGTCCGGCACCGGTCCGCTCAGTTTGCCCTCCGTGGCACGCAGAACGGCGTCGAGCCACTGGCGGAGCGCCTCCTCGGGCTGTTCCCCCTCGAAGTCGGCGATCGGACGGCCGCCCGCGATGGCGAACACCGACGGCACCGCACGAGCCTGCAACGCCTGGGCGATCCCGGGGGCCACATCCACGTCCACGGTCGCATGGACCCAGGCCCCGTTCGCCTCATCCGCCAGGGCCGCCAGCAGCGCCGTCAGCGCCGTGGGCGCGCGCTGCGAGACCAGCTCGATGATGACCGGGACCTGGGTGGAGCGGACGAGGACCTCCTGCTCGAAGGTCGCCTCGTCCACCTCCACCCGTGACGCCCCGGCCCCGTCGGCGCCGCCCCCGCCCGGCTGCCCTGGGGCACGGCCGGCGGCGGCCGCGCCCCGCTGGGCCTCGGCGCGACTCTTCAGCCCAGAGAGGTCGACGGCGCCGGCAAGCGACGCCGCGAGCTTCTGCTCGGCGGCGGACGGGGGACGGTTACCTGGTCTGGTCACGGCTCCGATCCTGCCACGCCGCCGCCTTCAGGGTGTCAGCCGGCCGCGGGCACCCGGATCAGGAGCGCGTCTCCCTGGCCGCCGCCGCCGCAGAGTGCCGCGGCTCCGAGACCCCCGCCCCGGCGGGCGAGCTCCATGGCGAGGGTGAGGACGACGCGGTTACCGGACACGCCGATCGGGTGGCCGAGGGCGATGGCGCCACCGTTGACGTTCACCTTGTCCGCGTCCAGGTCCAGCATGCGGGTCGAGTGCAGTCCCACCGAGGCGAAGGCCTCGTTGAACTCGAACAGATCGATGTCCGACACCGCAACACCGGCGCGCTCGCACGCGTCCAGCACCGCGTCGGCGGGCTGGTGCTGGAGGGTCGAGTCGGGCCCGGCGACCGTGCCGTAGCCGACGATCTCGGCCAGGACCGGCCAGCCCTCCGCCTCGGCGCGGGCGGCGGAGGTGACGATCACAGCCGACGCGCCGTCGGAGATCTGGGACGACGAACCGGCGGTGATGGTGCCGTCCTTGGCGAATGCGGGACGGAGCTTCGACATCGACTCGGCGGTGGAATCCGCCCGGACGCCCTCGTCCGTCTCCACGACCGTGTCGCCCTTACGCCCCTTGATGGTCACCGGGACGACCTCGTCCGCGAAGCGTCCCTCGGCCCAGGCGGCGGCGGCGCGCTGGTGCGAGATCGCGGCGAACTCGTCCTGGTGCTCACGCGTGATCTCCAGCTCGACATTCCGGGCCTCGGTGAGGGCCCCCATAGGCTGGTCGGTCGGGACGTCGTGCAGCCCGTCGTACGCCATGTGGTCGAGGACCTCTACCGAGCCGTACTTGTAACCGTTCCGGCTCTTGGGCAGGAGGTGCGGCGCTTGCGACATCGACTCCTGACCACCCGCGACGACCACCTCGGAGTAGCCGGACCGGATGGCCTGGTCGGCCAACGCGATCGCCGTCAGGCCGGACAGGCACATCTTGTTGATGCTCAGCGCGTCGATGCTCTTCGGGAGTCCGGCGGCGAGCGAGGCCTGGCGCGCGGGCATCTGGCCGTTTCCGGCGGAGAGCACCTGCCCCATGATCACCTGGTCGACGGCCTCACCGGAGACGCCGCCACGCTCGAGGGCGGCGTTGATCGCGATGCCGCCGAGTTCGGCCGCGGACAGGGAGGACAGGCCGCCCTGCAGGCGACCGAACGGAGTGCGTGCACCGGCGACGATGACGGTGCGGGTGGGCTCGGCGGTCATGGGACACCTTCCGATCGAGGGGTGATGGTTATCCACGCCAAACTACCGTGGACCCGGACCGGCTAGCGTGGAAGGTATGACTACTACCCCAGCAGGCCAGCCCCTTCTTCCTTCCGAACTGGTCGTGGCCATCGATCACGTCGGTGTCGCGGTTCCGGATTTCGACGCGGCCGTGGCCTGGTACCGGGACAACCTGGGTATGGAGAACCTCCACGAGGAGGTCAACGAGGAGCAGGGCGTCCGCGAGGCCATGCTCGGCTCCCCCGGCCGCCCCGCGGGCAGCGCCCTGCTCCAGGTTCTGGCGCCTCTCGACGACAGCTCGACCATCGCCAAATACCTGGATCGCAACGGCCCCGGGATCCAGCAGATGGCCGTCCGGGTCACCGACATCGACGCGATCACCGCCCACCTGACCGGACGCGGAGTGCGCGTGCTCTACCCGGCCCCGAAGACCGGAACCGCCGGCTCCCGCATCAACTTCGTCCACCCCAAGGACGCCGGCGGTGTCCTCCTCGAGCTCGTGGAGCCGGCCGCCGATCAGCACTGAGCGCCGACGAGGGCTGCGCGGCTAGGGTGGTGACATGCCGAGCACGCACACTCCCGAATCGGCCGTGCAGCCCTTCGCGGTGGTCCGGAAGGGCTTCGACCGCGAACAGGTGTCCGCGGCCCTCGCCCGACTGGAAGCCGAAGCCGAGCTGCTGCGGGCCGACCGTGACGCCGCGGTGGAGCGTGCCGAACGTGCCACCGCGGAACTCGAGCGTCACCGCGACAAGGTCGACGAGCTGGAGTCGCGGATCGCCGAGTTGGGCCGCGCACCGGTGACGAACGAGCAGATGTCCGACCGTCTGTCCACGATGCTCGCCCTCGCGACGGCCGAGGCCGCATCGATGCGCGACAACGCACACTCCGACGCCGACCGGATTCTCAACGAGGCTGAAGAGGACGCGTGGCGGATGCGTGAGTCGGCGGCAGCCGAGCTCTCCGCCGTCCGCACCCGTAACGACGCTGTCCGCGCCGAGCACGACGCGGCGTTGGACGCGGCGCGAGCCCGGGCTGCGGAGATCGTCCGCTCGGCCGAGAGCGAGGCGAAGCGACTGGACGATGTCGCCGCACGGCGACGCGACCAGATCGACGAGGACCACCGACTAGCGTCGAACCTGCGTCGAAAGGAATCCCTCGACGAGGATCGCGCCCAGCGTGCCGCGACCAGGAGCGCAGTCCAGGCGCTCCGGTCTGAAGCCCGCGACCGCGCGGACGAGATCGTGCGTGACGCGGAACAGCGCGCGAACGACATCATGGGCCGCGCCCGGACACACACCGAGCGCCTCCGTGCTCTACGTGAGGACGTCCTGGCCGAGCTGGCCTCTGTACGGGCACGACTGGAGCCGCTGCCGGCCGGCGTCGCGAACGAGGAGCCCCTGCCGGAGACCCCTCGCTTCAACTCCAGCGACGGGTGAGCCCCCGGCTGGACCGACCGTTCCAGCATCCCGAATGCCAGTGGCGCCGCTCATCGTCGCCACCAGGCCGGTCCGGCCAGGCCACGACGTGTGCCGTTCCCGACATCACCAGCTGGTCGCATCCCGGGCAGCGATAGTCCTTGCTCGCCCTGGCGCCGGGGATCCTCCGTACGTGATACCCGTCCGGATCTCCCGCCGGCCCGGGCTCCATCGCTCCCCCACCCAGCCCCTCACGCCTCGGCGCGGGTAGATCCCGGGCTGCGCGTCGATGTCGTCTCGGCACCGCACACCCCGCTCAGAAGAGGCGCAGGTCGTTGGAGTCTGTTCCGCGTAGCCGGTCGTAATCAAGGGTCACGCAGCGGATACCTCGGTCCTCGGCCAGCGTTCGCGCCTGGGGCTTGATCACCTGCGCGGCGAAGATCCCGTTGACCGGCGCGAGCAGCGGATCACGATTGAGTAGCTCGAGATAGCGCGTCAGCTGCTCGACGCCGTCGATCTCGCCGCGGCGCTTGATCTCCACTGCGACCGTCGTGCCCTCGGAGTCGCGTCCGAGGATGTCCACGGGGCCGATCGCGGTCATGTACTCGCGGCGGATCAGGCTGTAGCCACGGCCCAGAGTGTCGATGTGCTCCGCGAGCAGCTCCTGCAGATGAGCCTCGACACCGTCCTTCACGAGGCCGGGATCCACCCCGAGTTCGTGCTGGGACTCATGGTGGATCTCCGCGACGGTGATGCGTAGCTGCTCGCCGGACTTGTTCTCGATCACCCACAAGCGGTGATCCTCGTTCTCGGGATGATCCTGCTCACTCAGGGTGCACGGCGGGGTCATCCAGTTGAGCGGCTTGTATGCGCGGTCATCGGCGTGCACACTCACCGATCCGTCGGCCTTCACCAACAGCAGCCGCGGAGCCATGGGGAGATGGGCGGTGAGCCGACCGACGTAGTCGACCTGGCAGGTGGCGACGACGAGTCGCAACAAAACCTCCTGAGTTCGGCACGGGTGGCCGGAGACGAGCGGGATTCAGCGCCTGCGACGCCTGGAACGTATCTGGTCGGTCGAGCAGGCCTCGACCCACGCCAAGAGCCCGGTGAGCGCTGACGGACCCAGGCAGATGTCGCCCTCGACCAACTGGTCGCGGCGATCACGACCGGAGAACGGGACGATCATCTCGCCGGCCTCCGCCACGTCCAGTTCCGAGCCCGTCGGATGACGGCGCCGCCCGAGAACGAGCGTGCGCCTGTCCAGTCGGACATCCGGTGTGAAGCGGATGCTGAACAGGCGATAGAAAGCCACGTCGGCGTCCGTGTACCGCACGGCTCCGTAGGTCCACGTGTCCTCACCCGTCTGCCGGGTCAGCACCGAAGTGGAGTTGTGCCGGATGAACACCAGCCGATACACGACGGCCGCGACCACCGGCGCGAGTATGAGCAGGACGACGACACCGAGGACAACCTCGATGGGAGCCGTCAATCTGTTCAACTCCTTCCGGTGGTCGCGGCCGTTGTGACGGTCGAGACCTGGTGGGGCTAGGCGCCCGCCTTCTCGATGGCGCGAAGACGGCCCCGAGCAGCGGCTGCGGCGGCGGCGTCGTCGCCCGCATCCGCAAGCGCCTGCTCCGCGGCCGAACGGTCGATCGACTCCGACCAGGCCGCTGCTTCTCCGAGGATACTCACCTTGTTGGCGGTCACCGAGAGGAACCCACCCTCGACGGCGGCGACCTTCTTGCCCTCGTCGGTGTACACGGTCACGGTGCCACCGGTGTCCAGCTCGCCGAGCAGCGGCTCGTGACCGGCCTGGATACCGATCTCGCCCTCGGTGGTCTTGGCGACCACCATGCTCGCGGTCCCCGACCAGAAACGACGCTCGACAGTGACGAACTCGACTTCGATGTCAGCAGCCATGTTCTACGGTCACTTCCCCGCGAGCTTCTTCGCGGCGGCCTCGACGTCGTCGAGACCGCCGATGCCGTTGAACGCCTGCTCGGGCAGGTGATCGAGCTCGCCCTTGCACAGCTTGTCGAAGGCCTCGATGGTCTCGGACAGCGGAACGACGGAGCCGACCTGACCGGTGAACTTCTCCGCGACGAGGAAGTTCTGACCCAGGAAGCGCTCGAGGCGGCGGGCACGCTGGACGGTGACCTTGTCCTCCTCGGAGAGCTCGTCCATACCGAGGATCGCGATGATGTCCTGGAGCTCCTTGTACTTCTGGAGGATCCGGATGACTTCCTGCGCGACGCGGTAGTGGTTCTCACCCACGATGCCGGGCTCCAGGATCCGCGACGTCGAGGTCAGCGGATCCACGGCCGGGTAGATGCCCTTCGAGGCGATGGAGCGGGAGAGCTCCGTGGTCGCGTCGAGGTGGGCGAACGTGGTCGCCGGCGCCGGGTCGGTGTAGTCGTCCGCGGGGACGTAGATCGCCTGCAGCGACGTGATCGAACGACCACGGGTCGAGGTGATCCGCTCCTGCAGCTGGCCCATCTCGTCCGCCAGGGTCGGCTGGTAACCGACAGCCGACGGCATGCGACCGAGAAGGGTCGAGACCTCGGAACCGGCCTGCGTGAAGCGGAAGATGTTGTCGACGAAGAGCAGAACGTCCTGGCCCTGCACGTCACGGAAGTACTCGGCCATCGTCAGGGCCGAGAGGGCGACGCGCATACGGGTCCCCGGCGGCTCGTCCATCTGGCCGAACACCAGGGCCGTGTCCTGGAGCACGCCCATCTCTTCCATCTCGAGGAAGAGGTCGGTGCCCTCACGAGTACGCTCACCGACGCCGGCGAACACCGACGTGCCGGAGAACTCACGCGCGATACGGGTGATCATCTCCTGGATCAGAACGGTCTTGCCGACGCCGGCGCCACCGAACAGACCGATCTTGCCGCCCTTGACGTACGGGGTCAGCAGGTCGATGACCTTCACACCGGTCTCGAGGATTTCGGTCTTACCCTCGAGCTGGTCGAAGGCCGGCGGCTCACGGTGGATGCCCCACTGCTCGCCGTCCCGGCCGGTGCCGGGAGCGTCGAGGCAGTCGCCGAGGGCATTGAAGACATGGCCCTTGACGACGTCTCCGACGGGCACGGAGATCGGCTTGCCGGAGTCCACGACCTCGGCGCCACGGACGAGACCATCGGTGGACTGCATCGAGATGCAGCGAACCATGTTGTCGCCGAGGTGCTGGGCGACCTCGAACGTGACGGTCTTGGCGACGGCCTCGAGCGTGATCTCCGCGGTGAGGGCGTTGAAGAGGGCCGGGAGGGCGCCGCGCGGGAACTCCACGTCGACGACCGCACCCAGGACGCGGGCGACCCGGCCGGTGAGACCGGCCGTGCCCGTCGTGCTCTGATCGGTAACAGCTGTGGTCATTACTTAGTCACTTCCTGCGCTCGCGGCGAGCGCGCCAGCGCCACCGACAATCTCGCTGATTTCCTGGGTGATCTGTGCCTGGCGGGCCTGGTTCGCCTCACGGCTGAGGCCCTCGACCAGTTCTGTCGCGTTGTCCGTGGCGGACTTCATCGCGGTACGACGAGCCGCCGACTCCGACGCCGCCGACTCCAGCAGCGACGCGAACGCCCGGGTCGACATATACCTCGGGAGGATGTTGTCAAGCAGGGTGTCGGCGTCGGGCTCGAAGGTGACCTCGGGCTTGAACTCGGTCCTGGACGTATCCAGCATGTCCTCGCCGAGATCCAACTCCTCGATCTCGACCTGGGTCTCGATCGGGGCCAGACGACGAGCCCTCGGCGTCTGGGTGAGCATCGACTTGAACTGGGTGTAGACGATATGGACCTCGTCGACGCCCTTGCGGGTGGTGTCGCCCGTGTAGTCCTCGCCGAGGAACTCCGACGCGTCGAAGGTGCCCTCGCCACCGGCCGCGAACGCGGTCGACAGCAGCTGGAAGGCCGGCCGGGCCTCCTGGTAGTCGGGCTTCTGCGAGTGGCCGTGCCACGCGCCCGCGATCGCGATCTCACGGAACGTGTAGTACACGATGCCCTTGTTACCCAGGACGTAGATATCGACCTCGCGGCCCTCGCCCTCCAGGAAGGCGATGAGCTCGGAGGCCTCCTTGAGCACGTTGTGGTTGTAACCACCGCACATACCGCGGTCGGAGGTCACGACGAGGATCGCGGAACGCTTGGCGTTCTCGGGCTCGTTGAGCATCCGGTGCTGCACCGACGACGCGCTGGCGAGGTCGGTCAGGATCGCGGTGATCTGATCCGCGAACGGCTGGGCCTCGGCGACCCGGGCCTGGGCCTTGGAGATCTGCGACGTGGCGATCAGCTCCTGGGCCTTGGTGATCTTCTTGGTCGAGTTGACGGACTTGATCCGGTCGCGCAGTTCACGCATATTCGCCATGGTTTCAGATCACACTCCTCTCGCCCTTGAATCGGATGGCTGTCATCTCGAGGCCTCAGGCCTTCTTCTTGGTGACCGTGAGGGTCTCGCGGTCGATCTCGTCCTCGGAGAGTGCCTCGGCCTCGGGCTCGTTGACCACGCGGGAGCCGTCGGAGGCCACGAAGCCCTCCTTGAACTCATTCGTCTTGGCCTCGAGCGTCGCCTTGGACTCGTCGGACAGAGCCGCCCCGCCGTCGATCTGGGTGAACACGTCGGCAGCTCCGTGGTGCAGCTGCTCCAGCAGCTCGGCCTCGAAGCGACGGATGTCGGCGACCGGGACGCTGTCGTAGAAGCCCTCGCCGGCGAGGTAGATCGAGACGATCTGGTCCTCGACGGAGACCGGGGAGTTCTGGTCCTGCTTCAGGATCTCGACCAGACGCTGACCGCGCTCGAGCTGGGCCTTGGAGGCCGCGTCGAGATCGGACGCGAAGGTCGCGAAGGACTCGAGGTCACGGAACGCGGCGAGGTCGAGACGCAGCGAGCCGGAGACCTTCTTCATACCCTTGGTCTGCGCGGCGCCACCGACTCGCGAGACGGAGATACCGACGTTGACCGCGGGGCGGACACCGCGGTTGAACAGATCCGACTCGAGGAAGACCTGACCGTCCGTGATCGAGATGACGTTGGTCGGGATGAACGCCGAGACGTCGTTCGCCTTGGTCTCGATGATCGGCAGACCGGTCATCGACCCGCCACCCATCTCGTCGGACAGCTTGGCGCACCGCTCCAGCAGCCGGGAGTGCAGGTAGAAGACGTCACCCGGGTAGGCCTCACGACCCGGCGGGCGGCGCAGCAGCAGCGAGATCGCGCGGTAGGCGTCGGCCTGCTTGGACAGGTCGTCGAACACCACCAGAACGTGGGCGCCGCCGTACATCCAGTGCTGCCCGATCGCGGAGCCGGTGAAGGGGGCGAGCCACTTGAAACCAGCGGAATCGGAGGCCGGGGCGGCCACGATGGTGGTGTAGTCCATCGCGCCGTGCTCCTCGAGGGTCGCCTTGACGCCCGCGATGGTGGAGCCCTTCTGACCGATCGCCACGTAGATGCACCGCAGCTGCTTGGTCTTGTCGCCGGACTCCCAGTTGGCCTTCTGGTTCAGGATGGCGTCGATGCAGACCGCGGTCTTCCCGGTCTTGCGGTCGCCGATGATCAGCTGACGCTGGCCGCGGCCGATGGGGGTCATGGCGTCGATGGCCTTGATGCCGGTCTGCATCGGCTCCTCGACGGGCTGACGCTCGAGCACCGAGGGCGCCTGGAGCTCGAGGGCGCGGGTGCCCTCGGCCTCGATCTCGCCCAGGCCGTCGATCGGCTGACCGAGCGGGTTGACGACACGGCCGAGGAAGCCGTCCCCGACGGGCACGGAGAGAACGTCTCCGGTACGACGAACCTCCTGGCCCTGGGCGATCTCGTCGAAGTTACCGAGGATGACCGCACCGATCTCGCGGTCCTCCAGGTTCAGCGCGACGCCGAGGATCCCGCCGGGGAACTCCAGCAGCTCGTTGGCCATCGCCGAGGGAAGGCCGCTGATGTGCGCGATACCGTCACTGGTATCGACGACAATGCCGACCTCTTCCTTGGTCGCGTCGGTCGAAACAGTTGAGGTGTAGTTCGCAATCGCGCTGCGGATCTCGTCGGAGGAGATCGTCAACTCCGCCATGTCATTCCTGCTCTCAAAGTCGGGATGTGCTTTATAGGTTGTGCGTGAGCCACTTACCGCGGGATCACGGCCGAGTCGCAGCTCGTCGTGTGACCGGCGAGCCGGTCAGCGGAGGCTTCGCCGGAGTGCGTCGAGCCGGCCCGCCACGCTGCCGTCGATGATCTCGTCACCCACCCGGACGACCACTCCACCCATCAGGGTCGGGTCGATCTCATTGTGGACCGCGATCTCGCGACCGTAGATCGACCGGAGCCGACCACCGAGGTCTGTCGTCTGCTGTTCCGAGAGTGCCTCGGCACTGGTGACCACGGCAACGGTGCGGCCACGGAGTTCCGCGGCCTGACCGGAGATCTCCATGAGATCGTCCGCCGGCATTCCCGTGGGCCGGGCGATGGCCTGGGACGCCAGGGCCTCGGTCACCGCGGTGACCTTGCCGTACAGCACCTGCGCGAGCAGGGCTCGCTTGGCGGAGGCCTCGGCGGTGCGATCGGCAAGTGCCTGTTCGAACTCGGCGTCGCCCGCGACGATGCGGCCGAGCCGGAACAGCTCGTCCTCGACCGTCTGGAGCTGGCCCTGCTCGTCAGCGGAGCGCATGAGCGCCTCGCGGCCGAGCGTGATCAGGCCTTCCCGCAACTCGCGCGGGTTGGACCAGTCCTGAGAGACCGCAGCGAGCAGCAGATCGAGCGTGGCCTGGTCGATCTTCCACCCGAAGACCCCGCGAACGAGGTCCTGCCGGGCCTCGACCGACGCCGAGGTGTCGGCCACCGCGACCCGCAGGGACCGGTTGTCCTCGAGGACGTCGACGACCTGGAAGAGTTCCTGGCCCACCTTGGCGCCCGTCACACCCCCGGCCGGGTTGGCGGCCAGAGCGGATTTCAGGGCGTCGCGCGTGCTGTCGAGCGCCTCACGGCTCGCTGCGTGCATGGACTCCACTTCCCTTAGTTCTTGCCCGCGCCGGGGACCCGGTCGAGGTCTGCCAGAAAGCGGTCGATGGTGCCGGAGCGGCGGACCGAATCAGACAGCTGCTCACCCATGAGTCGCTCAGCGAGGTCGACGGACTGACGCCCGAGGTCAGAGCGCAACTCGGTGATGATCTGCTGGCGCTGGGCAGTGAGCTGCTGCTCACCCGCGGCGACGATACGCTCGCGCTCGGCCTCGGCCTCTGTCTTCATATCCGAGAGGATCTGCTGGCCCTGCGCACGCGCGTCGTCGCGGATCTTGGCCGCTTCGCTGCGCGCCTCCGCGAGCTGGGCCTTGTACTTGGCCAGCTCTTCCTTCGCCTCGGCCTGGGTCTGCTCGGCACGACGCAGACCGCCCTCGATGCGCTCCTCACGCTCGTCCATTACCTGCTGGAACTTCGGGAGGATGAACTTCCAGAAGAGCCAGAGGATGACCGCGAGCGGGATGAGCGACCAGACGATGTCATACAGCGGAGGAATGAGCGGGTTGACGCTCTCCTCCAGGGGGAGAGTCTCCCCTTCGGCCGCCAAGATGGCGATGACGTTGTTCATGGTGCGTCCCTAGAGGTCGGTGTGTCGTCGATCAGAACAGGAAGCCGGCGACGATACCGATCAGGGCGAGCGCCTCGGTGAAGGCGATGCCGAGGAACATCGTGGTGCGGAGGGTGCCGGCCATCTCCGGCTGGCGGGCCATGCCCTCGACGGTCTTGCCGACGAGGATGCCGATGCCGATGCCGGGGCCGATCGCGGCGAGGCCGTAGCCGATGGCGCCGTAGCCCTGGTTGGTGACGGTCTGCTCGGCGGCCTGGGCGAGAGTGACGATGTCCATGGGGTTTCCCTTTCAGATGGCCGGTCCGGGGTGTTCCGAACCGGTCGGACGTGATGTGTCGGGTTGACAGGTGGTCGTGTCAGGCCTCGCGGCCCGGGTTCTAGTGGTTATCAGCGTGCAGCGAGCTGTCGATGTAGACCGCGACCAGCAGGGCGAAGATGTACGCCTGAAGGAAGATCACGAGGAGCTCGAACAGCGTGAACGCGACGGACAGCACCGAGATACCGGCGGACAGGAGGGTCCAGCCGTTGAGCTGCCAGAAGAAGAAGTTCGTAGCGCTGAAGAGCAGCACGATGATGAGGTGACCCGCCAGCATGTTGGCCATGAGACGGATGGTCAGCGTGACCGGACGCAGGATGAACGTCGAGAGGATCTCGATCGGGATCAGCAGGATGTGCAGCGCCGGCGGCACGTTGGGGATGACCACGCTGGCCTTGATGTAACGGAGGAACCCGTACTTCTTGGCACCGGCGTAGATGAAGGTGATATAGCCCAGAGCCGCCAGAACCATCGGGAAGCCGATACGAGCGTTCGGCGAGACGTTGAGTCCTGGCAGCACCGTCGGAAGGTTCATCGCGAGCACCGCGAAGAAGATGGTGGCGATGACCGGCAGGAAGCGACGTCCCTGCTCCTTGCCCAGGATCTCCTCGGCCACGTGGACGCGGACGAAGTCCAGGCAGATCTCGGCGAAGTTCTGCACACCGCTCGGGATGAGCCGCGGATTGCGCATGGCGAACATGAAGAACGCCATGAGAACGACTGCCATGAGGATACGGACGAACATCAGGCGGTCCATGACGAAGGCGTCCGCGGCGAAGCCAGTGAACCACTGGTCGACAGGGAAGAACTCTTTGTCGATGTCAGGGGCGTGGAACTCGCCCTTGAAGGCCAGAAGCGTGGTACTCAGTGTGTTCTCCCCTGGTCGTGTAGGGCGGCTGGCGCCCGAGCGCGTGCAGTACGAGCGGCCCGGTGCTCGCGGCCGATTCGGGTCAGCGCGCGAACGTCTGCCGGCCGTGAAGTGGCCCGGCGACGTGCTCGTCTCACCGTCGAAGAGAATAACATCCCGGTCTCGAAAGCCGCATGTCAGGGGGACCCGGTCAGGTGACGGTCGGGTCGGCGGGCTCGATGTAGGGCGTCCGGGTCTTGAGGATGCCCCACGTCTCGGCCGCCAGGACGACGACCAGAGCGGCGATGATGGTGACCGCGAACGCCGGGCGTGAGTAGAAATCGAACCGCTCGATCACCGCCACCACACCGATGGCGACGACGAGCTTGAGCAGCCAGGTGCCGAGAAGAATAGCCGCGGTGGTCTGCGGTGCCGTCCGCGCGGTGGCCATGACCACCACCGCGGTGGTGAGAACGAAGGCCCCACCGATGCCCGCACCCATCACCGCGCCCCACAGGCCCGGTACACCGTCGACCAGGGTCCACGCGATGACGCTGATCACCGTGAGTACGACGAGTGCGAGCCCGCCGAGTCGGACGGCGGTGCGTAGGCCGGCGTTCTGGGGGCCGGGTCCGGGCTGATCGGGCGTCGCAAGAGTGTCGCTCATGACGAGCAGCCTAGCGGGACGCCCCGTCACCACCCGAGTTGTCCTCGACCCGCGCACTCCGCAGCCGCGGCACGAGCGTGGCGACGAGCACCATGAGGAGGCCGGCCGCCACGAGCGGCACGATCACCTCCGTCGGGAGCATGGTCGCGCCGACCGCGCCGAAGGCGATCAGGGAGACCCAGGCGTAGATGACGAGCGCGACCCGGCGGTGCGAGTGGCCCAGCGCCAACAGCCGGTGGTGCAGGTGCATCTTGTCGGGCGCGAACGGGCTACGCCCCGCTCCGATCCGGCGGATGATCGCCATCACGAGATCGAGCATCGGCACGAACATCGCGGCGGCCACGACGATCATCGGAGAGAGCAGCACGATCATCTCCTGCGGCCCGTACAGGCTCTGTGAGATCTTGCCCGAGGCGCTCGTGGACGCGGCGGCCAGCACGAGCCCGATGAGCATCGAGCCCGAGTCCCCCATGAAGATCCGGGCGGGCTGGAAATTGTGCGGCAGGAAGCCCAGCAGGGCACCGGCCAGGACGGCGGTGACGAGAGCGGGCGGATACGCGCCGACGGTGCCGCCCTGGTCGAGCATGATCCCGACCGAGAACACGCAGATCGCGAGCGCGGCGATCGTGCCGAGTCCGGCGGCGAGACCGTCGAGGCCGTCGACGAAGTTCATCGCGTTGACGATCGCCAGCGTGAACACGACCGTGAGCAGCCCGGCCTGGAGCTGGTCGAGCACGAGGATGTTGCCGTCTCCGAAGGGCAGATACACCAGCGTCCACGACACGCCCATCGCCACGAGCACCCCGGCGGCAGCAGCCTGCCCGGCGAGTTTGGTGACCGCGCCGAGGCCGAGGATGTCGTCGACGATGCCGAGCAGGACGATCACCCCGCCGGCGAGGATGGTCGCCTCCACGTCCGGCGCGAACGGCGGGAACGCGCGGTTGAGGGCGGGTAGCTGCGCGGCGAGATAGACCGCGACCAGCATTCCGGTGAAGATCCCCACGCCACCGAGCCGCGGTGTGGGCACCAGGTGCACATCGCGCTCACGCGGGTAGGCGAGCCCACCGATCGCGGGCGCCACCCCCCGCACCAGGCCGGTGACGACGAAGGTGACGAGGCCGGCGGTGACCCCGATGAGCAGGAGCTCCCGGAACGGGATCCCGACGCCCACGGCTAGCCGCGCAGCTGCGCCGGGTCGATGTCGAGGACCTCGCCGACGCGCTCGGCGGTCACGGCGCCCTCACGCACGATCCTGGGGCCGGGTCCGGTCAGGTCGACGATGGTCGACGGCCGGCCGATCGAGCACGGCCCGCCGTCGAGGTACACCGCGACCGAGTCGCCGAGCTGCTCGCGTGCCTCGACGACGGTGGTGGCGGGAGGCTGCCCGGAGACGTTGGCGCTGGACACCGCCAGCGGTCCGACCTCACGCAACAATTCGATCGCCACGGGGTGCAGGGGCATCCGCAGCATGACGGTGCCCTGGGTGTGCCCGAGGTTCCAACCCAGAGACGGGGCCTGGTGGACGATGAGGCTCAGCCCTCCGGGCCAGAACGCACGGATGAGATCACGCGCGGCGGCCGGGGTG
Organism: Dietzia sp. NPDC055340; assembly: GCF_053645335.1. NCBI lineage: Bacteria > Bacillati > Actinomycetota > Actinomycetes > Mycobacteriales > Dietziaceae > Dietzia > Dietzia sp. NPDC055340. The sequence continues at coordinate 13,302 of NZ_JBSHML010000021.1, read as the reverse complement.
CTCACCACGAGCCCGTCGATGGTCTCCCATGATCCGACCAACACCGGCACCGGCATGTCCGGCCCGCGGCGCTTGGCCGACAGCAGCAGGTTGACCGCGTCCGGGTCGAAGGCGTCGGCGGCGATACCGTAGAGCGTGTCCGTGGGGGTCACGACGAGCCGGCCCGCCCGCAGGGCCCCGGACGCGGAGCTCAGGCCGACCTCTCGGCCGGTCTCCTCGGTGCAGTCGTAGGTGATGGTCACCGGGTGATCCCCTTCTGGGCTGTCGGGTCGTCGTCGTCGGCTCCGTCGTGGCGCGTCGCGGTGACGAACCGCGGCCGTCCGGCGAGGTCGGTGTGCTGTTCCACGGTACCGAAGCCGCCCCGGCGCCCGACGACCGCCGCGACCTCGGCGCCGGTCGTGTCGTCGTGCTCGACGGCCAGGTGGCCGCCCGGGGCGAGCAGGCTCGCCGCGAGGTCCACGAGAGGCACGACGACGACGAGGCCGTCCGTCCCCCCGAACAGCGCCGTCGCCGGCTCGTGGCCCAGGACCTCGGCGGGCAGGTCGTCGGTCAGCGGGATGTACGGCGGATTGGAGACCACGGCGGCCACGCGGCCGCGAAGCCGTGGCAGCAGGTGGGGATCCGTGGCGTCGCCGTGATGGATCTCGATCGGGGTGTCGCCCGCGTCCGCGCGGGCGGCGGCGTTGCGGCGTAGCCAGTCCAGCGCCGCCTCGTGCAACTCCACCGCGTGCACCCGGGCGTCGGGGCGGGCGTGGGCGATCTCGAGGGCGATCGTGCCGCTACCCGCGCACAGATCCACGACCACCGGCCCCACTCCCCCGGTCGGCGCCGGGAGGCGGGCGAGGATCCATTCCACGAGGAGTTCGGTTTCCGGGCGCGGGATGAACACACCCGGCCCGACGGAAAGCTCGAGGCGTCCCGACGGGGCGGTGCCGAGCAGATACTGGAGCGGGACGCCCCGGCCCGCGCGCGCGGCGACGATCCGATCGACTTCTGCGATGGCGGCCTCGTCGAGCCCATCAGCGAGCATGAGCCGCGACCTGTCGACGCCGAGTACGTGTGCACAGATGAGGCGGGCCTCCACCCCGGCGGAGTCGATTCCCGCTCCGGCCAGCGCCGCCGCCGCGCCGCGCACGACACCGGCCACGGGGACCGGCCGCGGGTCCACGGTGGTCAGGCCTCGTCCATCCGACGTCGACGCTCTTCGTCGGCGAGCGCGTCGAGCACCGCGTCCATGTCCCCGTCGAGGACCGAATCGAGGTTGTGCGCCTTGAATCCGACCCGATGGTCGGCGATCCGGTTCTCCGGGAAGTTGTAGGTGCGGATGCGCTCGGAGCGGTCGACGGTGCGCACCTGCGTCGCGCGCCCTTCGGCGGCCTCGGCCTCGGCGGACTCCTCGGCAGCAGCCTGGAGCCGCGCGGCCAACACCTGCATGGCGCGCTGCTTGTTCTGCAACTGGCTGCGTTCGTTCTGACACGTGACGACGGTGCCGGTGGGCAGGTGCGTGATGCGAACCGCCGAGTCGGTCGTGTTGACGCCCTGCCCGCCCTTGCCGGACGAACGGTAGACGTCGATCCGCAGTTCCGACTCGTCGATCTCGACCGGACCTACATCCTCCGGCTCGGGGAACACCAGCACGCCGGCGGCCGACGTGTGGACCCGCCCCTGGGACTCGGTCACCGGAACACGTTGGACACGGTGCACGCCACCCTCGAACTTCATCCGCGACCACACGCCGTCACGTGACGGCTGCTTGGCGCGGATGGAGAACGAGGCATCCTTGTAGCCCCCGAGATCGGACTCGGTCACGCCCAGCACCTGAACGGTCCACCCGTGCTTCTCCGCGTAGCGCGTGTACATGCGGGCCAGGTCCGCGGCGAACAGCGCGGACTCCTCGCCGCCCTCCCCCGACTTGATCTCCATGAGCACGTCGTCGGCGTCGTGGGGGTCGCGCGGCGCCAGCAGATCCGCGAGCCGGATCTCCAGTTCCGAGGCCTCTGCGTCCAGCCGGTCGGCCTCGTCGGCGAACGAGGAGTCGTCGTCGGCCAGCTCCCGGGCCGCGGCGGCGTCGTCGCGCGTCGAGACCAACGCCCGGTAGCACTGGACGACAGGGGTCAGCTCGGCGAACCGCTTACCGACACGGCGGGCGGCCGCGGCGTCCTCGTGCAGTGTCGGATCCGACAGCTGCGCCTCGAGGCCGCCGTACTCGGAGAGGACGTCGTCGATCGATGACGGCGCACGTCCCGCGCCATCGCTCACTCCTCGTCCTGGGGCAACGTCGGCGTGGTCTTGGCCACCTGGAGGAGGAACTCGTAGTTCGTGTTGGTCTTACGCAGCTGCGACATGAGCAGGTCGATGGCCTGGTGCGTGTCCAACCCCGACAGGACGCGGCGGAGCTTGTGCATGATGCCCGCTTCCTCCGGGCTCATCAGCAGCTCCTCCTTGCGGGTGCCCGAGGGGCCCACGTCGACGGCCGGGAAGACGCGCCGCTCGGCGATCCGACGGTCGAGCTTGAGCTCGGCGTTACCGGTGCCCTTGAACTCCTCGAAGATCACCGTGTCGCCGGCGGAGCCGGTCTCGACCATCGCGGTGGCGATGATCGTGAGCGAGCCACCGTTCTCGATGTTCCGGGCCGCGCCGAGGAACCGCTTGGGCGGGTACAGCGCGGTGGAGTCGACACCACCGGACAGGATCCGGCCCGAGGCGGGCGAGGAGTTGTTGTAGGCGCGGCCGAGGCGCGTGATGGAGTCGAGGAGGACGACGACGTCCTGCCCCAGCTCGACCAGACGCTTGGCGCGTTCGATCGCCAACTCGGCGACCTGCGTGTGGTCCGACGGCGGGCGGTCGAAGGTCGAGGCGATGACCTCACCCTTCACCGAACGCTGCATGTCGGTGACCTCCTCCGGACGCTCGTCGACGAGCACCACCATGAGGTGGCATTCCGGGTTGTTGGTCGCGATGGCGTTCGCGATGTTCTGCAGGATCGTGGTCTTGCCGGCCTTCGGCGGCGACACGATCAGTGCGCGCTGCCCCTTACCGATCGGCATGATCAGGTCGATCACGCGGGTGGAGATGATGTTCTTCTCGGTCTCCAGGCGCAGCCGCTGGTTGGGGTACAGCGGCGTGAGCTTGGAGAAGTCCACGCGGTTGCGGGCCTGATCGATCGGACCACCGTTGACGGTGTCGATCCGGACCAACGGATTGAACTTCTGGCGGTTCTTGCCGCCGCCCTGCCCGCCTCCCTGGTTTCCACCCTGGCCGTCGTTCTGGCCGTCGCGCGGCATCTTGACCGCGCCGGTGATCGCATCGCCACGGCGCAGACCGTGCCGACGGATCATGTTCATGGAGACGTAGACGTCGTTCGTTCCGGCGAGGTAACCGGACGTGCGGACGAACGCGTAGTTGTCCAGCACGTCCAGGATGCCCGCGACCGGCTGGAGGACGTCGTCCTCCCGCACCTCGGTGTCGCCGTCGTTCTGCCGGTTCCCGCCGCGGTTTCGCTCGCGCCGGCGCCGGCTACGACGCCCGCGGCCACCACCGTCGTCGTCGCGGTTGTTGCCGTCTCCCCGGGGGCCGTTGCCGTCGCCCTGGTTACCCGAGCCCTGGCTGTTCGAACCCTGCTGCTCGCGGTCGTCGTTGTCCCGGTTACGGCCGCCCTGCTGGTCACGGTTGCGGCCGCCCTGATGGTCGCCGCCCTGCTGATCCCGGTTGCGACCGCCCTGCTGATCCCGGTTGCGGCCACCCTGCTGGTCGCCGCCCTGCTGGTCACGGTTGCGGCCGCCCTGCTGGTCGCCGCCCTGCTGATCCCGGTTGCGACCGCCCTGCTGATCGCGATTCTGCTGGCCCGGATCCTGGTCGTCACGGCCCTGACCGCCGCGACGCTGACGTCCGCCCTGGTCGCGCCCCTGGCGATGGCCGCCGTGGTTACCGTCCTCGCTGCGCGAACGATCGGAGTCCTGTCCCGAGTCGCCGTGGGTCGACGCCTCGGCCGACCGGCGGTCCCCGTCGCCTTCAGCGGACCGCTGCTGCTGCGGGTCTGACGTCAGCGACGACGCGGCGGGCCGGGTCGCCTCGGTCGTGTCCCCGCCGCGGGAGTCGGCGCCGCCACCGGAGGATTCGGCTGTGCCGGACGTCCCGGTCGACGCCTTGGCGGGGGCCGCGGCCTGAGCCTTGGCCGGGCCGGGCCTACGTGCGCCCTCGATCATGGCGACGAGTTCGCCCTTGCGCTTGCCCGACAGGCCCTTGAGGCCCATCTGCTGCGCGAGTCCCTTGAGGTCAGCGAGGCGCATTGCGGACAGCGAGGCGCCCTGAGGCGGTGTGGAGGTGGTTTCCGTCGAGGTCACGGGGATCCTTTCTGGGCCCGGAGCCGGGGCGGTGTGGACCGCCTCGCATCGAGCAGGTGTCCGGGATCCGGAGTCGGCGTCCCGGGTGGCCGCGTGGGCCTCTCCGCACTTGCGGCAGAGCCACATACGGAGTGTTCGTCTGAGGGGGATCCTCGTGGGGGACGAGCCGCCCACGCGGGAGGATCCCTGATCGCCATATCGCCATTCGGCCGTTGCCTACCGGGAGCCACCCTGTGACACCCGAGCGAAGACGGGCGACTGTGCAGGATCCCGGGACGCGGGAACGACCGAGCGTCCGTGGCTGACAGGAAGCATACTACCTGCGGGCACACACGTACATGTCCCCCTCCGCGCGTCACGACCGTCACCCCCTCGAGTCGGAGCCGGGCGGTAACGTACAGCACACCGATAACGCGTCCGGCAGGAACCGATCAGCAGGAGGTGGCCCGTGTTCGGAACGATGCTCGACACCCCACTTCTCGTCTCACGGATCCTCGAGCACGCGGCGGAACGCCACGGCGGCTCCACCATCACGGGGTTCGGGAGCCGGCTGGAACCCCACCCTGTCAGGTTCGATGTGGTGGCTGCCCGCGCCGCCGCCACCGCACACGCACTGTCCGCCCTCGGGGTCGGGATCGGTGACGTGGTGGGGATCCTCTCGGAGAGCCGTACGGAGTACGTCGAAGCCGTCTTCGCGCTCCCCGCGATGGGCGCGGTGGCGATGCCGGTCAACACCCTCCGCTCGGCGGACTTCAAGATCTCCGCGCTCGGGGAGAACAGGGTGTCGGTGATCCTCGTGGACCCGGAGATCCTCTCCCCTGTCCTCGAGATCGTGTCGGGTGTGGCGAGCCTGCGCCACGTCGTCGTCATGGACAGTCACGTGCCTTCCGACCTTCCCGGCACGCACCTCGAGGTACACGCACTCGAAGCCCTCCTCGACGGGCGACCCACGGCCTACCCGTGGCCTGATCTCGACGAGCGAACCGCGGCGGCCATCGCGTACACCTCCGGCACCACCGGCAGCTCCAAGGGTGTCGCGTACACGCACCGGTCGATCTGGCTCCACTCCATGCAGATCTGCATGGCCGAGAGCGCCGCGCTCCGCAGCGGCGACACCGTGCTGAGCACGGTCCCCATGCATCACGTCATGTCATGGGGGATGCCGTACGCCGCATTCATGTCCGGTGCCAGCCTGATCACCGCTCGCCCGCGACCCGGCGAGGCGCTGCACACGGGTGCCGACCTCGCCAACCTCCTGGGCACGCATCGCCCCAACAAGGTCGTCACCACCCCGGCCGCGCTCCAGCAACTTCTCGGCAGGCTGGAGACTCATCCGCAATCGCTCTCCCACCTGACCGAGATCGTCGTGGGCGGATCCGGCGTACCGGAGGCGTTGATCGATGCCTTCGTCGAGCGTCACGGTGTCCCCCTGATCCAGGCCTACGGGCTCACCGAGACCAGCCCCATCGCCGCCTTCGCCCGGCCCGACCCCCACTCCTCCGCCACCCACCGGCGCGCCCAGATTCTCGGGCAGGGCCGCTTCTCCGCGGGAGTGCAGGCCCGCGTGGTCGACGGCGGCCGGGTACAACCCAACGACGGGTGGTCCGTCGGCGAACTCCAACTCCGCGGCCCGTGGGTGACCGCCTGTTATCTCGGGGACGCGGCCCCGGAGCGCTTCGTCGACGGGTGGCTGCGGACCGGCGACATGGCCAGCATCTCGCCCAAGGGGTACCTCGCCGTGGTGGACAGGGTCGACGACACGATCGCCTCGGGCGGGGAGCTGATCTCCAGCATCGAACTCGAGCACGCGGTGCTCCGAGACGAACGGGTGGCGGACGCCGCGGTGATCGGTGTGCCCGACGAACGCTGGGGCAGCCGGCCCCTAGTTCTAGTGCGTCTCAAACCCGGGGTGACGGCTCGCGCGCGCTCGCTCTGGGAGGGGCTCGAGGGCGTGCTCGAGATGTGGAAGCGGCCGGATCGGTGGGCGTTCGTCGACGACATCCCCAGGACCACGGTCGGAAAATACGACAAGATCCGGATCCGCGCGCGGCACGCGTCCGGCGATTACGAGATCACCAGGATCACGCCCGGGTCCACGCAGTGAGGACGACGCCCGGCCGGGATCACCCGGCGGGACGTACGCCCATCACTGTCCTCGGTGCCGAAGCACCCGGGCCGTCTCGTCGTTCCGACCCGGCGCTCTCACTCGGCGGCGACCACCCGGGCGCCGTCGGCGATCCGCAGATCGAGTACCCGCCACCCCTGCGCCTCGGCGAGGTCGCGTAGATCCGAAGGGAGGCCGGACGTGCCGAGAATCAGCACGGTAGGGCCTGCGCCGGACACCGTCGCGGCGAATCCCCGCTCGCGAAGCCGCGTCACCCACTCCATGGTCGCGACCAGTGCCGGCGCGCGGTACGACTGGTGAAGTCGGTCCTCGGTCGCCGCCACGAGGAACTCGGGGTGGGACGCGAGCGCCACGGACATCAGCGCGGCGCGGCTGGCGTTGAACGCCGCGTCCTCGTGCGGCACCGTCGCCGGGAGCAGTCCCCGGGTCTGGGCGGTCGACGACGTCTCTGACGGCACCAGCACCGTCGCGACGATCGACGGATCGACCTCCATGCGAACCGCACGATAGGTCACCGCGGTGGCCGAACGCTCGGTCCACGAGACCACGACGCCGCCGAGCACGCTGGCCGCGGCGTTGTCCGGATGTCCCTCGAACTCGCTGGACAACTGGACCAGGTGCTCGGCCGTGAGGGCGCCGTCCATGAGGCCGTTGGCGGCGACCAGGCCACCGACCGCGGCGGACGCCGACGACCCCAGCCCCCGGGAATGCGGGATGGCGTTGTGGCACGAGATCCGCACGCCCGGCACCCCCACGCCCCCGGCCCGCAGTCCCGCCTCGACCGCCTTGGCGACCAGATGAGACGCGTCCTCGGGAACCTCCCCGGCCCCCTCGCCGGTGACCTCGAGCTCCAGGCCCGACTCGATCGTGGTGACCGTGATCGTGTCGTAGAGCCCCAGGGCCACACCGAGCGCGTCGAAGCCGGGGCCGAGATTGGCACTCGACGCCGGCACCTCGACGGTGACGGACCCGCCGACCGGCAGGATGCGACCGCCCGAGCTGCCGAAGACCTCCGGGCCCGGACCGTTCATGTCGCTCATTCCAGACCGAGGGCGCCGGCGACCGCCGAGGGGTCGACCGGGACCGGCTCGACCTCGGGCATGCCCAGCAGTGCCGTATCCGGGTCCTTGAGCCCGTTGCCGGTGACCGTGCACACGATCGTCTGACCGGCCTCGAGCTCGCCGCCCGCGTGGGCGTCGAGCAGACCGGCCACCGACGCCGCCGAGGCGGGCTCGACGTAGACGCCGTCCTTGCCCGCAACCATGCGGTACGCCTCGAGGATCTGCTCGTCGGTGCGCTTGCGGAAGGTGCCGCCGGACTCTTCGCGGGCGTTCACCGCGCCATCCCACGACGCCGGGGCGCCGATGCGGATCGCGGTGGCGATGGTCTCCGGGTTCTTCACCGGCGCGCCGTCGACGAGCGGGGCTGCGCCGGCGGCCTGAACACCCATCATGCGCGGACGGTTCGAGATGATCCCGTCCGCGTGGTACTCGGAGTAGCCACGCCAGTACGCGGTGATGTTGCCCGCGTTGCCGACGGGCAGGAAGTGGAGGTCCGGGGCACGCCCGAGAACATCCACGATCTCGAACGCGGCGGTCTTCTGACCCTCGATGCGGACCGGGTTGACCGAGTTGACCAGACCGATCTCCGCGTAGGTCGCCGTGGTCTTGCGTGCCAGCTCGAGGCAGTCGTCGAAGTTGCCGTCGACCTGGATGATGGTCGCACCCATCATCACGGCCTGCGCGAGCTTGCCTGCGGCGATCTTGCCCTGCGGGATGAGAACCGCGCACTCCATACCGGCGCGCGTGGCGTACGCGGCTGCCGAGGCCGAGGTGTTGCCGGTGGACGCGCACAACACGGCGCGCTGGCCGCGGGCCTTCGCGTCGGTGACGGCCATCGTCATACCGCGGTCCTTGAACGACCCGGTGGGGTTGAGGCCCTCCACCTTGAGGTAGACCTCACACCCGGTGACCGCCGAGAGATGAGTCGCCCGGATGAGCGGCGTGCCGCCCTCGTAGAGAGTCACCGGCTCCCAGTTCTCACCGATAGGGAGGCGGTCTCGGTAGGCCTCGATCAGGCCGGGCCAGCGGCTGTGCACGGGCTGGTGGGTGTTGCTCATTCGGTGTCCACTCCCTCGAGACGGATGACGCTGGTGATGTCCGTGACGGCGTCCTGGTCGGAGAGCGCGGCCACCGTGTCGGCGAGCGCGCGCTCGGAGGCGCGATGAGTCAGCACCGTCAGTTCGGCGCTGGCCGGCGCGTCGTCGCCTTCTCCCACGGCGGCCTGGACCTCGGTCTGGCGGCACTGGGCGATCGAGACCCCGTGGTTCGAGAACTCCGCGGCCACGAGCGCGAGCACACCGGGCTTGTCCGCCACACGCATGCGCACGTGGTAGCGCGTGAGGATCTCGTCCATCGAGGCCACCGGGAGGGCGGCGTACGTGGACTCGCCGGGGGCACGGCCCGCGCCGACCTTGTTACGCGCGGCCGCGACCATGTCGCCGAGCACCGCCGACGCGGTCGGCGCGCCACCGGCACCCTGGCCGTAGAACATGAGCCGACCAGCCGCCTCCGCCTCGACGACGACGGCGTTGAACGCGCCGTTCACCGCGGCGAGCGGGTGGCTGTTGGGCAGCAGGGCGGGATAGACGCGAGCGGAGACCGCCTCGGTGCCGTCGGCGCGGCGCAGCTTCTCACAGATGGCGAGCAGCTTGATGGTGCAGTCCATGTCGCGGGCCGACTCGAAGTCGTCCGGGGAGATCCGGGAGATCCCCTCGCGGTAGACGTCCCCGGCGGTCACCCGGCTGTGGAAGGCGATCGAGGCGAGGATGGCCGCCTTGGCGGCCGCGTCGTAGCCCTCGACGTCCGCGGTGGGGTCGGCCTCGGCGTATCCCAGGCGCGAGGCCTCGGCCAGCGTCTCGGAGTAGTCGGCGCCGGTGGAGCCCATCTCGGACAGGATGTAGTTCGTCGTCCCGTTGACGATGCCGACCACGCGCTCGACCTGGTCACCCGCCATCGAACGGCGGAGCGGGCCGATCACGGGGATCGCGCCGGCCACGGCCGCCTCGAAGTACAGGTCGGTGCCGGTGGCGTCGACCACCTCGGCCAGCTCGTCGGTGTACTCGGCGAGCAGCGCCTTGTTGGCGGTGACGACGGACTTGCCGTGGCGCAATGCCTCGAGGAGGAGGGGACGTGGGACGTCGATGCCACCCATGAGTTCGACGACGACGTCGACGTCGCCCCTCGACACGAGCGTGGACGGGTCCGCGGTGAGCAGCTCGGGGTCCACCCCGCGATCCTTCGTCAGGTCACGGACAGCGACCCCCCGAAGCTCCAGCGGCGCACCGATCCGCGCGGCGAGTGCCTCCGCGTTCTCGGTCATGAAGCGGATGACCTCGCTGCCGACGGTGCCCATCCCGAGCACCGCCACTCCTACGGGTCGCACGCCTGACGCTGTTGCGTCGCTCACTGTCCCACCTCCAGGCTCGTCAGATCGTCAAGGGTCTCACGGCGCAGCACGAGTCGTGCCCGCCCGTCGCGAACCGCCACCACCGCGGGGCGTCCGATGAGGTTGTACCGGCTCGACATGGAATAGCAATAGGCCCCGGTCGCCGCGACGGCGACGAGGTCGCCGGCCCCGACGTCCTCGGGCATCCACAGGTCGCGAACCACCACGTCACCGCTCTCGCAGTGCTTGCCCACCAGGCGGGAGACCACCGGTGTCGCGGTCGACTTCCGACCCACGAGCCGGGCGTCGTACTCGGCGTCGTACAGGGCGGTGCGGATGTTGTCGCTCATCCCCCCGTCGACGCTGACGTAGCGCCGACTCTCGCCGCCGGCGAGTTGGACGTCCTTGGTCACGCCGACCTCGTACAGCGTGACCGTGCCCGGGCCGGCGATCGCTCGTCCCGGCTCGACGACCAGCGTCGGCGGGGTCAGGTCTGCCTCCCGGGCGAACGACTCGACGATCTCGGTCAGCGACGCGGCCAGCTGGGCGACGGGCGGAGGATCGTCCGACGGGACATAGCTGATCCCCAGGCCGCCTCCGAGATCGAGGTGATCGAGCTGCCTGGTCCGCTCGGCGCCGAACTCGTCGACGATGTCCCGGAGCAGCCCGATCACGCGGCGGGCGGCGAGTTCGAATCCGTCAATCTCGAAGATCTGCGAGCCGATGTGGCTGTGCAGCCCGGTCAACCGGATGTTCTGTGCCGCGAACACGGCCCGGACGGCCTCCATCGCGGCGCCGCCGGAGAGGGAGAAGCCGAACTTCTGATCCTCGTGGGCGGTCGCGATGAACTCGTGGGTGTGTGCCTCGACTCCGACGGTCACGCGGATGAAGACATCCTGGACGATCCCCTCCTCGGCCGCGATACGGTCGAGGAGCGCGATCTCTGACATCGCATCGATCACGACATGGCCGACACCGTTGCGCACGGACATGCGGAGTTCGTCACCGGATTTGTTGTTGCCGTGGACCGTGATCCGCTCGGCCGGGAAGCCGGCGCGGAGTGCGATGGCGAGCTCGCCGCCCGAGGCCACGTCCAGACTCAGGCCCTCCTCGGCGACCCAGCGGGCGACCTCGGTGCACAGGAACGCCTTGGAGGCGTAGTGCACGCGGTCCGCTCCCCCGAACGCCGCGGCCATCTCCCGACAGCGGGACCGGAAATCGTCCTCATCGATCACGAACAGCGGTGAGCCGTACTCGGCCGCGAGCTCCGATGCCGCGACTCCGGCGAACTCCACGACCCCGTCCTCGCGACGCCGGGCGCCCCGGGGCCAGACCGCCGGGGCGAGGTTCATGAGCGCGTCGGCGTCGCCGGGCCGCTCGCCGATGGCCGGTGCGTGCGGGTACTCGTGCCGCGAGCCCGCGGGGTGCGCGCTCACATCTTCTCCGGTGCGTTGACACCGATCAGGCGCAGGCCGTTGGCCAACGTCTGTCGTGTGGCCGCACTCAGGGCCAGGCGGGCGGCGTGCAACGGTCCGGGTTCCTCGTCCCCCATCGGCAGCACCCGGCAGGTGTCGTAGAACCGGTGGTAGGCGGCTGCCAACTCCTCGAGGTACCGCGCCACACGGTGGGGCTCGCGGAGGTCCGCGGCACTGGCCACCACGCGCGGAAACTCGCCGATGGTGCGGATGAGCGCGCCCTCGCGGTCCTCGACCAGCAACGCCATGTCGGCACCCTCGACGGTGACGCCGAGGTCGGCGGCGTTACGGGCCAGCGAGCACAGGCGCGCGTGCGCGTACTGGACGTAGAACACCGGGTTGTCGTTCGTGGCCGAGGCCCACAGCTGCAGGTCGATGTCCATCGTCTGGTCGACCGAGGACCGGATGAGCGCGTATCGGGCGGCGTCCACACCGATGGCGTCGACGAGATCGTCCAGGGTGATGACGGTGCCGGCACGCTTGCTCATCTTGACCGGGGCGCCGTCACGGACGAGGTTGACCATCTGTCCGATGAGGACCTCGATCGTGGCCGGATCGTCGCCGAGGGCGGCGGCGGCGGCCTTGAGGCGGGCGATGTAGCCGTGGTGGTCCGCCCCCAGCATGTAGATGCAGAGGTCGAAGCCGCGCTCCCGCTTGTCGAGGAAGTACGCGATGTCACCGGCGATGTACGCGGCATTCCCGTCGGACTTCAGGACCACCCGGTCCTTGTCGTCCCCGAACGAGGTGGACCGCAGCCACCAGGCCCCGTCCGACTCGTAGAGGTTGCCGTTTCCCTTGAGGGTCTCGACGGCGCGATCGACCGCGCCGGAGGTGAACATCGAGTTCTCGTGCGTGTAGACATCGAACACCGTGCCGAAGTCCGCGAGCGAGGACTTGATGTGGCTGAACATCATGTCGACCCCCACGGAACGGAAGATCTCCAACGACTCCGCTTCGGGCTTGTCCAGCACGTCCGGGTGCTCGGCGACGATCCGGGCCGCGATGTCCTCGATGTAGGCACCGGCGTAGCCGTCCTCGGGGGTGGGCTCCCCCTTGGCCGCCGCGGCGAGCGACGTGCTGAACCGATCGATCTGGGCGCCGTGGTCGTTGAAGTAGTACTCGCGGGTGACCTCGGCACCGGATGCCTCGAGGACCCGGCCCAGCGCGTCACCGACAGCAGCCCACCGGGTTCCGCCGAGGTGGATGGGCCCGGTCGGGTTGGCCGAGACGAACTCGAGGTTCACCCGGCGGCCGGACAGCGCATCCCCCGCCCCGTAGTCGACGCCCTTGGCGAGCACGGTGGACACCAGGGATCCCTGCGCACCGGAGTCGAGGCGGATATTGAGGAAACCCGGCCCGGCGATCTCAGCCGATTCGATTCCCGCGTCCGCGACCAGCGCGGTCGCGAGATCACCTGCGAGGTCACGCGGCGCGACGCCGACCTTCTTGCCCAGCTGCAGCGCGATGTTGGTCGCGTAGTCACCGTGTTCCGGATTGCGCGGTCGCTCGACCGTCACCGTCTCCGGAACGAGCGAGATATCGGCCCCGCGATCGGTGAGGACGGTGATGAGGGCGGCTCGGATGACGGCGGCGAGATCAGCGGGAGTCACGTCTTCATATCCTAGGTGTCAGCACGTCGTCGGGGGAATCGGCGTCACGGTCACCGCTCCCGGGTCCTGCCGGGCGGGCCCGATGCGGCCGCTCTCCGGGACCGGTGCTACGATCAGTCTCGCTGTTCGAGAGGTGCCACCCACGCGGTGGGCCCGAGAGCCGCCTCCGGTCTCCACGGCCGGTATCCCGCCCTCGTAGCTCAGGGGATAGAGCGTTGGTTTCCGGTACCAAAGGTCAGGGGTTCGATTCCCTTCGGGGGCACAACCGAAATAGCGGAAGGGCCCGGGCAGATGCCCGGGCC